>JAUIDW010000026.1 GCA_030428395.1 bacterium | reverse complement strand
CCCACCGGCGCGTCACGCTGCGCCGGCGGGGGGCGTGGCACGGGAACCTCGCGGTCCTCGGGGTCGAGGGCGTCGCGCGTCCCGAGGCGCTGGCCGGGCGCTGGCGCGCGTGCCGGCCCGTGGTGCTGCCCGGGGCCCTGGGGCGCGGGATCGAGCCGGGCTCGGCCGAGGAGAGCCTCGCGTTCGCGCCCTACCGCGCGCTGCGCCGGGGCGCGGGGCTCGCGGGGTGGCTCGAGGGACTCGGCGACGAGCTCGACCCGCCGTTCCGGCTGCTGCCGGACGCGCCGGAGCTCGCGGACCCCGAGCGGGACCTGGCGCGGGTCGGCGTCGCCTGGGGCGAGGAGGTCGACGACCTGTGGATCAAGGCGGCGCGGCTGTCCACGCACCCCGCGGACGAGTCGGCGCGCGTCCGGGTCGCGTTCGGACGGGAGGGCGACGACGACGCCAGCCCCGACCGCCTCCGGCTGCGGCTCGTCCACGAGCTGGCCGAGCGGGTGCTGCCCGGCTGCGCGCGCGTGCACGCGGCCGACGAGCTGCGCGGACAGCTCGAGGGGCTGGCGGGCGTGCCGCTGCTCTTCACCCAGCACATCGCGTACTGGAACGCGCCGGAGGGCGGGGCGCTGTTCCACCACGACGCGTTCGACGAGGCCGAGGACGAGCGCCAGCTCGGCGTGCTGTACGTCCAGCTGGCGGGGTGCACCGCCTGGCTCGCGCTCTCGATCGGGGACCTGGCCGGGCGCGTCCGCGAGTTCGCCGAGAACCTCGACGGCGGCGACTTCCCGTGGATCGAGGAGGCCGTGTTCGCCGACCGCCTCAGCTGGAACAACCTGGGGCGCCTGCTGCGGCGCGACGACCGGCTCGTGCGCGAGCTGGGCCTGCCGGGCTGCGGTCGGCTCGCGCAGCTCGTGAACCAGGGGCCGGAGTTCACCGGCCTGCTCGCCGACGCCGGGCACGCCTGGGTGCTCGAGCCCGGGGACGCCATCGTGCTGCCCAACGCCGGCCTGCGGCGCACCGCGATGCACTCGGTGTTCTGCGCCTCCGACGCCCCCACCTACGGGCTCTCGATCGCGCTGCGCCGGCGCTGAGCGACGGGCCCTACGGGACCGCGGGGGCGCGGCCGCGCGCGTCCGCCGCGCGGACCCACGCCATGGGGCTGGCGGGGCGCGCGCCGCAGAACGGACAGTCCGGGCTGCCGCCGCACGTCCCGTGGACCCAGCGGTCGCAGCGGGGGCACGCGGAGGCGTCGAACTCCTCCAGGTACGCCGCGTCCCCGCCGCACACGCCGCAGACCTCGCCGAAGGCCTGGCCGCGCACCAGGTGGCCGTCGACGGCGATCACGCCCGGCTCCGCGGCGGCGGCGACGCGCGGCTCCACCCACGGGTCGCGGGCGACGAGCGCGCGCCACCCGGCGACCAGCGCGACCCCGGTCAGCGCCGCGTCGAAGGCGAGCCCGACGCCGGACGCCCCCCCGCTGGACGCCCAGCGCGCGGCCGCACGGCCCAGGACGACCCCCCACGCCAGCGCGAGCACGCGCCGTCCCCCGGCGCCGCCGCGGGCCGCGGCCCCCGCGCCCACGAGCAGCACGGCCGCCACGGCGAGCTCGTCCGACAGCTCGGCGGAGAGCGGCGCCGCGTGCTGGCGCGTCCACAGCACCTCGCCGAGCGGGAGGGCGAGCGCCGTCCCCACGGCCGCCGCGACCTGCCCGCGCGACCGCACGCCCCTAGACCCCCCAGCCTCCGCTGACCTGGAGGTTCGCGCCGTTCACGTAGCGCGCCTCGTCGGACAGCAGGAAGCGCGCGGCGGCGACGGCGTCGTCCAGGGCGCCGACGTAGCCCGCGGGGATCCTCGCCGCCATGGCGGCGTGCTCCCGGGACGCCGCGCTGCCGCTGTCGATGAACCCCGGCGACAGGGCGTTCACGGTGACGCCGTCGGGACCGAGGACCTGCGCGAGCGTCCGCGTCAGCACCAGCAGGGCCGACTTGGCGATCGAGTGCGCCGTCACGAACGGCTGCGCCTGCAGGCGGTCGGCGTTCGCCAGGCTGAACGTCAGGATGCGCCCCCAGCCGCGCGACCGCATGTCCGGGGCCACGAGGCGCGCGAGGTAGAAGACCGGGTGCAGGTTGTTGTCGAACATCGCGTGCCAGCCCTCGAGCGTCTCCTCCAGGAGCGGCCGCCGGTGGTACGGCCCGGCGCAGTTGACCAGGGCGTCCACCGGGCCGAGCTCGGCGCGCACGCGCTCGACGAGGCGCTCGCAGGCCGCGGGGTCCGACACGTCCGCCTCGACCGCCAGGGCGCGCGCCCCGGCGGCGCGCGCCGCCTCGACGAACGCCTCGCCGTCCGCGCGGCTCGTGCGGTAGCAGACCGCGACCGACCAGCCGTCCGCGGCCAGGCTCTCGGCGATCGCGCGGCCGATGCCGCGCGCGCCGCCGGTGATCAGCGCGGTGCGCTCCCTCTCGCTGGACACGTCGCGTTCCTCCGCCCGCGGGCCCGACCAGCGTAGCGCAGCGACCCGCGCGCCCCCAGGCGGTCGCCGCATCGCCCCGCAAACGCGCGCGGCCCGCCTCCGGGGAGACGGGCCGCCGCTCGGGCCGTGTCGGGCCGGGCCGGCCGGGTCAGATGACGGGGTCGATGCCCAGCTCGCCGAACTTCTTGTCCTCGAAGTTCTTGCGGAACATGTCGCGCAGCTTGCCCGCCTGGCGGTCGTAGGCGTCCTTGTCCGCCCAGGTGTTGCGCGGGTTCAGGATCTCGGCGGGCACGTCCGGGCACGACTTCGGCATGCGCAGGTTGAAGACGGGGTGCAGCTCGTACTCGACCTTGCCCTCGTCGAGGTCGCCGCGCAGCGCCGCGTTCAGCAGCGCGCGGGTGTGGCCGATCGAGATGCGCTTGCCGGTGCCGTACGGGCCGCCGCTCCAGCCGGTGTTCAGCAGCACGCAGCGGGCGTCGTGCTGCTCCATCTTCTCGCGCAGCAGCTCCGCGTAGACCGAGGGGAAGTGCGCCATGAAGGGCGCGCCGAAGCAGGCGCTGAACGCGGCCTGCGGCTCGGTCACGCCGACCTCGGTGCCGGCGAGCTTCGAGGTGAAGCCCGACACGAAGTGGTACATGACGTCGCGGCCCTCGAGAATCGCCACCGGCGGGAGCACGCCGAAGGCGTCCGCGGTCAGCAGCACGATGGTCTCGGGGTGCGGCCCGCGCGCGCCCTCGGCCACGTGGGGGTTCGCGGACAGCGGGTACGAGAAGCGGGTGTTCTCGGTGATCGAGCGGTCGGCCAGGTCGAGGTCCTGCGGGTCGCACTCGTCCATCCGCTTGCCCGGCAGCGGCGGGACGTTCTCGACGATCGTGCCCGGCATGGACAGCGCCGCCGCGATCACGGGCTCGGCCTGCTTGTCGAGGTCGATCAGCTTGGCGTAGCAGCCGTCCTCGAGGTTCGAGAGGCCGTCCTGCGTCCACGCCGTCTCGTCGTCACCGATCAGCTTGCGGTCGGGGTCGGCCGACAGGGTCGTCTTGCCGGTGCCCGACAGGCCGAACAGGACCGCGCCGTCGCCGCGCTCGCCCACGTTGGCGGAGCAGTGCATCGACAGGTAGCCGTCGTTCGGCAGCAGGAAGTTCATCACCGTGAAGATGGTCTTCTTCACGACGCCGTTGTAGTCGGCGCGGCCGGCGACCAGGCAGATCTTGTTCTTGAAGTCGATGATGATCGCGGCCTCGGAGCGGCTGCCGTCGCGCTCGGGCTCGCAGACGAACGACGGGGCGTTCAGCATCGTCCAGCGGCGCGCCTCGACGTCGCGCACGCCCTGCACGTCCTTCGGGAACATGTTGTGCGCGAAGAACGCGTGCGTGGCGTACTCGCCGACGAAGCGGTACGGCAGCGAGTACAGCGGGTCGGACCCGACGAACACGTCCTTGACGTACAGCGACGCCTGCTTCGCGTTCAGGTGGTCGACCACGCGCTTGCGCAGGGCCTCGTACTTCTCGGGGTCGTAGGGCTGGAGGTCGTTCTTGAACCAGACCTTGTCCTTCATCTCCGGCCACGCCGCCGCGTACGTGTCCTTCACCCGGCGCCCGGTGCAGTCCGGGTCGGTGTAGTAGACGAGCGGTCCCTGCACGCCGAGCTTGGTCGCGTAGGCCTTCTGCTGGTCGCTCGGTCCCCCCTGCTCCACGCGGCCGCGGTCGTTGGCGATCGCCTCGTGGAAGAGCTCTTCCTTCGAGAGGTTGTACTTGTAGCTGACGGACGTCAGGCCGAGCTTGCGCTCGAGCTGGGAGTGCAGGTCCGACACCTGGGTGGCGCTGGTCGACATGAGGGGGGATCCTTCCCGCGCTGGGGGGTCCGAGAATACGGGCGCAACAGTCTATGGACTGCGCCCGATCCCTCAACCCGGAACCCCACATTCGGGCCCGCTCCGGGGGGTCTCCGGCGATGAGCCGGAGCCGCGTGGCGGCCGCCGGGATCAGCCCACGCGCGGGGCGCCCAGGCGCTCGCGGTACCAGTCGAGCGTGACGCCGAGTCCCTCGCGCCAGCCGACGCGCGGCTCGTAGCCCAGCCGTTCGCGGGCGCGCTCGTACGAGGCCACGCTGTGCAGCACGTCGCCCGTACGACGATCTGCGTACTGCGGCCGGACGTCGCTGCCGAGGTGCTCGGCCATGGCGTCGAACAGGTCGTTCACCGAGACGCGGATGCCGGTGCCGACGTTCATGACCGTGCCGGGCTCCAGCTCGGCCTCCAGCGCGCGCAGGTTCGCGTCCACGACGTTCGCGATGTAGGTGAAGTCGCGCGTCTGGGCGCCGTCGCCGAAGATCGTCGGGGAGCGGCCCTCGAGCAGCGCCTTGGCGAAGATCGCGATCACGCCGGTGTACGGGCTGTCGTCGGCCTGGCGCGGGCCGAAGATGTTGAAGTAGCGCAGCGAGACGGTGCGCATCCCGTGGACGCGCCCCCAGACCTCGAGGAGGTGCTCGCCGGCGATCTTGCCCGAGGCGTAGGGCGAGAGGGGCATGACCGGCAGGGTCTCGACCTTCGGCAGCTCCGGCCCGTCGCCGTACGCGGCGGAGGAGGCGGCGAACAGGAAGCGGTCCGCGCCCGCGCGGCGCGCCGCCTCGAGCATGCGCAGGGTGCCGGTGACGTTGATCTCGTAGGACCGCTCGGGGTCCTGGACGCTCTGGGGCACCGAGACCTGCGCCGCCTCGTGCAGGACGGCGGAGACGCCGCGGCAGGCCTCCTTCGCGGCGGCGACGTCGGTCACCGAGCCCTCGAGCAGCTCGACCGCGCTGCCGCTGCCCACCGGACCGACGTCCAGGTGGCCGAGGTTCTCCGCGGAGCCCGTGGAGAGGTCGTCGAGCACCCGCACGCGGTCGCCGCGCTCGGCGAGGGCCGTGACGAGGTGGGAACCGATGAAGCCGGCGCCGCCGGTGACGAGGATCGTGGCCATGGGCAGTCGGGGGGGTTCAGGGCCCCGCGCGGAGGCGGGCCCGGGCCGTCGGGAGACGACGCGGGGCGCCGATCCTGCCCGACAGGATCGACATTCGCGACGCGCGGCACGAACTCCGGGCCCCAAAACACAAGCTCACCGGCACGAGTCCGGTGAGCTTGCGGCATCGAGAAGAGTTTGGATCCCCAGCGCAGCTCTTGGCTGCAGCCCCCTGAGCCGGAGGGAAGGCCCCTCCGAACGCGCGATTCCGCGGTTTTCGGCCCGGCCCCCGCCCGGGGGACGCCCCTGGGTCCCCCGGGAGGCCGCCCACCCCGCCCCGCGCCCCCGTCACGACTCCCCGCGGTCGAGGACCCGAGCCGGGCTCCGCCGGGGGGTCCGGGGCCGGCTCCGCGCCGCCGGGGAGGACCGGGGAGCAGCCGCGCGAGAGCTCGCGGGGCCGGCGCGACGGGCGCGGACGCGAGCCCGCGGCGGCGGACGAAAGGCCGTCCGGGGGGCGCTGCGCGGGGGTCGGACGCGGGCGGAGCGCCCCGGAAATGCACGAGCCCGCGCGGACGCGGGCTCGTGCAGGAGTGGAAGAAGCTCTCAGGAGTGTGTCTCTGCGTGTTTCCTCGTGGGTGCTCGGTGTGGGCTCGTCGGGCGGTTGTCGGAGGCCCGCCGGGCCCGCTCTCTTCGTTCGCTGCTCCCAAGAGCGAGAATCGGGCCCGCTCCGAACGCCGAATTCGACGGCGGCCCCCCGCCGGGGCGGAAGTGCTTGCCTCGCAGCGGCTTGCGCAGCCGCCGCGGCGCCGAGGGCGTCGGGGGCCCCGCGGAGGTCGGGAGACCCGCCGCCGCGCCCACGCGGCCGCCGCCTCGGCGCCCCGGCGGGGTCGGGCCCGGCGGGCGGGGTCGACCCGGCGGGCCGGGCGGGCCGGGAGCCAGGGGGCCCCCGGCCGCGCGGGGTCGCGGACCCTAGCTGCCGAACGGGCCCTTGCGGCGGACCTTGCGGATCTCGGACTCGTTGGCCCAGATCACCTCGCCGGTCTCGATGTCCACCGTCTCGAGCACGAACTGGTAGTAGACGTCCTTGGTCGACTGGACGTCCTCGAGGCTGCTGCCGCGCTTCTTCACGATCGAGCGCAGCGTCCCGTACAGCACGGCGTCCGCGCCGATCTGGCGGCCGAAGGCCTTGGCCTGGGCCGGGTCGACCCGGCCGGAGCCCTGCTGGAAGCGGACCTGCTCGGCGAGCTCGTCCTGACCCTGCTGGGTCGTGGCGATGCGGAACTTGCCGCTGGAGAGCAGGGCGACGCGCATCTTGTCGAGGATGCCGCCGGTGTCGATGTGCTCGGTCGTGCGGTTGTCGACGCCGCCCATGTACAGGATGACGCGCTTGTCGCCCTCCTTGCCGGGGTGGTCGTACATGGAGAGCGCGGGCGACTCGGTCAGCGACTGGACCATGTCCTGGGCCAGGGTCTGCAGGTCGGTCGAGCCGAAGTCGATGTTCACGGTCTCGACCTTCTGGGGGTCGTCGTACTGCACGGAGCTGCAGCCGGCGAGCGCGGCCAGGGCGAGCGGGAGCGCGAGGGCGAGGTTCTTCATGGGATCTCTCCTGGAGGGGGCGTTCAGCGGACCTCGTCGGGGCTGGTGACCTGCAGCCGCCATTGATCGGATTCGGGGGTCGGCGACACGAGCTTCAGCGTGCTGACCGCGTCGCCGCCGAGCGTCGTGGGCCGCCAGTGGTACGTCGAGTCGTCCACGCGGAAGCCGTCGCGATCGTACCAGAGCACCGACCACGCGAACTCGAGCGTGGACGAGGTGGTGTTCTGGAGGTCGAACTCGACCTCGAGCCGGCCGTCGTCGAGGCGGCGCGAGCGCGGGTTCTGGATCTCGAGCTGACGCGCCAGGCGCGCGTTGCCCACGATCTCCTCCATCGCGCCGTCGGACGTGCCGACGACCTGGTTGGCCGAGCCCGTGCGCTGCGGCGAGGTGCACGCCACGGCGGCCGCGGTCGCGGCGCCGAGCGCGAGGGTGAGGACGGTGCGGAACGGTCGTTTCGGGTCCATGGGGCTCCTGCTTTCAGGGAACGGGGCGGACGGGGTCCGCCGGTGGATCGTCAGCGGGTGCGGGGGCCAGGTCGACGCGGCGGCCGCCGATCGCGTGCGCGTGGACCTGCGGCCCCAGGGTGCGGGCGAGGACGAACATGGTCTCGCCGGGCTCGAGCTCGAAGCGGCCCAGGGAGACTGCCTGCCCGCCCGGGCGGGACACCACGACGGTGTGCTCCCCCGGCGGCACGTAGGCGCGGGCGGCCTGCCACTGCGCCGGCAGCGTGTGCCACGAGCGCAGGTCGGCGCGCTCGGTGATGATGGCGAACAGGTTGCCGATGAGGGCGCCGGTGGCGCCGTGCTGGCGCTCGAGCTCGCGCGTCAGCTCGCGCTTCGCGAAGGCGCGCACGGCCGACTTCGTCGCCAGCCAGGCGATGCGGTCGTCGAGGTTCTCGCGGGCGACGCGGTCGACGTCCTCGACCACGCTGGCCCGCACCACGAGCGAGTCGTCGGGCAGGTCCAGCACGAACCGCGCGGGCGCGCCCCCGCGCGACTGGTAGCTCGGCACCGACCACTGCAGGATCCCGTCGCCGGTCGGGATCGGGATCGTGATCTCGACCTTGAACGGCGCCAGGTCCGCGCCGGAGAGCGCGACGATGGTCGCGTGGTCGGGGGAGATCGCGGCCGGCTCGCCGTACAGCTGGAGCCAGCGCGGCAGCTCGTCGTCGCGGTTCAGCCGGCGCGCGAGCCGCACCAGGCTGGGCCCGACCAGGCTCGGCGCGACGCCCTTGTCGTGCATCCGCTTGTAGTCGATGTACGCGTCTGCCGGGCGGTCGAGCAGCTCGTAGGTCAGCGCGGACACGTAGTGGCCCAGGCCCCCCGCGCCGTAGTCGGTGTCGTACAGGTCCTCCTCGGCCTCGAGCAGCTGGTTGGCGAGCCGCGCCTCGACGAACACGTCGTCGAGCTTGCCGGAGGCGAGGTAGGCCAGCGCCAGGCCGACGTGCACCTGCACGCGCTCGTAGCCCTCGCCGACGTAGTCCGCCCAGCGCTCGCCGATGGCGATGCTGACCAGGCTGTCGCCCAGGGCGTCGGCGCCGAGCAGCGCGCGCTCCTCGACCTCCGCCGCCTCGCCGGCCGCCGCGGTGAAGGCGGCGATGGCCTGCTCCCAGGCGCCGGCGGCGAGGTACGCGGTGCCCGCCTCGGCGCCCGACAGGAAGGCGGAGTCCGTGCGCGACTCGTCCTGGAACTGCTCGGCGGCCGCGGCGAAGTCGCCCGTCTGGAAGGACGACATCGCGCCCGCGACCCGCTGCGGGTAGGTCGAGCACGCGCCCAGGAACGGCGCCAGGGCCAGCAGCACGCCGGCGCACCGCGCGGCGGCCCCGGGGCGCCCGGGGACGCTCCCGCGGGCGGTGGCGTCCGCGCGCGTGCCGGGGAGGCCCCCGCGCATGCGGGTCGAGCCCCCGCGCATGCGGGTCGAGCCCCCGCGCATGCGGGTCGAGAAAGTTCGAGGGGAGAGGCGCACGGGATCCCGTCGGAGGCCGCGGCGGGCGGCCCTTCCTCGGCCGCGGGGCGGCCGGGTTCCAGCGCAGGATAGCGACTCGCGTGCCGGCGTCCGACCGCCCCGCACGCCGCCCCCGCGCGGACGGCCTGCCGTCCCTGCTCGGGTCCGGTGTCCTCCCTGGACTGCAGCGCGTCCGGGGTGTCCGACGAGACCCACGCTCGACGGGCGATGCGAAGTAGCTCGTGCCCCCGACAACGCGCAGGCGCGCGAGGCCAAGCCCCTCTAGAGCCCGACCGCCGTGCTCTCGAGAAACGGGTGTCTCGGCGCTGCAGGACGACAAGGTCCAGGAGCAGCCGGACTCTGAAGCGTGGATCGAACGACGTCCGCCCGGAGGGCCGCCCAGCCTGTCAAGTCCCGGCCATCTTCAGTTTCAAGTCCGAGCCTGCCGTGCCCGATGCAATGCCGATGTACACCCCCACGGATCCTGGGGGCAGGGTGCCATTGAACTGGCCATTCGAAGGCAACGACAGGCCAGGCGGGATGGGCTCCCCGAGAGCATTGAGGGGCATGACTCTGCCCTTTCCGGGGGTCGGCGTGACTTCGAACTGGAGGTGTCGAGAGGTGGGGTCCCACTAATACAAGGTGAAACACCGGCCATTCTCTTCACAGAAACGGCCGTTCCAATTGGGCACATCGAATGGACTTCCCCAGCAACCGGGAACAGCCAGGACGAGCAACGAGAGAAGTGCAAGGAGCCGCCTCGTGCAGCGTCCGGAGGAGGCCCCGCCTCGAGCATGCTCAGAACACAGTTGTCGTGCGCTCGATGCGATCCAGCTTCTCACTGAACACCGACCTCAGCCGTCTGTGTCCCATCAGCACCGGACCATTCGACCTTGACCGATAGCGCAGGGCTCGGGGGCAGAACCCAAGTCGTGAGAGTTGCTACGGCCAGATTCCCTCGATCGATTATCGCTCCTGACGAGCGAGTAGCGTGGAAGGCGAGTTGCCCACCGACGAACAGCCTCGCCGAATCCAAGTCTTCGATCTCGTCCGAGAGCCGAACCACGAGTTGTTTCTCACCACTCGGAAAGAGTGTGTAGTCGGACAGGGTCGCGACGATGTCGCCGCCGCTCTCCTCGATCGAGAACCCAGGAGGCAATGGCGCTCCGGTGAGTCGATGCATGGCGAAGGCATCCAGCTCGGCATCCGTCGGATCCTCCGGGCAAGAAAATCGAACGGAACTTTGAGAGTAGACCTCGACCGCCGAAGAACTGGGGCCTTGCTGCACCCACAACAGGACGCTGACCGCAACGAGGCCGGCTCCTACGGTAGAAAAGGCGACAAGCCGCTTGGGGTGAACAGACATGGTGGATTCGCCTCTAGCCTGAACGGAACTCCTAGACTCAGTGTACCGCTCGTGAGCCCTCCGATCGTGCGCAGGCTAGGGTGCGTGACCAGTCGAGCACGACCAAGGAGAGACCACGGAGCAGGCCGGTGGAGGCCAGCCTGCCCGTGCGTGGCGACTGTCCGGTGGCCTGCCCGAGCGGCGACGAACCTCCTGGATGCGGGTGGAGCACGCCTCCAGCTACCAGGGGAAGCCCTGGGTCCAGGCTGACGCCTTGGTCGCGTGCGGTGTCCTCCCTAGACTGCAGCGCGTCCATGGCGCGCAACACGAGCTACGTGGCGAAGTCCGGCGCCCCCGCCCCCTCCGGTGACGCCCCCGCCAAGGCCAGGAAGGGCCGCGGCGGGAAGAAGGGCGTGACGCCGATGATGGCCCAGTTCCAGGCGGCCAAGAAGGAGCAGCCCGACGCGCTGCTCTTCTTCCGCATGGGCGACTTCTACGAGCTGTTCGGCGAGGACGCGAAGGTCGTCAGCCGCGAGCTCGGACTGACGCTGACGTCGCGCGCCAAGGGCACGCCCGACGCCTTGCCAATGGCCGGCGTCCCGGTGAAGTCGGGCGAGGCGTACCTGATGAAGCTCGTGCGCAAGGGCTTCAAGGTCGCCATCTGCGAGCAGGTCTCCGACCCGAAGGAGAGCAAGGGCATCGTCGACCGCGCCATCGTGCGCGTCGTGACCGCGGGGACGATCACCGAGGAGAACGCCCTCGACGCCCGCGAGAGCAACTTCCTGGCTTCGGTGTGCGTCGACGGCGACCGCGCCGGGCTCGCCTGGGTCGACGTGTCGACCGGCCGCTTCCTGGCCTGCGACGTCGCCGCGGGTCGCCTGGCCGACGAGGTCGCGCGCATCCAGCCCGCCGAGCTCCTGTGGGACCCCGAGCTGCACGGGCGCGCGCCCGAGGTCGCCGTCGAGGTCGAGAAGCAGCTCGGGCCGCGGCTCTCCGAGCGCGAGCCGTGGCGCTTCGAGCGCGACGCCGCCTGGAAGGCGCTGACGCGGCACTTCCAGGTCGCCACGCTCGAGGGCTTCGGGCTCGAGCGCGAGTCCCTCGTCGTGCCCGCCGCCGGCGCGCTGATCGAGTACCTCGAGGAGACCCAGAAGACCGCCTGCGCCCACGTGCGCCGCATCGAGCTGGCCGACGCCGCCGAGCACCTCGTGCTGGACGGCGCCACGCGCGCGTGCCTCGAGCTGACGCGCACGCAGCGCGAGGGCCGCCGCGAGGGCACCCTGCTCGACGCGGTCGACCGCACGGTCACGCCGATGGGCGGGCGCATGCTGCGCGAGTGGGTGCTGAGCCCGCTGCGCCGGCTCGACCCGATCGTCCGGCGCCAGCGCGGCGTCGCCGAGCTGGTCGACGGCCCGTTCCTGCGCGACGAGCTGCGCGCGCGGCTGCGCGAGGTGCTGGACGTCGAGCGCCTGGCCGCCAAGGTCTCCACGGGCCGCGCCAACGCCCGCGATCTCGCGGGGCTGGCGGCGTCCTTCGAGGTCGTGCCACAGCTACGCGAGCAGCTCGCGGACGCGTACTCCGAGGAGCTGGCCGGCCTGCGCGACCGCCTGGACCCGCTCGAGGACCTGGCCGCGCGGCTGCGCGACACGCTGGCGGACGATCTGCCGCTGACCATCCGCGAGGGCGGCCTGATCCGCGACGGCTTCTCCGAGGAGCTCGACGGCCTGCGGCGCATCGCCGGCGACGGCAAGTCGTGGATGGCCGGGTTCCAGGCCGAGGAGAGCGAGCGCACCGGCATCCAGGGGCTGAAGATCGGCTTCAACTCGGTGTTCGGGTACTTCCTGGAGGTCCCGCGCGGCCAGGTCGACCGCGTGCCCGAGCACTACATCCGCAAGCAGACGATCAAGACCGCCGAGCGCTACATCACGCCCGAGCTGAAGGACTTCGAGACCAAGGTGCTGAAGTCCGAGGAGCTGGCCCAGGACCTCGAGTACCGGCTGTTCCTCGAGCTGCGCGACGAGATCGCCCGGCACCTCGACCGCATCCTCGAGACCGCCGACGCGATCGCGCGCCTCGACGTGCTGGCGGGCCTGGCCCAGACGGCCGCCGAGCAGCGCTACGTCGCGCCCGAGCTGAACGAGGGCGACGCGATCAAGATCGTCGACGGCCGCCACCCCGTGCTGGACCAGAGCCCCGAGGGCGAGGCGTTCGTCCCGAACGACAGCCACCTCAACCGCTCGGACCGCATGATCGCGATCCTGACCGGCCCCAACATGGCCGGCAAGTCGACCTACATCCGCCAGACCGCGCTGATCGTGCTGATGGCCCAGATCGGCTCGTTCGTGCCGGCCCGGGAGGCGCGCATCGGCGTCGTCGACCGCGTGTTCACGCGCGTCGGCGCCAGCGACGACATCGGGCGCGGCGCCTCGACCTTCATGGTCGAGATGATCGAGGTCGCCAACATCCTGAACAACGCGACCAACCGCTCGCTCTTGATCCTGGACGAGGTCGGGCGCGGCACGAGCACGTTCGACGGCCTGGCGCTGGCCTGGGCGATCGTCGAGCACGTGCGCGAGAAGATCGGCGCGCGCACGCTGTTCGCGACGCACTACCACCAGCTGACCGACCTGGCCTCGCGCTTCAGCGGCATCTGCAACATGAACGTCGCGGTGCGCGAGTGGAACGACGAGATCGTCTTCCTGCACAAGATCGTCGAGGGCGGCACCGACCGCTCCTACGGCATCCACGTCGCGCGCCTCGCCGGCGTGCCGCGCGAGCTGATCGACCGCGCCAAGGTCATCCTGCGCGACCTCGAGCAGGACGAGGAGGACCTGGCCTCGCGCATCAGCGCCGGCTCGCCCGCGGCGACGCCCGACCCCGGCGGCCCGCGCCAGCTCGCGCTCTTCGCCGCGCCGCGGAGTCCCGTCGAGGAAGCGCTGAAGCAGCTCGACCTCGACCACCTGACGCCCCTCGACGCGCTCCTGGAGCTGAAGCGCCTCCAGGACCTGCTGCGGAAGGGCTGAGGCCCTTTTCGAGGGGCGCGCCGGCTCAGCCCGAGCGGACCAGCCGGAAGGTGGTCGACGCCCAGGGGTAGTGGCGGTGGAACCAGTTGCGGAAGCTGCGCCGCAGGAGTCGCGGGTCGGTGCCCCAGGCTCCCCCGAAGAGGACGCGGTGGGCGCCGTCGAAGAAGTCGGCGCTGTAGCCGGGGTAGGTGCGGATCCAGGGCTCGAAGCCCGGGTAGGGGCCGAACTCGGTCGTCGTCCACTCCCAGCCGTTGCCGACGAGGTCCTCGACGCCGCGGCCGCTGGCGCCGGCGGGGTGGGCGTCGACCGGCACGGGGTCGAAGTGCTTCAGGCCGAAGTTGCCGTGGTGCAGCTCGGGCCACTCGGCGCCCCATGGGAACGCGCGCTCGGCCCCCGGGCCGAAGGCGCACAGGGTCAGCTCGGCCTCCGACGGCAGGCGCGCGCCCGCCCAGCGGGCGTAGGCGTCGGCCTCGGCGCAGGTGACGACGACCGGCCAGCCGCCGACGCGGTCCAGGGGCACCTGACCGAAGGTCGTGCGCCGGATCCAGGCGCCGCCCTCGCGCCGCCAGCGGTGCGGGTGGCGCACGCCGTGTTCGCGCAGCCAGGCGACGTCCTCGGGAGTCCACCAGCGCTCGTCCTCGTAGCCGCCGGCCTCGACGAACTCGCGGTACGCCGCGACGGTCACGGGGAAGCGGTCGATCTCGAAGCCGGCCACGTCGACCTCGCGGGCGGGGAACTCGTTGTCCCAGCCGAACGACAGCCGCTCGCGGTCGGCGCCGATCACGGCGCGACCGCCGGGGATCGCGACGCGGTCGGGCGCGGGCGCGGGGCCGGTCACGAGCTCGGGGCGGTCGGCGGGCGGCGACGACTTCCCGGCGCCCAGCTCCTCGATCAGGTAGAGCAGCGTCTCGTGGTGCATCTGCTCGTGCTCGAGCACGACGGCGTAGATGCGCAGGTCCTCGGCGAGGGCGTCCTCGCCGGCGCGCGCGCGCACGTCGGGCACCGCCGCGCGCAGCGCCTCGCGCACCCGGTCGCGGTAGGCGAAGACGCGCTCGAGCGTCGGCCAGGACCCGATCGACTGCTCGGCGGCGGCGTCCTCGTCGAGCGGGTCGATGCCGCGCTCGAACAGCACGTCCAGCTCGGCGTCGACGGGCCCTCGGCCCAGCACGCCGCGCCCGACCTGGTTCCAGCCGAAGGCGGGCAGGTGGCCGAGGTAGAAGAGGAACGGGTGGCGCAGCGGAATGGGGCGCTCGAGCCAGGCGTCGCCGACGGCCTCGAAGAGGCGGTCGCTGCGCTCCCAGGCGGCCTCGAGCTGGTCGACGAGACCCGCGTCCGCTGCGGTCGGCGGGATGGCGGTTCGGTCCGTCACGGGGCGACCCACCCTAGGGAGCCGCCGGCGCGCCAACAACCGCACCGCGCGCTTTTCAGGCCCGCGCGCCCCGTCCGCGCAGCAGCAGCACGGCGAGCGTCGAGGCCGCGAAGCCCGGCACGATCTCGTACACGAGCGCGTCGAGCGCGGGCACCGAGGCCCACACGACCACGCCCGCCGCGCCCGCGACGACGCCCGCCAGGGCCGCGCGCGCCGGCAGCGCGCGGTCGGCCAGCGCGAAGAAGAGCGGCGGCCCGAAGGCGGCGCCGAGCGCGGCCCAGCTGTACAGCACGAAGGGCCCCACGGCCTTGCCGTCGGGGTCGGCCAGGACGAGCGCGACGGCGGCCAGCAGCACGAGCAGCACGGTCGCGCGGCTCGCTCCCGTGCCTTCCTCGCGCCGCGCGCCGCGGAAGTCGCGCACCAGGCTCGAGGCGATCACCAGCAGCTGGCTGTCGCACGTCGACATGATCGAGGCGAACAGCGCGGCGAGCAGCACGCCGACGAAGCCGGCGAAGAGGTACTGCTCGGAGAGCGCCGCGCCGAGCGTCGTGTAGACGTGCTCGCGGTCCCCGCCCAGGTCCTCGAGGCCCGGGTACAGCGCGCGGCCGACGAGGCCGATGCCGAACGCGCCCGCCGCCATCACGACGTTCCAGCCGAACCCGATCCACGCCGCGCGCCGCATGCCGTCGGCCGAGCGGATGGCCATCGCGCGCACGAGGATGTGGGGGTTGCCGAACGAGCCGAGGCCGATCGCGACCCCGCCGACGGCGGCGGCCGCGCCCCGGGTCCACCGCACCAGCTCCGGGTCGGTCGCGGCCAGGCGCGCGTGCAGCTCGCCGAGGCCGCCCAGGTGCGCGAGCCCGACGAGCGGCAGCAGCACGAGGCCGCTCAGCATGAACACCGCCTGCAGCACGTCGGTCAGCGCGACCGCGCGGTAGCCGCCGACCAGCGTGTAGAACAGCACGATGCCGGCGGTGATCCCCAGGCCCCACGTGCGGCCGTCGATCGCGAAGATCGAGCCCAGCGCCTTGCCCCCGGCGACGAGCTGCGCGCTGACGTAGGCGGTCAGGAACAGCACGACGACCGCGCCGGCGACGCGCTGCACGGCGCGGCCGCCGCCGGTGGCCTTCGCCAGCACCTCGGGCACCGTCAGCGCCCCCAGCTCCGCGCTGCGCTCGCGCAGGCGCCGCCCCATCCCCAGGAACAGCACGAGCTCGGCCAGCACGTAGCCGGGGAAGTACCAGACCGCCGAGTAGCCGTAGAGCCACGTCGAGCCGGTCACGCCGACCAGCAGCCAGCTCGAGCGGCCCGAGGTGACCGCGGAGAGCGCCGTCACGAGCGACGACAGCCGGCGCCCGCCCAGGAAGTAGTCCTCCTGGGTCCCCTCCGCGCGCCCGGCCGCCCACAGGCCGATGCCGACCACCAGCACGAGGTAGACGAGGAACCAGGCGAGGACCGCGCTCACGTCGTCCGCCCGTCGGCGCGCAGCTCGCGGCGGCGCGCGGCGAGGCGCTCGCGGAAGCGCAGCGCGATCAGCCCGCGGCGCGCCGAGCGCGGCCCGGGGAAGCGCTCGAGCAGCTCGACGTAGCGCGCGGCCACGCGCTCCCACGAGCACTCCGAGGCGACGTACTCGCGCGCGGCGGCCTCCATGGCGTCGCGCCGTCCCGTGTCGCCGGCCAGCTCGTTCAGGCACCGGGCGAGGTCCTCGACCTCGCGCTCGCCGTCGCCCTCGGCGGGCGCCACGCGCAGCGTGCAGGCGTCGGGCAGCTCGCGCTGCTCGTCGGCGTCGGAGACGACCACCGCGCGCCCCGCGGAGAAGGCCTGGTACACGCCCCCCGAGGTGCCGCCGGTGGACGGCCCGCGCAGGTTGACGGCGACGTCGCCGGCGCGCAGCCAGTCGAGGGACTCCTCCTCGGTGACGTAGCCGGGGAAGCGCACGTGCTCCTCGAGCCCCAGCTCGCCCGCGAGCGCGACGGCGTCGAGCTCCTCGGGGAACAGCGGCCCGACGATCGCGGCGCGCAGGCGGTCGTCGCGCGAGCGCGCCCGCGCCAGCGCCCGCAGGAGGCGGTCGGTGCGCTTGTGGGGCTGGACCGCGCCGAAGCTGACGGCCAGGAACGCGTCGCGCCACGGACCCTCCAGGCCCAGGCGCGCGCGCGCGGCGGCGCGGTCGACCTCCAGGACGGGTCGCGCGCCGTGCGGCACGACGCCGACCGGCGTGTACGCGTTGCGGCTGCGCAGGATGCGCTGCTTGACGTGCTCGCTGTGGACCAGGAACGCGTCGGCGTGGCGGACCACCGAGTGGTTCAGGGGCAGGCGAAAGCGGTCGCGCGAGAGCTCGATGGTGCGGATCGTGCGCGCGGCGGGGACGGACAGGTCCAGCTCGCGCCAGCCGCCGTCGTCGCGGTAGCGGATCGAGCGCACGAAGCTGCCCAGGCGGCGGGTGTCGCCGTGCTGGCGCTGCTCGCGGCTGACCTGGATGCCCGTCGTCTCGAGGGCCAGCTCGGTCCCGGCGCCGGGGCGCAGCTCGGCCACCAGGCGCGCCTCGCGCGTGGCGCGGCCGACCGCGACCTCGGCGCGCGGCGCGCCGCGCTCGAGCAGGCGCACGGTGCGGCCGGGCTCGCCGAGCAGCTCGACCTCGACCGCGCGCGCGGTCCTCGACGGCAACCGCACGAGCGCCAGGTCCGCCGTCCAGCGCCCGGCGGGCTCGGGCGAGTGCCAGCCGGACAGCAGCGTGCCGCTCAGCTCGGACGGGTCGGCGGCGCCGCCCGGCGCGCCCGCGCCCAGGCGCTGGCGCCGGCGGTCGAGCCAGTTCGCGAGGTACACCCGGGCCTGCTCCAGCCCGCCCTCGCGTAGCGCCAGGAAGTGGCCCTTGGCACCCCCGCGCGACAGCGCCGGGAAGGCCGAGAGCGCCATGTCGAACAGCACCCAGTCGTGCTGGACGACCGTCCCGCCGACGGCGCGGACCATGCGCGCCATGAACCCGTGCGGCACCTCGTTGCCGAGCTGGTAGAGGACCTGGTCGAACTCGCGCGGCCGCAGGTCGTCGGCGGCGCGGGTCGGCAGGCCGTCGAGGACCTCGCCCTCCAGCCCCGGCGCGACGAAGAGCTCGACGTGGGCGCGCTCGCGCAGGTGCGGCAGCAGGCGCCGGGTGTAGTCGCCGATCCCGGAGCGGATCGAGGGCGGGGTCGTGACCAGGGCGATGCGCATGGGGGCGAGCGGGGCGGCCCGGGCGTCCTGCCGGCGGCGGCGGACCCCCGGACGATCGACCCGCGGGGGGACGGCGCTGGAGCACCGCCGCGCGCCCGGGAGCCGGGCCCGGTCAGGCCGTGAGGATCTCCACGCCGTCGGGACCGAGATACATGGTGTGCTCGGTCTGGGCCACCATCACTCCCTCCTGCTCGACCAGCGGAGGGTAGCGCATCAGGCTGCCCTGGCGGGCCAGCTTGGCGATGGTGTCGTCCACCACGGCCGGGTCGTGGTTCAGGAAGTAGCGGCGCGCCACCGGCAGGCCGCGCCAGGACTCGATGTCCTTCAGGACGCCGCGGTCGAGCCCCTTGGCCTTGCGGGGCGGGCGGACCTGCATGAACACCTCGGCCTTGCCCGCCTCGCGGATGTAACCCCGACCAGTGCAAGCGAAGGGCTCGATTGCGAAGACCATCCCCTCCTGGAGGCGCTGGCCGCCGGGCTCGTGCTGGTTGGGGATCTGCGGCGGCGTGTGCACCTTCCAGCGCCCCAGGCCGTGCCCGGTGAGGTTGCGGACCGGGTTGAAGCCGGCCGCCAGGATCGTGCGCTCGATGGCGCCCCCGACCTCGCCGACCGGGACCCCGTCCCCCACCGTCGCGATGGCGGCCGCCAGCGCGTCGGCCGAGGCCTGCACCAGCTTGGCCCAGCGGCCGTCCTCGGACAGGTCGACGGTCGCCGCCGTGTCCGCGACGTAGCCGTCGACGTGGACGCCGAAGTCGACCTTCACGCAGTCCCCCTCCCGGTAGACGGTCTCGTCGTCGGGGGGCGAGCAGTAGTGCGCGGCGATCTCGTTGCGGCTGGACTGCGCGGGGAACCCGGGCTCGGCGCCCATCTCGCGGATCGTGGCCTCGACGGTCTCGAGGACGTGGCGGATGGTCACGCCGGGGCGCACGTTCTCGCGCGCCCACTCGCGGCAGTGGGCCGCGATGCGGCCGGCGCGGCGGTGGCAGTCGAGGGCGTAGGCGTCCAAGGCGGCGAAGCAGGATACGGGCCGATCCGGCTCCCGGCAACGGGAAGCGGGCCCGCCCCTGGCACCGGAGACCGGGACGGACGCCCCCCGGAATCCACCCGCGGGGGCCATCCGGACGATGGAGGGGCAGCGTGACGAAGTCCTTCCCCACCCTCGTCCTGTGCGCCGCCCTGGCCGCGGGCTGCACGACGACGACCCGGTCCCGCAGCTTCTACGGCGACCCGGTGCCCCCCACGGTGTCGCTGCCCACGCGGGCCTGGCGCGCCGCGCCGGAGGGCCTCGAGTC
This sequence comes from bacterium, assembly GCA_030428395.1. Taxonomy (GTDB): domain Bacteria; phylum Planctomycetota; class UBA1135; order UBA1135; genus JAUIDW01. The sequence goes on along the minus strand of JAUIDW010000026.1, from coordinate 10,305 downwards.
GGTCACCGTGGGCTGGGTCGTGCAGTTCGATCCCGCCGAGGGCGAGCGCGAGGGGTACTGGAGCGTCCGCAACGCCTGGCACCAGGAGCTCGGCATGGTCGACGCGCTGGGCCGCGCCTGGCGCTTCGAGCCCCACGTCGAGGAGGCGCGCCTCGTCGGCGCCGGGACCGTCGCCGAGGGCGTCGGCTCGATCCTCGAGAGCGCCGCCGGCGTCACCCTGCTCGAGGTCCCGATGGACCAGCTCCGCCAGGGGGCCGACGGGAGCTGAACCCGCCCGGGGCGCCCGTCGCCCCGCGCTCCGGGCCGCCCGCAATCCCGCCCGCGAGGCGCGCGGCCCCCCCGACCCCACGAACGTACGGAAAGCCTCAATCCGCACATGCCGCAGCCCGAAAAGGGACCTGGATCGACTCCCCCCCACCTCCGGACCTCTCCTCACGTCTCCATGATCAAGCTCGAAGCTGGCGAGTACATCGGCTCCTACCGTGTCCTCGAGTTCGTGGCCCGCGGCGGCTTCTGCCTGGTCTACGTGGCGGAGGACTCGCGCGGCGAGAAGGTCGTGCTGAAGGTCGGCGACGTGGCCGGGGGCGGTCGCTACGTCACGCGCTTCCTCGAGATCACCGGCGACCGTCGCCCCGAGGGCATCAGCCCCGACGAGACGCCCGCCGAGGCGATCTTCTTCCGCCAGGACGGCGCGCGCATCGACTTCCTCGACGTGCACGAGATCGACGAGATGCTGAGCGGCGAGGCGACCCTGCTCGAGGCCTGCAAGAGCCCGAACCTCGTGTCGATCCGCGACTCGTTCACCTACGAGGGCCGCTCGATCCTGGTGCTCGACTACGTGCACGGGAAGACGCTGCGCGAGAAGATCCGCGCGCTCGAGGGCATCCGGCTCAACTGGTTCCTGACCGTCGTGCGGTCGCTGCAGCGCCTCAAGAAGCGCGGCCAGATGGCCTACCACGGGGACCTGAAGCCCGAGAACCTGATCGTGAAGCCGTCGGGCAGCATCGTGATGATCGACCCGGCGCTGCGGATGGAGGAGCGCCGCGTCATCACGACCACGCCGCACTACAACCCGCTCCTGCTGCGCGACAGCAAGGCAGACGTCATGGGCATCGGCGTGATGCTCTACGAGATCCTCACCGGCGTCCTGCCGTTCGACGAGGTGCCGTGGGAGTACGCCGGCCGCGCCCAGGGCGGCGAGGTCGAGCGCATCAGCCTCTCGTACTTCCTCAGCTACCCCCCGCCCCGCGAGCTCAACCCCAACACCCCCGAGCCGCTGGCGAAGATCATCTACCGCTGCCTCACCGTTCCGGACTACGACCTCCCGGAGCTCGAAGCCGACCTCGTCGACTTCCTGAGGAAGGACTGACCGCCCGCGCAGCGGGTGGTCAGGGAGGGCCCCGCGAAGCCTGGCCCGACTTCGCCCGCGAAGCGGCGCCGTCCTGCCTGCGTAGCAGGCCCGAGCGAGGGCCCCGCGAAGCCTGGCCCGACTTCGCCCGCGAAGCGGCGCCGTATCCTGCCTGCGAAGCAGGCCCGAGCGAGGGCCCTGCGAAGCCCGGCCCGAGCGCCCCGGGCTAGAGGTCGACGCGCAGCGGGTTCTCGCCTGGCTCGAGGTCCACGGTCGCGCGGAAGGCCTCGCCGGTCGTCAGGGCGACCTCGACCTCGTACTCGCCCGGAGGGAGGGCCTCCAGGCGGATGCCGGTGCCCTCGAACTCGCCGCTCTGGAGCGTCGTGGCGCCGATCCCCAGGAAGCCGCTGCGCGAGGTGATCTCGTAGCGGCCGCGGCCCACGCGGCGACCGTCGCGGCGCCGGACGTCGACCTCGAGCGTGCTGCCCGGGGCCAGCTCGAACTCGAGCGGCTCGAGCTCCACGACCTCGTCCTCGGGGCCGAGGTAGGACACCTCGCGGTAGGCCCGCTGCCAGGTGCCGCCGCCCGCGGCGATGCCGTAGTAGCCCTCGAACGCGGGCACCTCGAGGCGGAACGAGCCGTCCGCGGCGGTGCGCGTGAACGCCAGGCGTTCGAGGCTGCGGCGGTCGCCGTCGAGCTCCCAGATGCCGCGCAGCATCGCGCGCCGCCCCTCGACGTCGCGGCGCGTGCCGCCCCAGGCCTCGACGAGCACGTCGGTCAGGGGTCGGCCGTCGACGTCGACCACGTGCCCGAGCACCGCTCCCCCGGGCTGGGAGCCGAGCCGCGCCTCCGGCGGCAGGCGGGTCGTCACGATCGAGATCAGCAGCAGCGTCGGCACGCCGACGAGCAGTCCGATCAGCGCGAGGACGAGCAGCTTGCGCACCGCGGCGGGCGGGTGCGCGGGGTCGCCGCCGTGCGGGGGGCGACGTTCGGCGGGCATCGACCGGCCTCCCTCGCGCGGGGCCTCAGCTCGCGGTCTTGGCGGCGCGCGCCTCGGCGAGGCGGCGCTCGGCGACGCGCTCGGAAGCCTCGCTGGTCGAGATGTGCTCCTTGTCGGCGATCTCGAACACGTGCTTCAGGTTGTCGTAGATGCGGTCGATCCGCTGGATCGCCACCTGCTCGTCGTAGCCGCCGGGCAACAGCTCGACGGCGACGTTCACGATGCCGCCCGCGTTGATGACGTAGTCGGGCGCGTACAGGATGTCCCGCTCGCGCAGCATGTCGGCGTGGCGCGGCTCGAGCAGCTGGTTGTTCGCGCAACCGGCGACGGCCTTGCACTTCAGGTTGGGGATCGTGTCGTCGTTCAGGCCCGCGCCGCGCGCGCAGGGCGAGAAGACGTCGCACTCCACGTCCAGCAGGTCCTCGTCGGCCACGGCCTCGAAGCCGTGCTCCTCCTGGAAGGCGCGGACGCGGTCGGTGTTGATGTCGCTGACCACGACCTCGGCGCCCTCGTCCTTCAGCATCTCGGCGAGGCGCCCGCCGACCGCGCCGATGCCCTGGACCAGGACGCGGCGGCCGGCGAAGTCGGGCGAGCCGAAGCGGTGCTCGAGCACCGCGACCATGCCCTTCAGGCAGCCGCGGGCGGTGTACGGGCTGGGGTTGCCGGAGCTGCCCGACTCGCGCGAGAGCCCCGTGACCCAGCGCGTCTTGCGGCGCACCACCTCGAGGTCGGGGATGCCGATGTTCATGTCCTCGGCGGTGATGTACAGGCCGCCGAGCGTGTCGACGAAGCTGCCCATCGCCTCGAACAGCGCCTCGGTCTTCATGCGCCGGGGGTCGCCGAGGATGACGGACTTCCCGCCCCCCAGCCCGGTCTCCGCCACGGCCGACTTCAGCGTCATGCCGCGCGCCAGGCGCAGCACGTCGAACAGCGCCTCGTCCTCCGAGGCGTACGGCAGCATCCGCATGCCACCGAGCGCGGGACCCAGGGTCGTATCGTGGACGGCGATGATGGCGTGGAGCCCGGACGCGCCGTCCCGGCAGCGAACCACCTTCTCGTAGCCATCCCGTTGGATCTCGCTGATTTCCATCGACACCTCGCAGCGGGGCTTCGCTCGGGGGAGAGCAGCCCCAGGACAAAGGGCGCAACATCCTAAGCAGGGCGCGCGGCGCGGTCCATGCCGCGCAGCCGCTCGGCGCCGATTCTAGCGCGGGTTCGCGCGACGGGGCCGGGGTCCGCGGGGCCGCGCCGGAACCCGCGGTGGGCGCGGCTCAGGCGTCGGTCCCGGCCTCGGAGGACGGGGCGTCGGGAGCCGCGGAGCCCGCCGGGGCCCCGGCCTCGCCTGTGCCGGTGGCGCCGTTCGCCGCCTCCGCCGACGGAGCGCTGCCCGGGTCCCGCGTGTTGCGGCACTTGGGGTAGCCCGAGCAGGCCAGGAACTCCTTCCCCCACCGGCTCGTGCGCAGGACCATCGGCTTGCCGCAGTCCTCGCAGGTCTCGCCGGTCTCCTTGGGCTTCTCGCGCAGCTCCTCGGGCAGCGGCTTGGCGTTGCGGCACTTGGGGTACGCCGAGCAGGCCAGGAACGGACCGCGCCGCGAGCCGCGGATCACCATCTCGGTGCCGCACTTGTCGCAGGCGATGCCGGTCTTCTTGGCCTCGATCTTCTTGCCCTCGTCGTCGACCGACGCGGTGTTCTTGCACTTGGGGAAGCCCGTGCACGCCAGGAAGCGCCCGCGCTTGCCCGTGCGGATCACCATCGGCTTCTCGCACTTCTCGCAGACGTAGTCGGTCTCGACGACCTCCGACGGCGGCCGCGGCCCGTCCACGGGCATCGTGTTCTTGCAGTCGGGGTACTTGGAGCACCCCAGGAACTTGCCGCGCTTGTTGTAGAGGATCGCCATGGGCGAGCCGCACTTGTCGCACTTGCGGTCCGACAGCTCCGGCTCGGCCTTGAGGTTCTTCATCTTCACCTCCGCCGACTCGAGGTCGCGGAGGAAGAGCGTGTTGAACTCCTGCACCACCTCGCGCCAGTTCTTCTGGCCGCTCTCCACGCTGTCGAGGTCGCCCTCCATGTGCGCGGTGAACTCGGTGTTGATCAGGTCGGCGAAGTGCAGCACCAGCTGGTCGGTGACGATCTCGCCCAGCTCCGTCGCGGTGAAGCGGCGGCTCTCGAGGCTGACGTACCCGCGGTCCTGGATGGTCGAGATGATCGCCGCGTACGTCGACGGGCGGCCGATGCCCTTCTTCTCGAGCTCCTTCACCAGGGTCGCCTCCGTGTAGCGCGGGGGCGGCTGGGTGAAGTGCTGCGTCGGGTCGAGGCTCTTCGGCGCGTACGCCTTGCCCTGCTCGAGCGCGGGCAGCACCTGCTCGTCGCGGTCGCTGCGGCCGGTGTTGAACACGCGCAGGTGGCCGTCGAACACCTCGACCTCGCCCTGGGCGGTGAAGCGCGCGTCGCCGTGCTGGAACACCGCCGTCGTGATGTTGGCCGTCGCCGGCTTCATCTGGCTGGCGACGAACTTCTGCCAGATCAGCGTGTAGAGCTTGAGCTGGTCGGCCGTCAGGCTGTTCTTCAGCTTCGCCGGCGTCCGCGACGCGTCGGTCGGCCGGATCGCCTCGTGGGCCTCCTGCGCGGCCTTGCTGCGCGTGGTGAAGACGTTGGGCTTGGCCGGCAGGTACTCGGGACCGTAGTCGTTCCCGATCAGGTCGCGGGCCTGCGCGATCGACTCCTGGCTGACGCGGATGGAGTCGGTACGCATGTACGTGATCAGGCCGACCGAGCCCTCGCCGGGCACCTCGACGCCCTCGTACAGCTGCTGCGCGACCATCATGGTCTTGCGCGCGGAGAACCGCAGCATGGTCGAGGCCTTCTGCTGCAGCTGGCTCGTCGTGAACGGCGGGGTCGGGCGCCGCGTCTTGGGCTTGACCTCGAGCTCGACGAGATCGAGCGGATCGTCCCCGATGCGGGCGATCAGCGCCTTCGCGGTCTTCTCGTCGAGGTTCTTGTCGATCCGCTTGTCGCCCAGGCGGCGGAGCTCGGCGTGGAACGCCTTGCCGTCGACCTCGAACTGGGCGGTGACGCGCCAGTACTCCTGCTTGACGAAGGCGCGGATCTCCTTCTCGCGCTCGACGATCAGCCGCACCGCCACCGACTGCACGCGGCCCGCGGACAGGCCCTTGGCGATCTTCTTCCAGAGCAGCGGGCTCAGCTTGTAGCCCATGATCCGGTCCAGCACGCGGCGGGCCTGCTGGGCGTCGATCTTGTTCCAGTCGAGCTTGCCCGGCTCCTGGAAGGCCTCCTTGATGGCGCGCTCGGTGATCTCGTTGAACACCACGCGGAAGTAGCGGTCCTCGTCGAGCTCGAGCGACTCGTACAGGTGCCAGGCGATCGCCTCGCCCTCGCGGTCGAGGTCGGGGGCCAGGTAGACGGAGGGAGCGGTCTTGGCGAGCTTCTTCAGCTCGGCGATGACCTTCGCCTTCCCGCGGATCGGCGTGTAGTCGGGCTGGAACCCGTTCTCCAGGTCGATGCCGAAGCGCCCCTTGGGCAGGTCGCGGATGTGCCCCATCGAGGCCTTCACCACGAAGTCCTTGCCCAGGTACTTGTTAATGGTCTTGGCCTTCGCCGGGCTCTCCACGATCACGAGCGAGCGACCCTTGCGGGCGCCCTTCGCGGGGGTGGAGGCCTCGGACGGGGAGTCGGCCGGCGGCTCGGCGGGAGCCGGGGCGGCCTTCTTGGGCTTGGCGGAGGACTTCTTCTTGGCCATGCGAGGTGGGGTCGCGGGGCGTCGTCGCGGACCCCGCTGAGTCGGACTAGGTAGGGCTCGCGCCGGGCCAGTCAAGTCGCGACCTCCGCGGGGCCCTCCGGCGACCCGGCGCCGCGACGACGCCGTAAACCGTTATCCTGCAAGGCCTTGAGGGCGCCGCACGAGCCACTCCTCGCGCGCGCGCGAGGCGGCCGCCGGCCGCGCGCCCAAGTCCCCGGCGGGCAGGGACTTAGGACCCCGGGCGAGGGCCCTCGCGTTTTTCCGCCCCGCCGCGCGCCGCCCGGGGGGAGCCGGCGGGGTCTCCCCGCGGGGGCGCGCGGCGTCTCCCCCGCCTTCCGCATAGACTCCGCCGCCCGACCCCGCCCATGACGCCCAACCGATCGGCCACGCCCTGGACGTCCCCCGGGCCCCCCGGAGAGCTCCTGTTCGTCGACCTGCGGGCGACGGGCCCCGACCCGGCGGTGGACGCGCTGGCGTGCTTCGCGGCCCTGCGCGTGCGCCCGGGGGCCCCCGCGGTGTCCGGGCCGGGGTCCGCGGTCCCGGTCGAGGAGGTCTTCGAGCGGCCCGTGCGGCCCGACGACGACGCCTCCGGCGACGACGACCTCCCGACGACCAGCGAGGTCTGGCCGGAGTTCCTCGCCTTCCTGGGGACGTCCCCGGTGGTCGTGGAGGAGCGCGAGACGTTCCAGGCGTGGTGGCGGCACCTCGGCGCCGCGGACGAGCCGCTGGTGCTGGCGGTCGACGAGGTCGAGGCGCTGCTGCTGCCCGGCCGCCCGTTCGCGGGGTCGCCGGCGGACGCCGCACCGCCCTCGCCGCGGGGCGGCGAGGCGGTCCGCGCGCGCCTGGCCCGCGCGATCGGGCGCTTCCTCGACCTGGGCGACGACGCGCTGGGGCTCGCCGCCCACGGCTTCGCCCGCGCCTGGCGCGAGCTCGAGGGCGCCGCGCCCGAGTCGGCGCGCCGGCTGGCGCTGACCCTGGCGCTGGCCGAGCACGCCGACCGCTGGTCGTCCGCGGGCCTGCGACCGGGACGGCTCTCCGCCGCGCACGACGCCGCCTCGCTGCGCGTCACCGGCGAGTGGCTCCGCGCCCCCCTCGAGCCGCGCTGGTCGCGCCGCGAGGGCTGGGTCGACGCGGAGTCCGTCCCCGTCCGCGCCTCCGTCCCGACCCCGTTCCACCCCGCGGACCGCGCGCTGCTCGACGAGGTCTTCGCGCGCCACCTGCCCGCGCACTTCGCGCCGCCCGGCGAGGCGCCGCGTCCGCGCGAGGGCCAGCACCAGGTCGCCCAGCGCGTGGCGGCGGCCCTGGGCGGCGACGAGCTGCTGCTCGTGCACGCCCCGACCGGCACGGGCAAGACGCTCGCCTACCTGGTGCCGGCCCTGCTGTGGGCCGCGCGCGCGGGCGTGCGCGTGGGCGTCTCGACCTACACGCGCGCCCTGCAGGAGCAGGCCGTCGACCACGAGGTGCCGCGCGCGCGCGCGGCGCTGGCCCTGGCGGCGCCCGAGCACCCCGCGGCCGACCCCGACGCCACGCGGGTCGCCGTCCTGAAGGGCCGCGCCAACTACCTGTGCTGGCGCGCGCTGCGGCTGCACCAGCCCGACGAGGACGACTCCGCCGAGGCCTGGCTGGGCTGGACGCGGCTGGCGCTGTTCGCGCAGGCCGACGAGACCGGCGACCTCGACCGCTTCCCCGTGCGGGCCGTGCTGGGCGGCGACGACCCCGCGCGCGAGCGCGAGGAGCTCGCCGGCCTGGTGCGCCAGGTGCGCGCCGACTCGGGCTGCTGCACGCGCGCGAAGGACCGCCGGACCTGCGCGGCCGAGGTCGCGCGCCAGCGCGCCGAGCGCAGCCACGTGGTCATCGCCAACCACGCCTTCGTCCTGGCGCGCCCGAGCTGGTTCCAGCACGTCGTGTTCGACGAGTGCGAGCACCTGCACGACCAGGCCTACGCGACGTGGAGCCACGAGGTGTCGATCCACGACCTGCGCCGCCTGCTCGAGCGCCTGCGCCAGCCGGAGCGCCCGACGTCGAAGGCGCCGCTGGACCGCATCGAGCGCATCGCCCTGGAGGGCACGCCCTCCCACGAGGCCTTCGCCCTGGCGGACGACGCCTGGGGGCGCGCGGGCGCGTGCGTCGAGGAGCTCGCCGCCGCCGTCGGGCGCTTCCGGTCGTGGGCCGACGACGTGCGGCGCGAGCGCGACGTGCGCGAGGACCACTCGCTCCTGCGCGAGTACGTCGAGCAGGGCGTCGGCGCCGACCTGGTGGACGCGCGCCGGGCGGCCACCGACGCGCTGGACCGGCTCGAGTCGGCGCTGGCGGCCGTGGCGGAGCGCCTGGACCGGCTGCCCGCCCGCGGGCTGCCGCGCCTGCGGCGCCAGCTGGCGCTGCTGCGCGGCGAGCTGGTCGAGGCGCGCGCCGCCGTCGACGCGTGGATCCCCCTGGACGAGGGCCGCGCCCGCTTCCGCCGCGAGGTGTTCCACGACGTCGCCGCCGACGCCCGCGGCCGCGACGTGCTCGCCGCGCGCGTGCTGCTGCCCAACGAGTTCCTCGGACGCCACTACTACCCGCAGCTCGCCAGCGCCGCGTTCGTGTCCGCCACGACGTGGCTGAAGGGCGGATTCGACGCCGCGCGCGGCTACCTGGGCCTGGACCGCGCCGCCGAGCCGGCCGACGACGAGGACCGCGCGCCGTGCCGCGTGACGACGTTCCGCGCGCCCGATCCGTTCGACTACGGCCGCGTGCTGGTGTGCGTGCCCAAGGACGCACCCAGCTACTCGCGCGACCCGGCGCGCTTCCACGCGTGGGTGCGCGACTTCCTGGGGCATCTGGCGGAGCGCACGCGCGGGCGCGTGCTCGGCCTCTTCACGAACGCCGACGAGGTGCGCCGCACGGGCGAGGAGCTCGCCGGGTTCCTCCGCGCGCGGCGCATCCCGCTGGGCTACCAGGGCATGCCGGGCGTGGCCAAGGAGGAGCTCGGCGAGCGCTTCCGGGCGCGCACCGACTCCGTCCTGCTGGGCGTCGACACGTTCTGGTTCGGCGCGGACTTCCCCGGCGAGACGCTCGAGTACCTGGTGATCGTCAAGCTGCCCTACGGCGTCCCCGACCGCTACCACCAGGCCCAGGCCGCCGTGCTGGGCAGCGCCGAGCAGCGCCGCCGCATCTACATGCCGCGCGCGCTGGCCAAGTTCCGCCAGGGCTTCGGCCGCCTGATGCGCCGCGAGACCGACCGCGGCGTCGTGTTCCTGCTGGACAACCGCGTGCTCGACCCGCGCCACCGCGCGTTCCTGAAGGAGCTGCCGCTGGCCGACGCGCTGGGCGACCCCGCCGCCCCCACCGGCGCGCGGCTGGTCCGCGCCGAGGCGGACCGCTGCCTGGCCGAGGCCTTCGAGCACATGGGCCTCGCCGCCGACCTGCGCGAGCGCGACCTGGCGGCGGGGCTCGGCGCGACCCGCGACGCGCCGGACGCGGACGCGGACGCGGTGCACGAGCCGGCCCCGGTCGACGTGCCGAGTCCGGGACTGCTCTTCGGGGACGCCGGGGACGACCCGGCGTAGCGGTCCCCGGCGGATCGGGCCGTCCGCGCAGGCGCGAGCGGGCCGCCCGCGAGAACGAGGGGGACGTCCCCCACGGGGAGCCGGTCTCGCGGACAATGCGCTGGACCGGACCGCCGCCCGCGGGGGAGGGTCCCCGCGCCGGCCCCGGACGGAACGGAAGGAGCCGTCCCATGGAGCGCAGCGCCCTCCTCGTCCCGATCCTGCTGCTGGCGGGCACGGGTTCGCCGATCGCCGACGCCCGCGCGAGCGACCTCCCCTTCGTCGGGGGAGACGTCGCCGCGGCGGTGGAGCCCGCCGCGACCACCGTGCTCGAGGGCCGCGTGCTCACGCCGGGGGGCGCGCCTGCGCGGGGCGCCGTGGTCGCCACCAGCGCCGGCGGCCGGGCGGTTGCCGACGCGGACGGCGACTTCCGGCTCGAGCTGCGCGCTCCCCGCTCCGCGCGCAGCGTGCAGGTGACCACCGCCGGCCCCGCGGGGGCGGGCCTCGCCGCGAGCCGGCGCGTCTCCCTCGCCACGCCGACCGGGCGCGTCGTCCTCGCGCCGCTGGTCCTCGCCCCGGAGGGCGCGTGCAGCCCGGGCTGGATCCCGACCTTCGGCAGCAAGCCCGGCACGAACCACGACGTGTACGTCACCGCGTCGTTCGACCTCGGCG
>JAUIDW010000025.1 GCA_030428395.1 bacterium | reverse complement strand
CGGCGGATGCCAGCGGCCCCCCGCCGTGCGCGGGCATCCTCCGGCGCAACTTCAACCAGGTCGTCCAGAACGGCTCGGACCCCCTGCTGACGGCCGGCCAGGTCGTGTACGCGCAGTGGCGCCAGCGCGACCCGCTGGACCCCGCGGGCTTCGGCGACTCGCTCTCGAACGGCGTGACCTTCAGCATCGGCCCGTGACGCTGTCCGGGAAGCGCGAGCGCGCGGCGGCCTAGTACCAGACCTCGCAGTCGTCGCCGCGCTGCTCGACGCGGTAGGTGCGGGCCTTGCGGCACGAGACCTCGTGCGCCTGGCCCGTCCGTGGGTCGAACTTGTAGCCGTGGAGGGGGCACACGGCGAAGCGGCCGTCGGCCAGGGGGCCGTCCTGGATGCGGCCGTCCTCGTGCGGGCAGTGGTCGTCGAGGGCGAAGAGCTCGCCGTTGACGCGGCACAGCACGAAGCTCGTCCCGCCGGCGAGCGGGTCGCCGACGGCGACCTTCTTCGACATGCCCTCCTCGAGCTTGCCGACGCCCTGGATCGTCACGGAGCGCCCGCGGAAGAGCGCTTTGAGTCGAGACAGCATGGGGCCGATGCTAGCATGCCGCGCCGGTGAAGCCGCTCGTCCTGATCGACGTCGTCGGCCTGACGTCGCGGCAGGTCGGGGACGACACGCCGCACCTGCAGGCGCTCGCGCGGCGCGGCGCGGCGGCGCCGATGGACGCGGTGCTGCCGGCGGTCACGTGCTCGGCGCAGGCGACGATGCTGACCGGGAAGCCGCCGCGCGAGCACGGCGTCGTCGGCAACGGCTGGTTCTTCCGCGACCTCGGCGAGGTCTGGCTGTGGCGCCAGAGCAACCGCCTGGTCGCGGGCGAGAAGCTGTACGAGACCGCGCGCCGCCGCGATCCGTCGTTCACCTGCGCCAAGGTCTTCTGGTGGTGGAACCTGGGCGCGGCGGTGGACTGGTCGATCACGCCGCGGCCCTTCTACCCCGCCGACGGGCGCAAGATCCCGGCGACCTACGCGTGGCCGACGGCCTACGGCGAGGAGCTCGAGGCGCGCCTCGGCCCGTTCCCGTTCTTCGACTTCTGGGGGCCGCGCTCGGGCCTTCCGTCCAGCCGCTGGATCGCCGACGCCGCCGTCGAGACGCTGCGGGCGAAGCGGCCGACGCTGACGATGGTCTACCTGCCGCACCTCGACTACTCGCACCAGCGCTTCGGGCCGGGCGACGCCCGGTCGCGCGAGGCCGTGCGCGAGGTCGACGCGGTCTGCGGCGACCTGATCGCGGCCGCCGACGAGGCCGGCGCCGAGGTGCTGGTCGTCAGCGAGTACGGCCTCGAGGACGTCGACCGCCCCGTGCACGTCAACCGCGCCCTGCGCGAGGCCGGGCTGCTGGTCGCGCGCGCGACGCCGACGGGCGAGGTGCTCGACCCCTTCGGCAGCCGCGCCTTCGCCGTGGCCGACCACCAGATCGCCCACGTGTACGCCGCGGACGACGCGGCGCGGGAGCGCGCCCGCGACGTCGTGGCGGCGCTGCCGGGCGTGGCCGAGGTGCTCGACCGCCGCGCGCAGGCCGCGGTCGGCCTGGACCACCCCAACGCCGGCGACCTCGTGGCGGTGGCGGAGCGCGGCGCGTGGTTCACGTACTACTACTGGACGGACGACGCGGCCGAGCCCGACTTCGCGCGCACCGTCGACATCCACCGCAAGCCCGGGTACGACCCCTGCGAGCTGTTCGTCGACCCGGCGCTCGCCGTCCCCGCGCTGCGCGTCGCGCGCCGGCTGGCGCAGAAGAAGCTCGGCCTGCGCTACCTGATGGACGTGATCCCGGTCGACGCGTCGCTGGTGCGCGGCAGCCACGGCCGGCTGCCGGACGACCCCGCCGACGGCCCGGTGTTCCTGGCCTCGCGCCCGTTCGGCGGCGCGCCGGGCGAGGCCGGGCCCGAGCCCGCGGGCGACGCGGTCGCCATGACGTCGGTCGCCGCGCGCGCCCTCTCGCTGATGGAGCTCGGCGCGCCGTGAGCGACCCGTCGCAGCCGCCCGACCAGCCGCCCGCCCGGCCGGACCGCGAGGCCGCGGCGGCGCGCGCCCGCGCGCTGCTCGAGCAGAACGCGGCGCTCGACGTGCGCGCGCCGGAGCTGCCCGCCGACGCGCCGTGGCTGAACGCCCCGCCGCTCTTCTTCGCGGAGCAGCTCGCGGGCCGCGTCGTCCTGCTCGACTTCTGGACGGCGTGCTCGGTGCACTGCGCGCAGGTCGCCGAGGACCTGCGCCGGCTCGCGGCGCGCTTCGCCGGCGAGCCCTTCGCGATCGTCGGCTGCCACGCCGCCAAGTTCCCCCACGAGCTCGACCCGCAGACGGTGCGCGACGCGGTGCTGCGCCTCGGCGTCGACCACCCGGTCGTGCTCGACCGCGACTTCGCGCTGGGGCGCGCCTACGGCGTCCAGGCGTGGCCGACGCAGGTCCTCGTGTCCCCCGACGGCCGCGTCGTGGGCCAGGTGTCCGGCGTCGGCCAGGGCGGCGTGCTGGAGCTGCTGGTCGAGCAGGCGCTGCAGCTCTTCGCCCCGCGGACCGCCGAGACGCGCGGCGGCCTGCCCCGGCGGCTCGAGCGCCGCGACGAGTGGCCGCGCCCGCTGCGCTACCCCTCCGGCCTGGCCCTGGCGCCCGACCGGCGCTCGCTCTGGATCGCGGACACCGGCCACCACCGCCTGGTGCAGGTGACGCTCGCCGGCGAGCCGCTGCGCGTCGTCGGCGACGGGCGGCCGGGGCTGGTCGACGGAGACCCCGGACAGGCCCGCTTCCGCGCGCCGCGCGGCCTGGCCTTCCACGGCGGCGGCCTGCTGGTCGCCGACACCGGCAACCACGTGCTGCGCCGCGTCGAGCTCGCGACCGGGCGCGTCGCCACGCTGCTGGGCACGGGCCGCGCCGGGGGGCGGGCGGTCGGCGGCGACGTGGGCGCCCACGAGGTGCCCCTGTCCTCGCCCGCCGACCTGGCCGCGCTGGGCGACGACGTGTTCGTGGCGATGTCCGGCGCGCACCAGGTCTGGCGCCTGGACCTCGCCGCGCCGGCGCTCGGCGTGCTGGCCGGCGACGGCCGCGAGGGCAAGCGCGACGGTCCCGGCGCGTCGGCGTCGCTGGCCCAGCCGTCGGGGCTCGCCGTGTGCGGCGCCGAGCTGCTCGTGGCCGACGCGGAGTCCTGCTCGGTGCGCGCGATCGACCTGGCCACGGCGTCCGTCCGCACCGTCGCGGGCGGCTCGGAGGACCCCGACGACCTGACGCACTTCGGCGACGAGGAGGGCGCCGGCCCCGGTCGTCGCTTCCACCGCCCGCTCGCCGTGGCCGCCGACGGCGAGCGCGCGTGGGTGGCCGACGCCTACGGGCACCGGGTGCTCGCGCTCGACCCGGCCACGGGCGACGTGCGCGCCCTCGCCGGCGCGGGCGAGCCGGGCGTGGGCGACGGCCCCGGTCCGCAGGCGCGCTTCCGCGAGCCCTCCGCGCTGGCGGTCGCCGGCGACCTCGTGCTCGTGGCCGACGCGTGCAACCACCGCGTGGCCGCGGTGGACGCGCGGACCGGCGAGGTGCGGACGCTGCCTGTCCCGCGCGTGCCCGTGCCGCCGCCGGTCCAGGAGGGCCAGGACGGCTCGGCCCTCGCGCGCACCCAGGACAGCGCACCGCTCGAGCCCGGGCCGGAGACGCGCCTGCACCCGCCGGTGTCCGCGCGGCTGCGGCGCGGGTCGGCGCGCCTGCGCGTGACGCTGCACCTCGAGGACGGCGAGGAGCTCGACCCCGAGCTGCCCTCCCAGTACCGCGTCCTGCCCCGGGGCGGCCTGGTGGCGGCCCGCAGCGTGGCCGGCTCGATCGACGGCCCCGAGCTGGAGGTGCCCCTGGGCGTCGAGGCGGCGGGCCGGCTGCTTGTCCAGGTTCGCTACTACCCGCGCACGCCGTCCGGCGACCGCCTGCTGCGCTCGGCCCAGTGGGACGTCGAGCTCGAGGTCGCCCCCGACGGGGCCGGCCGGGTCGCCCTGGTCGACGCGCCGGCCTGAGGAGGCCGCCCCGGCGCGGGTCCCGGGGCGCCGCGTCCGGCCCCGCCTCCCGGGGGCAGGTATAGTTTCGCGCGGCGCGGCATGCCCCGAGGGAGGATCGGGGCGGCCGGAAGACCCGCCGAGGCAGGGAGGCACCTTGGGGAACGAACGGCAATCCACGCCGCAGGGGACGGCGCGTCTCGACGCGTCGATCGTGCTGCTCTCGGCATCGCTGCTGATGTTCGAGATCCTGCAGATGATCACGCTGTCCCTGCAGACGATCGAGCGCAACGCGTTCCTGGTCGTCTCGCTCTGCATGCTCGGGCTGGGCGCCGGCGGGTCGCTGGCGACCTGGATCGGCGAGCTGTCCCGCGAGCGCGCCGAGCGGCTGCTGGGCCGCATGGCCGCGGGCTTCGCGCTGACCCTGGTCCTGTCGCAGGTCGTCACCACGCGCACGCACGACCTGCTCGTGCTGATCCTGATCGGCGTGGTGCCCTACGTGTTCGTCGGGACGTACCTGGCCGTGCTGTTCCGGGGCTGGAGCGGCCGCGTCAGCCGGTCGTACTTCCTGAACCTGGCGGGCTCGGGCCTCGGCTGCGTCGGGCTCGTGGCGCTGCTGAACACGACCGGCGACGCGGGGCTCTCGTTCCTCGTGATCGCGGCCGTCGCCGCCTGCGCGGCCCTGGCCGCCCCGGGCACGCGCGGCGCGCGCCTGGTCGACCCGGCCTTCGCGCTCGTCGTCGCCGCCGCCCTCGTGCCCTTCCGCGGGTCGCTGCTGCAGTTCGAGCCCGACCCGTCCAAGGGCATCGCGCGCCTCCTGGACCACGAGACCGTCGAGGCCCGCGTCACCTGGTCGAGGTGGGGCTACCTCGGCCGCCTGGACGTCGTCCAGCCCACCGCGAACGTCGCCGACTTCACGTTCGACGGCCCGCTGCTGCAGGAGGTCGCCGACCGCGGCCTCGACGGCCGGTACCTGTTCGCCAGCGGCGACAACTGGACCAAGGCCATCGACTTCGCGGACGACGACGAGTACCGCCGGCACTTCGTCGCGACGTACCGCCACGGCGCCCCCTACGTCGTCCAGACCGAGCCCGACGTCCTGAACATCGGCTACGGCGGCGGCATCGACGTGTTCCTGGCCGTGCAGAACGGCGCGCGCTCGGTCGTCGGCGTCGAGATCAACCCGCTGATGATCGAGGCGGTGCGGACGCACCTGCCCGGGTTCTTCGAGGGCTACTACGAGGACCCGCGCGTCGAGATCCACAACATGGACGGCCGTACGTACGTGCGCGGCACCGACCGGAGGTTCGACGTCATCACGCTGACCGAGGTCGACACGGGCGCTGGCCTGCACGGCAACGCGCACGTGCTGTCGGAGAACTACCTGTTCACGCAGGAGGCATTCACCGAGTACTTCGGCATCCTGACCGACACCGGCACGCTGTACTTCTCGCGGCCCTACACGCAGATGCTGCGGATGGTGCTGTCGGCCACGAACGCGCTGCGCTCCCACGGCGCCGCCAACCCGGCGGACCACGTCGCCATCTTCGGCGACAAGCGCACGCGCAGCATCCTGATCTCGCGCAGCCCCTACACGCCCGAGCAGATCGCCGCCCTGCGGGACTGGTACGAGGGCGTGGCGACGTACCTGCCGGGGCAGCAGGGCAACGAGCCCGAGCTCGACGAGCTGTTCGCCGCGGTCGCCTCCGACGCGGTGGACGAGTACCTGGCGCGCCAGGAGGCCGACCTGGCCCCGGTGCACGACGACCGGCCGTACTTCTACCTGTTCGACCGCAGCCTGCTGCGCTCGCGAGCCGGCGAGGTGCTGCTGCGCATCCTGTTCTGGACCGTGGCGGTCGGCGCGGTGCTGATCGTGCTGCCGCTGGTGCGCCTGCGCCGCGTCCCGGTCGCCCGCGGCGGCCTGTCGCGCGTGCTGGGTTACTTCGCGTGCCTGGGCGCGGGCTTCATGCTGGTCGAGGTCGGCCTGATCCAGAAGCTCGTGCTGTACCTCGGGCACCCGTCGTACTCGCTGACGGTGACGCTGTTCTCGATCCTGATCTTCAGCGGCCTGGGCAGCATGACCGCCGGCCGTCTGGAGGCGCGCCGGGCCCTGCCCGCGGCGGCGATCTTCGTGCCGCTGCTGGCCGCGGTGGCGTTCTACGCCTTCGGCCTGCAGCCGCTGCTCGAGGCGCTGCCCTTCGACGCCCTCCCCGCGCGCGTCGCCGCCGTCGTCGTGCTGCTGGCCCCCGGCAGCTTCTTCATGGGCATGCCCTTCCCCACCGCGCTCGGCCGCCTCTCCACGGAGGAGGCGCCGCTGATCCCCTGGGCCTGGGCCGTGAACTCCCTGCTGTCGGTGGCGGGCTCGGTGATCACCGTGCTGCTCGCCATGAAGCTGGGCTTCACGACGACCATGCTGGTCGGCGGCGGCGTCTACCTGCTGGCCATGGGCCTCTTCCGCCGCCGCGCCTGACCGCCCCGTGCCGATCGACCCGCGGCGGCCCGAGTACCAGCGCATCTGGGCCACGGTGGACGCGATCCCCCGCGGGCGCGTGGCGACGTACGGGCAGGTCGCGCGCGAGGCGGGCCTGCCGCGGCACGCCCGGATGGTGGGCCTCGCCCTGCGCAACCTGCCGCCGGGCTCCGACCTGCCCTGGCACCGCGTCCTGAACGCCCGCGGCGAGGTCAGCGACCGGGGCGCGCCGGAGAAGGAACGCCGCCAGCGCCGCCTGCTCGAGCGCGAGGGCGTCCGCTTCGGTCCGGGGGGCCGCGTCGACCTCGCGCGCCACGGCTGGCAGCCGGACTGAGCGGCGCGCGCCGGGCCAGGGGACGCGCGGCCCGCGTTTCGGCGGGGCCGGCGGCCGCCGTCACCCGCGCCGGACGCCGAGGATCTCGAACACGCGGTCCTTCAGCGCCCGGAACTCGCGCTGGTCCGCGCTCCGGGGCCGCGGCAGGTCGTTGTCCAGGACCGAGTGCACGGTCGCCGGGCGCGGCGTCATCACGGCGACGCGGTCGGCGAGTTCCACGGCCTCCTCCACGTCGTGCGTCACCAGGATGCACGTCTTCCTCGTCTCGCCCCAGATCCGCAGGATCTCCGC
Source organism: bacterium (assembly GCA_030428395.1). Taxonomy (GTDB): domain Bacteria; phylum Planctomycetota; class UBA1135; order UBA1135; genus JAUIDW01. The sequence goes on along the minus strand of JAUIDW010000025.1, from coordinate 22,412 downwards.
GCGCATCTCCAGCCGGGTCAGCGCGTCCAGGGCGCCGAAGGGCTCGTCGAGGTACAGGACGTCCGGCTGCACGGCCAGCGCGCGCGCGAACTCGACGCGCTGCTTCATCCCGCCCGACAGCTCGCTGGGGAACGACTTCTCGAACCCGTCGAGACCGACGAGGCGGATGTAGCGCATGACGATCTCGTGCTTCTGCTCGAACGGCATCTTGCCGAGCCCGAAGCCGATGTTGTCCCACACCGAGAACCACGGGAGGATGCCCGGCTCCTGGAACACGAAGACGCGCTTGCGGGAGGGGGCGTCCACCTCGACGCCGTCGATCCGGATCGACCCGGACGTGATGGGCTCGAACCCGGCCATGCAGTTCAGCAGGGTCGACTTGCCGCACCCCGAGGGGCCGACGATGGCCAGGAACTCGCCGCTGCGCACGTCGAGGTCGACCTGGTCCAGGACGACGACGCGCCCCTTCTTGGTCTCGAAGGTCTTGCAGACCTCCCGGATCGCGATCTTCGTCCGGGTGTCGCTGCCGAGCTCGGTCATCCTCGCCGCACCCCGCGCCGGGCCAGGATGGTGGACTCGACCCGCGCCATCCCCGTGTCCAGGAGCAGCCCGATCGCCGCGATGACGACCATCGCCGCGGCGACGTGGTCCATGCGCAGGGCGTTGCGGGAGTCCATGACCTGGTAGCCCAGGCCCGTCTCGACGCCGAGCATCTCGGCCGCCACGACGACCACCCAGGCGATGCCGAGCGCCAGGCGCAGGCCCGTCAGGACCTGCGGCAGCGCGGCGGGCAGCACGACCCGCCGGAAGAGGTCGAAGCCCTCGACCCCGAAGTTGCGGGCCGAGCGGATGTACTTCTGGTCGATCGAGGCGGTGGCGGACGTCGACGCCGTGACGATCGGGAAGAACGCGGACAGGAACAGCAGGAAGATGGCCGACAGGTCGCTCGAGAGCGCCGTCCCGCCGAACATGATGACGGCGAACGGGAGCCACGCGATCGGGGAGATCGGCCGCAGGGACTGGACCAGCGGGTTGACCACGTCGCGCAGCCGCGGGTACCAGCCCAGCGCGATCCCCAGCGGGATCCCGATCGCGGCGGCCAGGCTGAACCCCCACGCCACCCGGAAGACGGAGGCGATGATGTTCTGCCAGAGCACCCCCTGCGCGGCGACCTGCCCCAGGCCCCGGGCGGTCATCCACGGGCTCGGCAGGTCGCCGACCTTGTTGCCGTGGGTCGCCAGCTGCCACAGGCCGACGAACGCGGCGAAGCCGAGGCAGGCGTTCAGGAACGAGCGCAGCTTCATCGGTCCTGCAGGGGCATGTCGGGGAGCCGCGCGCGCTCGAAGCGGTCGTCGCAGTAGTCCTCGAACCCGAAGGGGTCCGCGACCGTGACGGGCCGCTGGTCGAAGAACCCGAGCCTCTCGGCCCAGCGCTGGATCTCCTCGAACTCCTCCCGGGCCAGGTTCAGCTCGGTGTACTTGACGCGGTCGGGGGGCTTGGTGAGCACGAACTTCAGCAGCTCGGGGTCCTGGTTGTAGTAGCGGCGGCGCGACGCGATCAGCGCGGCCTGCAGGCGCGGCGTCCGGCCGAAGCTCGCGGGCACCACGACGTCGCGGCCCGGCTCGCCCGGCGCGGCGTCCGTCTCGCCCTCGTGGACGAGGCCGGCGAGCAGGCGCTCGTCGCCCTCGTCGAGCCACTTGCCCGAGGCGGTGATCCCCGTCACGAGCTCCTGCACGAGCTCCGGCCGCGTGTCGATCAGCTCCTGGGTGACGATCAGCACGCACGAGATGAAGTTCGGCCAGATGTCCTTCGTGTGGTGCAGGACGCGCCCGAACCCGTCCATCTCGGCCTTGGCGGCGAAGGGCTCGCCGACGATGTAGCTCTCGAACGAGCCCGCCCGGAGCGCGGCCGGCATCTCCGGCGGCGGGTAGTCGATGAGCCGCAGGTCCTCGGCGCGGAAGCCGTGGTCGGCCATGAGGCGCTCGACGAGGATGCGCTGGTTCGAGTAGCGGTGCGGGATCGCCATGCGCGTCCCGCGCAGGTCCGCGAACGTCTCCGCGTCCGAGTCCACCCGGACCACGATCGCGGTCCCGTCGCGGTGGCCGAGGTGCACGATCTTGACGGGCGTCTTGCCCTGGCGCGCCATCTGCATCGCCAGCGGCGCCAGGATGAAGGCCGCGTGCAGGTTCCCCGCGTCGATGTCCTCCGTCATGCTCGGCCAGCTCGTGTAGCGCTTGGAGTCGAAGATCGTCCCCACCGTCGACTGCTCGGTCACCCAACTGGCGACCGGACACGTCAGGTGTCATGTCACCGGGAGGTGCCCGACCGTCAGGCGCGGACGCTCCGAGCCCTCGAACCACCCCAGGTTGACGACCCCGTGGGCGAGGGTGATCGCGGCGAGGAACGCGGCGAGGGCGAGGAGGACGCGGAGGGCTTGGCTCACGGCGCGGTGGCGGGGGGAACGCGGGACGCGCGAGGGGGGGAGGCGTGCCGCCGGGGGTGACAGGATAGCCCGACGGAGCGCGGGTCGAAGAGCTGGCCCTGCTTCCGTTGCCCGCGTCGACGGAACCGCGGCCGCCCGCGAGTGGCACGACACCGGGAAGTTGCGCGCTCGCTCGTGGCCGACTCCGGAGCGAGATCCACGCCGCAGCAGGAGTGGCCCCTTCCCCCGCCGACCCGGAGCCCGCGCCGCGGTCGAGGCGAGGCTCGTGCCCGCGAACCTCGGGAAGCGGCCCGGGCCACGAGGCGTCTCGAGACAACCTCGAGCGAACCCGTGGCCCGTCCCGGGTTGCCAGGTCCGAGGAGCTCGGCGTCGCTCGGGGTCGTCGTGGGGCCGAGGCCACGGTAGAGCTCGATGCGCACGTGCCCGTGATGCCCCCGGGACCCCTGGCCGGCGTGCGCGCAGTCGTCCCCGAGGTCGTGGCGAGCGCGCGTCCCCGTGGACGGGGTCGCCTCGAGGGAAGCCGGTCCAGCAGCGGGGCGGTCGAGGGACGGTCCGCGCCCGCGACGCGGGCCCCGTGAGGGAGGACGGGTCGCGTCCCAGCGCCCTGCGCAGGTGGAACAGGCGCCTACGGGACGCGGCGTTCGAGACCCTCCGCCTGCTCCAGTCGAACGACCGCCTCGGCCTCGAGACCGCGCTGGGCCAGGGCCCGCGCGAGCATGCGACCGACGCGGCCCGCGTCCCGGCGGAGACTCGCGGCCTCCCCGTCGCCCGAGGTCGCCCCGTCGATCCGATCGAGCTCCCGCCCGGCCTCGGCGAGCCGGCCGACGTGGACCAGGACGCGCGCCAGGCGCAGCCGTGATTCGTGGTCGGTCGGGTCGGCCTCCAGGATCGCGTCCAGGTGGACCTCGGATGCTCCGGGCGTCGCCGTGTAGGGGTAAATCGCAGCGAGCCGGCGGTGGAGCGAGACGGGGTGCCAGAGGCCCCAGGTGTGGCAAGTGGTCAGGTGGTGGAGCGCGCGCGGCAGGGCCCGGACGAAGGCGTCCCGACGGTTCGTCGCCCGGGCCTCGCGGAGCTCGTCGAACGCCTGCGCTCCGCGCACCTCGTGGTAGCGCACGAAGCCGCTGTGCGCGACGAACACCCCGACGAGCAGGGCCCCGAGGACGGCGGGGCGGCCGAGAGGCGTCAGCCGTCCTCCGACCTTCAGCGAGCGCCCGCGGACCGCCACGTTCACGTCGCGGACGAGTCGCAGGCACACGACCGCGCCGTACCCCAGCGAGGCCCCGAGGGAGAGCGAGAGCAGGAACGGGACGGTGTCGTAGAGCCCCCGGAACACCAGCAAGCCCCCCAGCAGGACAGCGGCCATCAACCCCTCTTCACCGAGGGAGAAGTGCGCCTTGCGCGCGCTGCGCCCCGCCTTCCTCCACGACGAGAACAGGGCCGGCTTCGTGAACCCGAAGCCGAGCCCACCGGTGGGACACGCGGCCAGGCAGTCGAGGTCCTTGAGGCACCTGGGGTCGACGACGTTGCCGAAGCGCTGGAGCTCCTCGTGCACCGCCACGCCCGACTGACAGACGGCGGTGCAGCACCCGCAGGACGTGCAGTCCCCCTTGACCTGGATCCGGCCCGGTGCGAACCGATCGGCAAGCGCGAAGACGGCCCCGTACGGGCACACGTAGTTGCAGAAGGAACGCGTGCCCAGCAAGTACACGATCACGAAGCCACAGACCAGAAACGTCAGCCCCGCCGTCCACGGCCCGGGCAGGTTGCGCCAGAAGTCGTCCGTCAGGAACGAGGCCCATGGATCCTGGTCGGAGGCGACGTGCAGGCGCGGCAGGTCCTCGCCGCGGGCGACCCGCGCGATCTGGGGCCAGACGAACATGTAGAACATCGCGCCGAACGGGACGAGCGCCAGCGTCCGCGACCGCAGGGGCTTCGCGCGTATGCGCAAGCGCTGGAGCAGCCAGGCGCACAGGTCCTGGAGAGCGAGGATGTGGCACGCCCAGGAGCAGAAGAACCTGCCGACGAGCAGCGACGAGACCACCACGACCACCATGAAGAGGAAGCCCGCCGTCACGATGCCGAGCTCGAGCGTGTACATCAGCTCGTTCAGCTCGAGCGGCGCCAGGGTCCTTCCCTTCACGCTCCAGTGCGCGACGTGCAGCCCCATGAGGAGGTAGACGGCGCTCAGGGTCACGGCCCTCCAGCGGCCGTAGTTCCGCGTTCGCGCTCGCGGCTCCAGGTCGACGGTCTCGTCGCTCATGGACGATTCCATGCTACCGCGCCACCTCCGCCGACGCGGCTGCAGCCGGAACGCATCGCGGATGCACGTCGACGGATGCGAGCGCACCAGCAGCTCACGTCACCTGCCAGAACCCCTCGAGCGATGCGCGCTCCGCCGCTCCTGTGGACTGGTAGCTTCCGAAGGGTGACCGACGATCTCGCTCCTCGAGAACCAGCGAGTCCGTCTCACCTCCGGTCTCGATCGCCTTCCATCCGCCACGCACGCGCGGCCTCCCCATCGAGAAAGCCATGATGAACCACCGTCGACAGTGGGCCCCGAGCGGACTCCTCGCCGGAGCGATCCTCTCCACCACCGCAGCGGCCCAGGTGTCCGGAACCGTCGTCGACGCCAGCACGATGGCGCCGGTCCGCGACGCGATTGTCAGCCTGCAAGCGACGACCGAGCGCGCGGAGACCGACGTCAACGGAGCGTTCTCCCTGCCGAACGCGACGGGCCCGTTGCTGACGATCGTGGCGGCCAAGAAGGGACGCTACAACGGCAGCGTGCAGGTCAGCGGCGGCTCGTCCGGAGTCGTCATCATGCTGGAGGCCGTTCCCCAGACGGACGATCCGAACTACGCCTTCGTGGACGCGTCGACCTGCGGGGGCTGTCACCCCGACCAGTTGTCGCAGTGGACCGGCTCCCCCATGAACAAGGCCGGCACCAACCTGTGGGTCTACGACATCTACGACGGCACCGGAACCGCGGGCGGCCTGGGTGGCTTCGTCTACACGCGCGACTCCGTCTTCAAGGACACGAATCCCAACTCGGAGTGCGCGGCTTGCCACCAGCCCGAGCCGTGGATCATGGCTCCCCACACGGCGCTCGAGGACATCACGATGCTCTCGCAGGCGGCGCTGCACGGCGTCTCGTGCGACGTCTGCCACAAGTTCGCGCACATCGACCGCACGAAAGTGAACTTCCCGGGCATCTACCCGGGCGTGGTCGACATGACCCGACCCGGCCCCACCGAGACGCAGATCGAGTACGGCGTCCTGGGGGACACGAGCTTCGAGCTGGCCTCGATCATGCGGCCGTCGTACCAGCCGCAGCTGACCTCGACGATGTGCGCCGCCTGCCATCAGGACAAGAACGACCCCGACGAGGACGGCGACTTCGAGGAGCCCAACGGCGTGATCTCCGAGCCGACCTATCTCGAGTGGCTCGCGACTCCCTATGCAGACCCGTCGTCGCCGCTGGCGGCAACCTGCGTCGATTGCCACATGCCCTCGTACGGGGCCACGCACGTCGCGGTGGTCGGCAGCGCGCCGGCGCGCGACCCCGAGACGATCCGCAGCCACCGCGTCGAAGGCACCACGCCGGCCTACCTCGACAACGCGGTGACGATGACGATGCAGTCGGACCGGACCGCCGGCGTCCTGACCCTCGACGTCGACGTCACGAACGACCAGACCGGACACCACGTCCCGACCGGCGTCACCGTGCGCAACATGATCCTGCTGGTGGAGGCCTGGGAGACATCCACCGGTCAGCCCCTCGTCCAGACCAGCGGGGAGGTCGTCCACGCCCTGGGTGGCGTCGGCAGCTCGCCCGGCGACTATGCGGGGCGGCCGGGGAAGCTGTACGCGAAGCACAACCACGACGCCAGCGGGAACGGTCCGACGTTCTTCACCGACGCGACCGGCATCCTGTTCGACAACCGGATCCACGCGCTCCAGACCGATTCCACGAGCTACACCTTCGCGGTTCCCCCGGGCACCGGTGCGGTGCAGGCGCGGGCGCGGCTGATCTACCGGCGCGCGTTCCGGTTCCTGACTCTCGCCAAGGGCTGGACCGTCGACGGTCACGGCAACTCCCTCGAGGACGTCCAGCCGCCCTACTACGGGCACCTGATGGAGGAGGTCTCGTCGTTCTTCGACTGCAACGGCAACGGCGTCGAGGACGGAGACGACATCGCCTCCGGGACTTCCTGCGACGCCGATGGCAACGGCGTTCCCGACGAGTGCGAAGGCGACGACCCGGTGAACTTCTGCCAGGGCAAGCAGAACTCGCTCGGCTGCGTCCCGTTCGTCAGCTCGACCGGCTACCCCAGCGCCAGCTGCCCCAACCCGTTCCGGATCGAGGGCAACGACCTGGTCCCGGGGGAGGCCGGGTTCCTGCTGTACGGCAAGCAGCCGGGGAATCTCGACTTCCACGGCGGGAAGCTGTGCGTCAAGACCCCGTTCCAGCGCCTGCTCCCCCCGAAGGTCGCGAAGGCCACGGGCCAGCCTCCGTGCAGCGGCAAGCTGACGCGCGATTTCAACAAGCGTATCCAGTCGGGTGCCGACCCGAGCCTGAGCGTGGGAGCCACCGTCTACGTCCAGTGGTACGGTCGCGATGCCGCGGACCCCTCGGGTTTCGGGGACTCGCTGACGGGCGGGCTCAGCTTCCAGATCGCTCCCTGACGGCTCGACCGGGGCTGGCTCACCCGGCCACGCGCGCGTCGACGTCGCGCGCCAGGCTCAGCAGCACCTCGGTCAGCGTCGGGTGGTACCAGGGCATGGCCAGCAGGTCGCGGGCCGTGCCGCGGAAGTGCATGGCGGTCGAGACGACGTGCACGACGTCGTCCGCCCGCGGGCCCAGGATCTGGGAGCCCAGCAGCTCGCCCGTGCGGGCGTCGGCGACGAGCTTCCAGACGCCGTGCTCGACGTCCATGGTGATGGCGCGGCCGGTGGACGGGAAGCGGGCCTCGGCGGTCACGACCTCCATGCCCCGGGCGCGCGCCTCGTGCTCGGACAGGCCGATCCGCGCCATGGGCGGGTCGGTGAAGACGACCTCCATGTGCAGGCGCTGCTCGACGCGGCGGTCGTCGCCGGTGGCGGCGTTGTGGCCGGCCACGGCGCCCTCCCAGTTGGCGACGTGCAGCAGCAGGCGCTCGCCGCTGACGTCGCCGGCGACGAACACGCGCGGGTTGCTCGTGCGCATGTCGGGCCCGGCGTGCAGCGTCTCGCCCGCGACCTCGACGCCCGCGGCGTCCAGGCCCAGGCCCTCGACGTTCCAGCGGCGGCCGGTGGCCGCGAGGATCGCCTCGGCCTCGACCGTGGTCCCGTCGGCCAGGTCGACGGCCACGCCCTCCGCCGTCCGGCGCACGCGCGTCGGGCAGCGCTCCTGGTGGAGGGTCAGGTTCGGCTCGGCCCCCAGGGCGGCCTCCATCTCGGCGCTGACGGCGGGGTCGACGTCCTCGAACACGCGGCGCCGCGCGAACAGGTCGACGCGCGTGCCGACCCGCGCGAAGAACTGGCCGAGCTCGAGCCCGATGGCGCCCACGCCGAGCACGACCAGCGACGCGGGCGGCTCGCGCAGGCGCAGGGCGTCGTCGGAGGTCAGCGCGCCGACGTCCTCGATCCCCGCGATCGGGGGCAGCGTGGGCACCGACCCCGTCGCGACCACCGCGCCCTGCGTGAACCGGTACGTCTCGCCGCCGGCCTCGACCGTGTCGGGCCCGGCGAAGCGCGCGCGGGCGTCGACGAGGTCGAAGTCGCCCGCCTGGACGCCCGCGATCTTGGCGGCCTGGAAGCGCGCGACCTTGCGGTCCTTGTTGTCCATGATCGCGGCGAAGTCGAGGCCGTCGAGCGACGTGGCGACGCCCGGCGCCCCGTGGCGCGCGTGGTGCGCCGCGTGGGCCGAGTGCAGCATCGTCTTGGTCGGCATGCAGCCCAGCAGGATGCAGAGCCCGCCGAGCTCGCCGTCGTTGAACACGGCGACCGATGCGCCCGCCCGGCGCGCCGCCCGGGCGGCCGCGGTCCCCGCGGTGCCCCCTCCCAGCACCAGCACGTCGTAGGTCTTCATGTCCAGATTCGATGCCGCGCCGTCGGGCCCGGTTTCGCGCCTCCCGCGGCGCCCCGAAACCGGGCGCACGTCCGCGCATCGAAGCGGACGGGTACCATCTCGCCCCCGCAGCCGCCAGGAGTCCCCGGAGGAAGCATGAGCACCAGCGAGAAGATCACGTTCCCCAACGGCCGCGGGCAGGAGCTCGCGGCGCGCCTCGAGCTGCCCGACGCGCCGCCGGCCGCCTACGCCGTCTTCGCGCACTGCTTCACGTGCTCGAAGGACGTGGCCGCCGCCAGCCGCGTCAGCCGCGCCCTGCGCGACCGCGGGTTCGGCGTGCTGCGCTTCGACTTCACGGGCCTGGGCAACAGCGACGGCGACTTCGCCAACACGAACTTCTCGTCCAACGTCGCCGACCTGGTCGCCGCCGCCGAGCACCTGCGCGCCACGCGCGGCGTGCCCGCGCTGCTCGTGGGCCACAGCCTCGGCGGCGCGGCGGTGCTGGCCGCGGCCGGCCGGATCCCCGGGGTCCGCGCCGTGGCGACGATCGCGGCGCCCAGCGACCCGGCCCACGTGCTGCACCTGCTGCGCGACGACCTGGACGCCGTCGAGGCCGACGGTTCCGCCGAGATCGAGCTGGCGGGCCGCCGCTTCCGCATCGAGAAGCACTTCGTCGAGGACCTGCGCGAGCAGACCTTCGGCGAGGCCGTGCGCGCGCTGGACGCCGCCCTGCTCGTGCTGCACTCCCCCACCGACGAGGTCGTCTCGATCGACCACGCCCGCCGGCTGTACGAGCTGGCGCGGCACCCGAAGAGCTTCGTCGCGCTGGACGGCGCCGACCACCTGCTGACGCGGCGCGAGGACTCGCAGTTCGTCGCCGACGTGCTGTCCGTCTGGGCGCGGCGCTACCTCGAGGAACCCGGCACGGCGCCGGCGGCCGCGCCCGCGCCGCCCGCGGAGCTCGAGCCGGGCGAGGTCCGCGTGACCTCCCTCGACGGCCCCTTCCGCCAGACCGTCCGCGCCGGTCGCCACGCGTGGATCGCCGACGAGCCCGCGTCCGTCGGCGGCGCCGACTCCGGGCCGACCCCCTACGACGAGCTGCTCGCCGCCCTGGGCACCTGCACGTCCATGACCCTGGCGATGTACGCCCGCCGCAAGGGCTGGCCGCTCGAGGGCGTCGACGTGCGCCTGCGCCACGACCGCGAGCACTCGCGCGACTGCGAGGACTGCCCCGAGAAGGACGCCCGCATCGACGTCCTGTCCGCCGACCTCGCCCTGCGCGGTCCCCTCGACGACGAGCAGCGCGCCCGCCTGCTCGAGATCGCCCACCGCTGCCCGGTCCACCGCACCCTGATGGGCGAGAAGCGCATCGACCTGCGCCTCGTGGACGCGCCGTCCTAGCCGGGCGCGTGGTATCGCGAAGGCACGGGTCCTGTCCCTTCTCGCCCTGGCCCTCGAACCGGGAGCGCGCGCCGGAACCGCTGCCACCGGTACCCGCTACAGGAGGCGTCGCGCCCGGTGCAGGTGCGGACACCCCGCTCGACTCCAGGCTACGAGTCCTCTCCGGGATAGGCGTGTCGAATGAGCTCTCCGACCACGGCGAGCATCCATCTGGCGTCGCGCTCGTTCACGACGACCGGAACGTCGGCTGTCGGGCTGTCCTCGCGATCCGGATGCAGGACGACGCCCTTCTCCACCCTGGGGTGCACCGCGCCGTTTCCGAGCCTGCGGACGTTCTGGAGCTTCCCACCAAGCTCTTCCGGGACGTGGCCTGCAGCCATCGACGCCTTGATCTGCTGCTCGAGGTTGGCGCTCTTCTTCGCTTCGAATCTCGACTCCAGGACCTGCTGGACACAGCGCCTGCTGAGGGCAGCACTCCCCCGGGGGCTCACCGTGCTGATCCGCCACGCCTCCTCGTAGTCCAGTGCCGCCCCTTCGTTCTCGGCCAGGAGTCGCGACGGAATGGGTCGGCCGTTTGGCGTGGCCGGATAGACAGGGATGGTGAGCACCACGGGCCCAACGGCTGCAGATCCGGAGGCTCCGGAGACGTGCTCACGTCGGTAAGCCGTGATGACGAGTTGCTTGCATCTCGGGCAGTGATGCTGCTCGACCTGGACCCACTCTCTCGGGTTCGTCCTGTGCGAGGCCCATGCGAACGAGTGGTCCCTCACCGTGACGCCCTCGTCGCATTGCCGGCACATGGGCGATCCCAGCCTCTTCACGCACTCGACTCCGTCGGGCATGGCTTCCCTCGAACCTCGCTTCCTGAGTTCCTGATTCCAGAGCGCCCGGGAGCACTCGCCCGGCAGCCGATCTCCCGTCCACGAGCACGAGTCTGCCTTACGGCGCCAGACCCTCGGTGCGCAGGTAGGCGGCGATCGCCTCCGCGGCGATGCGGTGGCCGGCCGGGTTGGGGTGGCTGTCGTAGGGGTGGTTGCGGAGGGCGGGCAGGTCGCGGCCCTCGAAGGCGGGCTCGAGGTCGAGGGTGCGCACACCGCGATCGGCGAGCCAGTCGCGCACGGCCGGGTAGAGCGCGTGCGTCGACAGGTGCGACCCGACCGGGCGCAGCTCGGGGTAGAAGACGACGACCAGCGCGAAGCCACGCTCCTCGCCCAGGGCGTGGGCGGCCAGCAGGTCGGCGCGCGCCTCGTGCAGCCCGGGGTTCTCCTCGCCGTAGAGGTCGCGGTGGCGGCCCGTGCGGTAGCGCGTGCCGGCCCACCGGTAGAGCCCGTCCGCCGCGAGGTCGGCGAGGCGCGAGGTGCGGCGCAGGTCGGCGATCCAGCCGCGCGGGCGACGCAGGCGGCGGATCAGCGGGCCCGGCATCGGGACCTCGAACCCCGGCGGCGGGTCGCGCGAAACGACGTCGTTGCGGAAGAAGGCGATCAGGACGACGTCGGGCTGGAACGCGACGACGCGCTCGCGCAGCAGGTGCAGCTCGCGGCGCGGCTCGTAGCTGCTGACCCCGAAGTTCAGCACCTCGACCGCGCGCTCCTCGCCGTCCGCCGCCGCCAGCGCCGCCCGGAGCTGCGCCGGCCAGGTCGCGTCGTCGCTCACGCCCCAGCCGAACGTGTAGGAGTCGCCCAGGCACGCCACGCGCAGGGTCCCCGGCGGCTTCGCCCGCGCCACGGCGGGCCCGCGGAAGCCCTGGTCGTTGATCGCGCCCGCGACGACGGTGCCCGCGTCCCCGGGCGCCTCGCGGTACGTCCAGCGGAAGCGCGCGCCGGGGGCGGGCTCGTAGTCGAGCGGCGGGTCGGCGGGCCGGTGGATCGTCCCGCCCGGCTCGGGCTGGACGGGCGGGTGCAGCCCCAGGACGCGCACGCCGAGCTCGGCCGCGAGCAACGCCGCGAGCAGGGAGCCGGCCGCCAGGCCGAGGCGCGCGAGCGCTCGTCGGATCCGCCGCATGGGGCGCCCACGATAGGCCACGCGCGGGCGGGCCCCAACGCCGGCGTGGCACCCCCCGCGTGCCCCGCGCGGCCCCGGCGCGCCCCCGGGCCCCGGTGCGCGGCGGCGTGCCGCGTGCGGCCGACGGCGCGGCTGGACGCGCGCGGGGCGGTCCCCTACCGTTCCCCGCAGCGCGCCGCGCGGGCCCGGACGGGGCGCGGTCGCCCGGAGGAACCCAGCTTGACCGAACAGAGCGAGCCGCGCGTCGGAGTGGTCATGGGCAGCGCCTCGGACTGGCCCACGCTCCAGCACACCGTCGCCGTCCTCGAGCAGTTCGGCGTGCCCAGCGAGCACGCCGTCGTCTCGGCCCACCGCACTCCCGAGCGCCTGCGCGAGTACGCGTCCACGGCCGCGGACCGCGGGCTCGAGGTGATCGTGGCCGGCGCCGGCGGCGCGGCGCACCTGCCGGGGATGATCGCCGCCTGGACGACGCTGCCGGTGCTGGGGGTGCCCGTGGAGAGCCGCGTCCTGCGCGGCGTGGACTCGCTGCTCTCGATCGTGCAGATGCCCGGCGGCGTGCCCGTCGGGACGCTGGCGATCGGCGAGGCGGGCGCGCGCAACGCGGGGCTGTTCGCCGTGCGCATGCTGGCCACGCGCGACGACGCGCTGCGCGCCGCGCTGGAGGCCTACCGCGACGAGCTCGCCGCGGCCGCGCTCTCCGCCGAGCTGCCGTGAGCGCCCCGATCCTGCCCGGGGCCGTGCTCGGCGTGCTGGGCGGCGGCCAGCTCGGCCGCATGTTCGCGCTCGCCGCGCGGCGCCTGGGCTACCGCGTCACGGTGTTCGCGCCGGAGGACGACACGCCCGCCGGCCAGATCGCCGACGAGGAGGTCCGCGCCCCCTACGACGACCTCGGCGCCGTCGAGCGCTTCGCCGCGTCGGTCGAGGTCGTCACCTTCGAGTTCGAGAACGTCCCCGCCGACACCGCGGCCGCCGCCGCGCGCCACGCGCCCGTGCGCCCGGCCGGCGCGCTGCTCCACACGACGCAGGACCGGCTGCGCGAGAAGCGCGCGCTGCGCGGGCTGGGCCTGCCGGTGGCCGACTTCGCGCCGCTGGAGCGCCCCGCCGACCTCGACGCGGCGCGCCGCGAGGTCCCGGGTGCGGGCGTGCTGAAGACGGCCTCCTGGGGCTACGACGGGAAGGGCCAGCGCCGCGTGGAGGGGCCGGACGCGCTCGCGGCGGCGTGGGACGAGCTCGGGCGCGCGCGGGCCGTGCTCGAGGCCTTCGTCCCGTTCGAGCGCGAGGTCTCCGTCGTCGGCGCCCGCGGCCTGGACGGGTCCGTCGCGCTGTACGAGCCCTTCGAGAACGCCCACGCGAACCACGTCCTCGACGTGACGTCCTGGCCGGCGCGCGTGCCGCCGCGCACGCGCGACGCCGCGCTTGCCGTCGCCCGCGCCGTGCTCGAGGGGCTGGACGTCGTCGGCGTGCTGTGCGTCGAGCTGTTCGTGCTGCCCGACGGCGAGCTGCTCGTGAACGAGCTGGCGCCGCGCCCCCACAACTCCGGCCACCTGACGATCGACGCCTGCGCCACGAGCCAGTTCGAGCAGCAGGTGCGCGCGGTCTGCGGCCTGCCCCTGGGCGCCGTCGAGCCGCTGACCCCGGGCGCGGCCATGGCCAACCTGCTGGGCGACCTGTGGGAGGCCGCCGAGCCCGACTGGCCCGCGGCCCTCGCGCTGCCCGGCGTGCGCCTGCACCTGTACGGCAAGGCCGAGCCGCGGCCGGGCCGCAAGATGGGCCACCTGACCGTGACCGGCGCCGGCGCGGAGGAGGCGGCCGGACGCGCCCGCGCCGCCCGCGCCGCCCTGCGCGGCTGACCTGCCGGCCACCCGCTCGCGGACCGCGGACCGGCGTCAGGAGTCCGCGGGGTCGTCCGGGGGAGCCCCGTCCGGCCCGCGGTCGGCGCGGCGCGGCGGCGGGGACTCGCCCCGCGGCGCGCGCCCCGCCTCGCGCAGCGCGCGGCGGAGCACGTACTCGATCTGGCCGTTCACGCTGCGCATCTCCTGCGCAGCCCACCCGCGGAGCTCGTCGAGCAGCTCCTCGGGCAGGCGCAGCAGGAAGCCCTTGCGCGGCATGTCAGCCGTAGAGCGTCCCGGTGTTCACCACCGGGGTCGCGTCCTTGTCCGAGCACAGCACGACCAGCAGGTTCGAGACCATCGTGGCGCGCCGCTCGTCGTCCAGCTCCAGGTCGCCCTTGTCGAGCTCCTCCAGCGCCATGTGCACCATCGACACGGCGCCCTCGACGATGCGCTTGCGCGCGGTGATGATCGCCTCGGCCTGCTGGCGGCGCAGCATGGCACCGGCGATCTCGGGGGCGTAGGCCAGGTGCGAGAGGCGCGCCTCGAGCACCTCGATGCCCGCCAGGTCGAGGCGCTCGCCCAGCTCGCGCTGGAGCTCCTCGTTCACGACGTCGGTGCTGCCCCGCAGCGACGTCTCCCCGCCCTCCTTCGAGTCGTAGGGGTGGTGCGTCGCGAGCTGGCGCACGGCCGACTCGCTCTGGACGTGCACGTAGTCCTCGAAGCTCTCGACGTCGAGCAGCGCCTGGGCCGTGTCCTTGACGCGCCAGACGACGATGGCGGCGATCTCGATCGGGTTGCCGAGCTCGTCGTTCACCTTCAGCTTGCCGGACTCGAAGTTGCGCACGCGCAGCGACACGTCCTTGCGGGCGGTGAACGGGTTGACCCAGTAGAAGCCCTCCCTGCGGATCGAGCCCTTGTAGCGGCCGAACAGCAGCACCACGCGCGCGTGGTTGGGGTTGACGAGCGTCAGCCCGATCAGCGTCAGCACGGCGAGCGCGATCCCCAGCACGCCGGACAAGACGAAGGGCTCCTCCTCGGTGGTGAAGCCCCAGATGGACGCGAGCACGAGGACGATCGCGACCGCGATGGCCAGCAGGCCGTGGACGGCCGGCTGGAGGACGTTTTCTTGGCTCTTGGTGTTCATGGCGGCGGGTCCTATGCCCCGGGGCGGCTGATATTCGAATGATATCACTTCGAAATCACCCCGGGGCCTCCCGGGGCACGTTCCCAAGCGACTGGCGGGCAGGGACTTGGGACTGCCCGGGGACGCGGTCCCCGCGCTAGGCTGGGCCCGTGGGCACCTTCGACGCGCTGCTGGAGCTGCCGCTGCGGGTGGACGCCTGCTCGCTGGAGGCGCTCTCCCTGGAGACGGGGGGCGGCCTCCGCCGCACGACCACGGTGGTGCGCCTCGAGGGCGGCGGCGCCGCGGGCCACGGCGAGGACGTCACCTGGGAGCGAGACGACCAGGAGCGCTTCCGCGCCGACGGTCCGCCGGCGGGTCTCGCCGGTCGGTCCACGCTCGACGGCTTCTCGCGGCGGCTGGACGAGCTCGAGCTCTTCCCCGGCGACGCGCCGACGTACCCCCGCGCCGAGACGTCGCGCGACTTCCGCCGCTGGGCCTTCGAGAGCGCGGCCCTCGACCTCGCGCTGCGCCAGGCCGGCCGCTCGCTCTCCGACGCGCTCGGGATCGCCCCGCGCCCGGTGCGGTTCGTGGCGTCGCTCGGGCTCGGGCGGCCGCCGACGCTCGCGCCGCTGCGCGCGCTGCGCGCCCGCGTCCCCGACCTCGGCTTCAAGCTCGACTGGTCCGACGCGTGGACGCCGGAGCTGCTCGCCGGACTGGCGGAGCTCGGCGGCGTCGCCGTCGTCGACTTCAAGGGCCACTACCGCGGCACGCCCGTCGACCAGGAACCGGACGCGGCCGGCTACACGGCGGTCGCGCGCGCGCTGCCGGACGCGTGGCTCGAGGACCCGCTGTGGACCGCCGAGACGGCCGCGGCGCTCGCCGGCGCGCGCGACCGCGTGGCGTGGGACGCGCCGATCCACTCGGTCGCCGACCTCGACGCGCTGCCCTTCCCACCGCCCGCGCTGAACGTGAAGCCCTCGCGCTTCGGCACGCTGCGCCGCCTGGGCGAGGCGCTGGACCGCTGCGCGGACCGCGGGATCGCGACGTACTGCGGCGGCCAGTTCGAGCTGGGGCCGGGGCGCCACCAGGTGCAGGCGCTCGCGGCGCTCTACTGCCCCGACGCGCCCAGCGACGTCGCGCCGCGCGAGTACCACGCGCCGGAGCGGGCCGCGCGGCTGCCGGCAAGCCCGCTGGCGGTCGACGGCGACGCGCCGGGGTTCGGTGTGGGCTAGCGAGCGCCTACTCGGCCTCGTCCTCGTCCACCGACAGCAGGTCGAGCACGCGGTCGAGCAGGTCGCGGGACACGTACCCCGTGCCGTCGCGCGCCTCGAGCAGCAGGCTGCGAGCGGCCTCCAGCTCGGAGCGCTCGTGCCGCCGGGCGATCGCCTCGGAGGCGCTCGCGCGGTCGGTGTCGCCGGTGTCCTCCGGGCGGAAGCAGGCGCGGTACTCCGGCAGGTCCTCGGCGGTCTCGCCCAGCGCCGCCAGGGCGACGCGGATGGCCGACTGCACCTGGGCGTCCTCCTGGAAGTCGCCCGGCGGGAACTCCGAGCGGCGCTCGTCCTGGACGCGGCGGCGGATCTCGTTGCGCAGCAGCATGCGGACGTCGTCGGCCGGCAGCACGGTCTCGAGCTCGGCGAGGAACTCCTCGAAGCCGGGGTAGACCTCGGTGTCGCGGAAGTCCGTCACGGCCAGGGTCCGGAACAGGTCGGCGTGCTCGTCCCAGCGCTCCTGGACGTACCGGCGCGGGTGGTACTCGACGATCAGCCGGTAGCGCTCCTGCAGGCGCCAGTTCTCGACGATCGCGGCGCCGACCTCCTCGTCCGGCTGGACGCCCCCGGGCGTCAGCACGTTCCAGTCGGCGTCGAGCTCGCGGTGGATCGAACGCCCCGACGGCAGCACGTAGCGCGCGTACGTGACCTTCGCGCGCGGCGCGAAGTCGAACTCGCCGTCCCCGTCGTGGTCGACGACGATGCGCTCCCACGTGTCGAACAGGCCGTTGCCGTTCTCGTCCGCGAACGCGTCGTCGCGCCGGTTCGGCACGCGCAGCACGGTCTGGACCGCGCCCTTGCCGAAGCTGCGCTCGCCGACGATCGTCGCGCGCCCGTGGTCCTGCAGCGCGCCGGCGACGATCTCGGAGGCCGAGGCGCTGTAGCGGCTGAGCAGCACGACGACCGGCACGTCGTCGGGCAGGATCGCGGGGTGGCGCGTCTCGTGCCGCTCGAGCGTGCCCTCGCGCGACTCGACGGTCACGACCAGCTTGCCCGGCGGCAGGAACAGGTCCGCCACGGCGATGCCCTCGTCGAGCAGCCCGCCCAGGTTGCGGCGCAGGTCCAGCACGACCCCGCGCACGCCCTGCGGCTGGAGCTGACCGTAGGCCCGGCGCACCTCGTTGCTGGCCTCGCCGTTGAAGTCCTTCAGCTCGATCATGGCGATGCCGCCCGGCAGCAGCTCGGACGTGACCGAGGGGATCGTCACCTGGCCGCGCAGGATGTCGACCGCCATGTCCTCGGTCGGCCGGTCGATCAGCAGGGGGTCCATCCCCCGCCGCCAGACGTACACGCGCACGGGGGTGTCGGGGCGCCCCTTCAGGCGCTCCACGCAGTCGTCCGCGGTCCGCCCGACCGTCGACCAGTCGTCGACGCGGACGATCTTGTCGTCGGTCAGCAGGCCGGCGCGGTAGGCGGGACCCGAGTAGATCGGCCGCGCGACGGTGATCAGGCCGTCGACGGGGTCCTCGAGCACGTAGGCGCCGATGCCGCCGTACACGGGCTCGACCATCTCCTCGTAGAACTCGGCGTAGACGTCGGCGGGCAGGTACCCCGAGTGCTCGTCCAGCGCCTCGAGCATCCCGGAGAGCGCCATCTCCTTCAGGTCCTCGCGCGTGAACTTGTCGCCGTCGAGGTGCACCTGCTGGACCAGGTCCATCAGCACGTCGATCTCGGCCAGGTCGTCGGGCAGGGCGCGCCGGCGGTAGAGCTCGCGGTACCCGTGGAGCTCGTCGCGCAGGCCGCGCAGCTCCTCGAGCCGCTGCAGCGCGCGGCGCGCGGCGCGCCCGTCCTCGGTCGGCAGGCGCGCGAGGCGGCGCAGCTCGGACACGGCCGGGGCGGGCACCTCGGCGTCGATGCGCGCCTCCGCCAGGGCCAGGGCGGCGCAGGCCCGGGCGCCGGCGTCGGGGCGCTCGACGAGCTCGACCAGGGCGTCGCGCAGGTTGCGGCGCTGCGCGGGGGACCCCACGGCCTCGAGCGCGCGCGCGGCGGACCGGCGCAGCTCGCGCTCGGGCGCGGCGCGCACCAGGTCGAGCAGCGCGTCGCCCAGGGGCGAGGGGGTGCCGTCGACCGGCCGCTGCGCGATCGCGAGCAGCTCGCAGGCCTCGCGCCCGGCGGCCGGGTCGGCCCGGGCCGCGCGCACGACCGGCCCGAGCCAGGCCTCGAGGTCGACGATGCCGACCTCGCCGCCCTGCACGCGGCACGCCACGGCGAAGAGCCGCGCGGCGGCCGCCTCGGGTCCGTCGGGGGCCAGCACGGTCTCCAGGGCCGCGTCGAGCTGCTCCGTCTCCGACGCGTAGCGCGTGCGCAGGAGCGCCGAGGCGCGCACGGCCTCGGCCGCGCCCAGGCCGGCGGCGCCGCGCACCTCCTCGCGCACGGTGGCGGCGAACTCCGCGGGCGGGGAGGACGGGACGGGGTCCTGGACGCGGGCCAGGAGGAGGACGGCGAGCAGCTCGAGCATGGGGTCGCTCCGGGGCGGGGGCCGGGCGCGGCATTGTGACACGGCCGGGGCGCCGGCACCGCTCCGGCGCGCCGGGCCCCCGCCGCCGGCCCGCGCGGCCCGGTCGCCACGGGGGCGGGCGGGGCGAGCCGCGTGAGCGACCCCGGCCCGCGGCCTGGACCACCCCCGCCCGGGCGGCGTCCATCGCCCGGTCCGGGCGGCCAGGCGACCGTCGCCGGGCTCGGGCGGCTCGGGCGGGGCCGCGCGGGCCGGGCGGCTTGACCCGGGGCGGGCGGGCGCGGTAAACCGCGGTCTCTCTTTGACAGCGTGCACGGCGTTCGACGCCGGGACGAGCGACAGGGAAGACGGTGCAACTCCGTCACGGGTCCGCCGCTGTGAGTGGGGACGACGACCGCACGACGCCACTGGCCGAACGGCCGGGAAGGCGCGGTCCGAGGACGAACCACGAGTCAGAAGACCTCCGCACGTCCGCGTCTTTCACGCCCCCCGGGCAACGGGGGCGTGGCGGAGGAGGTGCGCGCGCTGCGCGCCCTCGCTGCGACGAACGGGAACGACGAGCGCCGGCCCGCCGCGGGTCCCCTCCGGGGACGTGCGGCGCCCCTCGTCCCCGTCCTCCAGGAGGATCCCCGTGTTCGTTCCGAGACTCCCGCGCTCCGTCCACGCCGCCCTCGTCGGCGTCGCCTGGCTCGCCGCGCTCGCGCCCC
This sequence comes from bacterium, assembly GCA_030428395.1. Taxonomy (GTDB): domain Bacteria; phylum Planctomycetota; class UBA1135; order UBA1135; genus JAUIDW01. The sequence continues at coordinate 3,133 of JAUIDW010000025.1, read as the reverse complement.
ACGCCGCCGCCCAGCGCCCGGGCTCCGTCCGCCGCGCGCCGCCCGGCGTCCCCGCCACCGCCGTCGCCCCGTGCGAGGTCGCGCCCCCCGGCGACGCCGCCCACGCGCAGACGCACTCGCTGCAGGGCCTGGTCGACTGCAACGCGCCCTTCGCCGGCCCCTGGTCGGGCGCGTACACGCCGGACGGGAGCGAGCTCTGGATCTCGCTCTTCGGCGCCGGCTTCGGCTCCGAGAATTGCCAGCTCGCGCGTTTCGACGCGCAGACGTGGCAGCTGCTGGGCCTCGTGCCGGTCGGGCTCGGCCCCGAGGAGATCGCCTTCGTCCCCGACGGGTCGGGCGGCTTCCTGTACGCGTTCGCGACCACCAGCTCGAGCAGCGAGGTGTCGGTGATCACGCCCGCCGGCCAGGTCGTGCGCTCGATCCCGATCCCCTTCGACCCCGCCTCGACCTTCCAGACCGCCTTCCCCTTCGGCCTGGCCGTGTCGCCCGACGGCACGGAGGTGTTCGTCGGTACCCTGGACGGCAGCGGCGACGTGTTCGTCATCGAGGTGCCCACGCTGACGCTCGCCACCGACCGCACGCTGAGCTTCGGCCCCGACCGCGGGTTCGGCCGCCTGCTGTTCGCCGGCGACGACCTGGTGCTGCCCACCACGCGCTACCACGCGGGGTTCCAGGGCTCGACCGCGGAGGTGATCCTGGTCGACCCCGACGACCCCGCCGGCGCGCGCACGAGCGTGCTGGTGACCTCCGGCGACGCGTCGGCGTTCCCCTCGCCCCAGGACGCCGCCCTGCTGTGCGAGGGCGTGCTGTTCGTCGCCGGCTTCGACATGGGCGCCGGCGTCTGGACCCTGCACGTCCCGACCGGCGCCGTCACCGGGTTCGTGGCCACGCAGACCGCCACCCCCCAGGGCAAGTTCCAGGGCCTGGGCCTGTCCTCGCGCGGCCTGCTGGCCGTCGGCGACCTGTTCTCGAACGAGATCGCCCTGATCGACGCGTGGTCGCGGCAGTGGCTCGCCACCGTGGACGCCGGTCAGCTCCCGGGCTTCAACACGCAGCTGAACGAGCTCGTGTTCTCGCCCGACGGCGCGCGGCTGACGGCCGTGGCGCACGCGAGCGACACCCTCGTCCAGTTCGACGTGCAGTAGGAGGCCCGCGTGCGACCCATCCTCCTCGGAGCCGCCCTGCTCGGCCTCGCCGGGCCCGCCGACGCCCAGGTCACCGCGCGCCGCGCCGGCGCCGCGGCGGCCGCCGCCACCGCCACGCAGGACGTGAACCGCTTCGCGTCCCGCGTCGTCTCGCTCGTGCCCGGACCGGGCGCGGCGCTGCCGCCCGCCAACATGCTCGGCGGCCCGCGCGGCGGCGGCCTGGGGTCCGGCTCGCTGCACGTCACGACCCTCGGCGACGGCGGCTCGGCCACGCTCGGGTTCGACGCGACCATCGTCAACGGCCCCGGCGCCGACCTGATCGTGTTCGAGAACGCCTTCGGGTCCGCGGGCGGCACCTTCGCCGAGGTGCTGTTCGTCGAGGTCTCCACCGACGGCGTGAGCTTCGCGCGCTTCCCGAGCTCGTACGCCGGCCCGGTCGGCCCGCTGCCGCCCTTCGGCGCGAGCCCCATCGGCACGTTCCGCGGCCTGGCCGGCAGCGTGCCGACGCTGGCCAACGTGGTCACCAGCGGGGTGGACCCGTTCGACCCCGCGGTCGCCGGGGGTGAGGCCTTCGACCTGGAGCTCCTGCGCAACCATCCCGCGGTCGCGTCCGGGCTGGTGGACCTGGACGCGATTCGCTTCGTGCGGCTCGTCGACGCCGTGGCCGGCGCGGACGTCGACTCGGCCGGCACGACGATCTGGGACCACGGCGCGGGCGGCGGCGCGGACGTCGACGCCGTCGCCGTGATCCAGCACGCCCACAACCAGCTCCCGAACGCGCCCGTCGTCGACCTGTGGGTCGACGCCGGCGGGTTCCTGAACCTCGTGGTGCACGACCCCGACGGCCTGGCGGACGTCCCCGCGGCGAGCCGGCGCGCGTCCCTCGACCTGGTGCCCATGTCGTGGGCCGCGATGGAGGCGGCGCTCTTCGTGCCGGTCTCCGACGACGGGTTCACGCGCCACCTGCGCTCGCCGGCGCCGGTCGACGGGTCCGGCACGACCGGGGCGCTGGGCGTCTCCGTGCGGGACGCGGCCGGCGGGTTCGCCGCCGACCAGTTCCTGCTGCAGGGCTGATGCCGGCCGCGGCCCGCTGGTAGCCTGGCCGGCGTGACGTCCCCCGACGGACCCGCCCTCGAGCCCTCGCGCGAGGCGGACCCGGAGCCCCCGCCGGCCCGGGCTCGCCCGGCGATCGCGGACGTCGACCTCGAGGCCGTGGGCCAGCGGGACCGCGACGCCCTCGCGGCGCTGTTCGAGGCCACGTTCGACCACCTCTACGCCTGGTGCTACCGCTGGCTGGGCGAGGTCGGAGCGAGCGAGGACGCCGTCCAGGAGGTCTTCCTGCGGGTCCACCGCGCGGCCCCGACCCTCGACCCCGAGCGCGACCCGTGGCCCTGGCTCATGGCCATCGCCGCGAACGTGTGCCGCGACGTCTGGCGGGCGTCCGGCCGGCGCGCGTCACAGACCACGCTGCCGTTCGAAGGGGAAGCCGGCTCGATGACCGCCGACGAGAACAGCGCCCCCGACGAGGTCGCCGCGCGCCGCGAGCGGGCGGAGCGGGTCCAGCAGGCCGTCCTGTCGCTGCCCGAGGCCCAGCGCACCGCCGTACTGCTGCGGGACTACGCCGGGCTGCGGCACGACGAGATCGCCGCCCTGACCGGCGCCACGCCCGTCGCGGCGCGCAAGACGTACTCGCGGGCGCTGGCGGCGCTCGGCGAACGGCTGGAGGAGCTGCTGCCATGACCCCGGACGCCACCCCGCCGCCGGACCGCGCGGAGGAGTCGCGGCGCCGGGCGCGCCGCGCGCTCGGCGAGCTCCCCGACCCCGCCGCCGACCCGGCCTTCCGCCGCGCGGCGCTCGAGCGCTTCCTCGACGCCGGCCGCACCCCGGCCGACGACGGCGGGCGTCCGGGAGCCGACGACGGCGCGCCCGCCGCGAACGGCGAGCAGGCGCGCCGGGCCGCCGGGGCCGGCGCCACGTTCGACTGGGGC
>JAUIDW010000405.1 GCA_030428395.1 bacterium | reverse complement strand
CCGCCGGCGGCACTCGTAGGTCTCGAGCTCGTCGAGCTGCAGGCGGGAGCCGGGTGGGAGAGGTCCGCGGACGTTCAAGTTGAGGCGCCAGAGGTGTCGGGCGAGCTTGCGGAACTTCAATTCGGTGCACCGCAGGCTCAGGCCGAGCAGGCGCGAAGACTGCCGAATCCCGATGCCCGAGGCGAGCAGGCGGAAGAGGTGTGGATTGAGGTGAGGGCGGTGGTCGCGGTAGTCCATCCGGAAGGTCTGCCGCGAGAACGTCCGGCGGCACGTGCGACATCGGAAGCGCGGGACGGGGCGCGGTCTGCACCTGGGGTGGTAGGAGCCATGTCGTAGGTGGAACTGGGGCCGTGGATCGTGGTGCCGGGGGCAGGAGCGGTAGGGGCAACGCGGGGGCTCGAACACGGGGAATCACCTTCGCCGAGGGGGTGAAGGGGCCCTCGGCGGGGAGGTGACTGCTCCAAGCGCCGGCGGTTGCAGGGGATCCGGCGGGGACCGAGATCCGGCTCCACACGGAACCCAGTCAGCTTCAAGCCCTTCTGACCTGTGCGCGTCGCCGGCGCGGCGCGCGCCCACCCGGAAGAATCTTCCGGGACGCGTCCCCGCGCCCGCGTGGGTCGCCCGGGAATCGGGTGGCTTTATCCGGGAATGGGCTCCCGGCTCCGTCGCCGTCGTTCCGATCGAGGAACACCGGGTAGCCCGACCGCCCCCTGTCCGGGCGGCGCGGCCCCAGGGCTCGTCATGAACGCCAAGGCATGGTCTGTGTGGGCCGCCGCGCTGCTGCTGGCAGCGCCGCTCGCGGCCCGTGGGGACGTCGGGAGCGAGCTTCCCGACGACGTCGCCGACTCCACCGAGGAAGCCCGCTTCACGGTGGAGGAGAACGTGCTGCGCGTCCTCGCCGGCGCCGAGCAGGGCGACCGCCCGCCCTCCTTCTGGTCGGGGCGCATCGCCCGGCTGGGGCCGGACGCGGCGCCGGTGGTGGTCGACGCGCTGATCGCGCTCGACCTGCGCGCCCGCGAGCTGGCGGAGGAGGACGCCGAGCGCGCGGAGAGCGCCCCCCTGGAGGGCCGCAACGCCGAGCAGCAGGCGGAGGGCGAGACGATCGAGCGCGAGCGGCGCATCGTGCGGGGCGCGCTCGAGCTGCTCGGCCGCGAGGCCGTCGTCCCCGCGCTCGAGCAGCGCCTCGAGGCCGGCCTGGTCATGCCCGCGGTGCGCGGGACGCTGCTCGACGCGCTGGCCGCCGTCGGCAGCGTCGAGGACCTCGACCTCGCCATCGGCCTGGTGTGGCCCGCCGGCGGCGGCGCCCACGACGTCGAGCCGCTGCTGCCGTTCCTGGACGAGGCCGTCTGCGGGCTCCACGAGCGCGACGAGCGCACCCTGGACGCCGTCCGCGACCGCGTCCTCGACGCGCGCTTCGACGTCGCCGTCGGGCTGATCCGCGCCGCGAGCGCGACCGAGAGCCGCGACGGGCTCGACATGCTCTCCGGCCTGCTGGGCCGCAGCTCGCGCCTGGACCCCGTCCTGCTGGAGCACATCGGCGCGGTCGGCTCGTCCGTGCGCGTGCGCGCCGGGGACGACCTGCGCGACCAGGTGCGCGCCTACCTGACGACCGAGGACGAGCGCGTGCTGCGCGCCGCGGTCGGCACGCTCGGCGACCTGCGCGACGAGAGCTCGGTGGAGCCGCTGATCCAGCTCCTCGACAGCGAGAACGACGCTCTGGTCCGCGCCTCGATCCAGTCGCTGCGCAAGACCACGGGCATGGGCTACCCGCCCGACCGCCTGCGCTGGGCGACGTGGTACCTGAGCGAGAACCAGTGGTACCAGACGCGGGGCGCCGAGCTCCTGCGGCAGCTCGACGCGGCCGCGGCGCCGGACCTGGCGCGCACCCTGGGGGAGCTGGCGGAGAGCCGCATCCACCGCGCGCGCATCGCGGAGCGGGTCGCGCGGCTGCTCGAGCACGAGGACCCCGTGGCCCGCGCCGCGGCCTGCGACGCGCTGCGCCGCCTCGGCGCCACGGAGCGGCTGCCCGCGCTCGTCGAGCTGCTCGAGGACGAGGACGCCACCGTCGCGGCGGCCGCCCTGGACGCGCTGCAGCGCCTCAGCGAGCTCGAGCTCGGGGCCGACCCCGACGCCTGGCGCGAGGCCCTCGCCACCGACGCCTGACGCCGGCAGGATGGCGCCCATGGGTGCCCTCCGCGTCCCGCTGACGACCGCGCTCGCGGCGTTGCTCACGGCGCTGCCCGCGCGCGCCGGCGAGCCGTCCGGTGGGGACGCGCGCGCGCGCTACGACGTCGAGGCCTACGACCTCGCGCTCGCGGTGGACCCCGCCGCGCGCCGACTCGAGGGCACGGTGACGGTCACCGCGCGGGCGCTGGAGGCGCTGGACGCGCTCGAGCTCGACCTGGCCGCCGACCTGGCGGTGCGCGCCGTGCGCGCGGACGGTTCCGAGCTCGCCTTCGAGCGCGAGGGCGACCGGTTGCGCTGCGCCCTGGCCGCTCCGGTCGCGGCCGGGGAGCGCCTGCGCGTCGCCGTCGAGTACGCCGGCAGCCCGCGGGCGCGCGACGACTTCACCGGCTTCCACTGGCGCGAGACGCCGGACGGGCGCCCCTGGATCGGCACGTCCTGCCAGCTCCTCGGGGCGCACAGCTGGTGGCCCTGCAAGGCGTCCTTCTTCCACCCCGAGGACAAGCCCGAGCGCCTGACCGTGGCCGTGACCGTGCCGGCCGGCCTCGTGGCGGTGTCCAACGGCCGGCTCGAGGGCGTCGAGGAGGGGCCCGACGGCGCGCGCACCTTCACCTGGCGGCACGACTATCCGCTGCCGACGTACTCGGTCACGCTGAACGTGGCGCCGTACGTCGAGCTCGAGGGGACGCTCGGCGACGCGGCGCGCGCCGCGGGCGTGGAGCGCTACCAGGCCTGGGTCCTGCCGCAGAGTCTCGAGAAGGCGCGCCGGCAGTTCGCCGAGCTGCCCGCGGTCGTCGGCGTCTTCGCCGAGGCGTTCGGCGCCTTCCCGTTCCCCGAGTCGAAGCTGGCCTTCGTCGAGACGAGCTTCTGGGGCATGGAGCACTCGACGGCCATCGCCTACGGCTCCAGCTACCCGGCCTGGATCGCCGAGCACGGCGGCCGCGACCCCTACGCGTTCGTCAACCGCTGGTTCGACTACATCCTCGTCCACGAGCTGGCCCACGAGTGGTGGGGCAACTCGGTGACGGCCGACGACTGGGGCAGCTTCGCGGTCCACGAGGGCTTCGGCACCTACGCCGAGGGCGTGTTCGTCGAGCGCACGCGCGGCCGGGAGGAGGCGGACGCGTTCTTCCGCGCGCAGTCCCGCCGCCTCGGCCCGCGGGCGCGCGTGTGGCGCGAGGCGCGCGCGGACGCCGGGCTGGCGTACTCCAACGACGCCTACACGAAGGGCGCGCTGGTGCTGAACACGCTGCGCTGGTGCCTGGACGACGACGCCGCCTGGTGGGACGCGCTGCGCGGGTTCCACGAGCGGTACCGCCACGGCAACGCGTCCCTGGACGACTTCCGCGCGGTCCTCGAGGAGCGCACCGGTGCCGACTGGTCGCGCTTCTTCGACGAGTACGTCCGCGGCAGCGGCTACCCGCGCGTCACCGGCACGGTCACGGCGGGGCGCCGCGAGGTGCGCGTGCGCGTCGCGAACGAGGGCTCCGCGGGGACGGAGTTCCACCTGCCGCTCGACCTGGCCTGGACCGAGGACGGCACGCCGCGCGCGGTGCGGCTGGAGGTCCCGCCCGGGGGGCTCGAGCTCGACGTGCCCTGCGCGGCGCGCCCGCGCGAGCTCGCCGTCGTGCACCTCGACCGCGTGCTCGGCCGGCACGACGTCGAGGTCCGCTGACGCTCAGCCGCCGGGGCGGCGGTACACGCGGATCCAGGCGACGTCTTCCTGATCGGGGCCGTCCGGGCCGACGGCCCGCAGGCCGTCCAGCGTGCGGAAGTCCGTGACGTTGACCAGGAACGGCTCCGGCAGGGGGTTGGGCATGAGCGCCACGGGCTCGAGCCCGTCGAGCCGCGCGCGCGCCTCCCACTCGGCCCACTCGGCGGCGTGCCGCGTGCGCACGTCCAGGGCCACGAAGCGGAACCGCCCCGCGCGGAGCGCCGCCAGCGCCGCGTCCTCGTCGTAGCAGAGGAACGGTCCGCGCGCGCCGGCGCCGGGCGTGGCGGCCTCGCGCGCGCCGGCGCCGGGCGTGGCGGCCAGGTAGGGGAGCACGGCGTGCTGCAGCACCAGCAGGTCGGGCTCGCCGGTCGGCTCGGCCGCGTCGAGGAACCGCGCGACGTCGGCGTAGCCGCGGTCGGACACGGCCAGGCTGTCGCGCGCGGCGAGCCCGATCCACATCACGCGATCGTCGGCAAGGAGCGTCTCGGCGAACGACCGCGCCGCATCCGGCGGCAGCGCAACCTCGAAGCCGTCCTCGCCGGTATAGCCGGA
>JAUIDW010000404.1 GCA_030428395.1 bacterium | reverse complement strand
AGGACATCGCTCACGACAAGGCCACCGAGGAGCGCCGGCAGCGAGAGCGCTCCGAGATGGGCGTGCGGCTCCGCCGCCTCGAAGCGTTCAAGAGCGTTGATGACGCCATCGCCGGCGCCGACGGACCGGCGCAATTCCCCAACCGGATCCTGGACGCGGTCCGCGAGGCCCTCCAGGGCACGCCGGCCGCGGCTCCCGCCCGGCGCGGCCGCCCGCCCGGCCGCAGGAAGGCCGGCGCGCGCAAGGCCGCGCGCGGCGGGAAGCGCGTGCGCCGCTCCACCGCCAGCGTGGAGGCCCTCGGCTCCTCGATCGTCTCCCACGTGAAGGCCAACCCCGGCACCAGCGCCACGGCGATCGCCGACGCGCTGGGCGTCACGACCAAGGACCTGCGCCTGCCGATCGTCAAGCTCGTCGGCGACGGGGTGCTGCGCACCGAGGGCCAGGCCCGCGGCACGAAGTACTTCGCCGGCGGCGGGAAGGGCGGCGCGCGCAAGAAGACCGCCCGCAAGAAGGTCGCCCGCAAGAAGACCGGCGGGCGCAAGAAGGCCGGGCGCCGCAAGAAGACGGCGCGCAAGAAGGCCTGATCCGGAGCTCGCCGGCGGGCGCGGCGTACCGCGCCCGCCGGCGGCGAGCTCAGCGCGCGTCGCTGGCGCGCCGGAGCCGGCGGCCGCCCAGGCGTTGCCGCGTCTCCGGACCGAGCTGCTCGAAGGCCGGCAGCTCGAGGTGGCGCGGGTCCAGCTGCGCCAGCGCCGCCTCCAGGCGAGCCGCGGCGTCCGCGAGCTCCGCCTCGCGCAGCCGCGTCAGCAGCATCTGGGCGGTGCCCACCGGCGAGATGCCCAGGCCGTCGAGGCTGCTGGCCGCCTCCGGGTCGCGCGCGAACGAGGCCAGCACGCCCTCGAGCGCCTCCTCCAGGCGTCCCTGCTCGAGCGCCACGCGCGCCGTGCCGGCGATGGCCAGCGCCACGTAGTGCTCGCCGGACTCGCGCGACGCCGGGTTGCGCGCGGCGTTGGCCTCGTAGTGCCCGACGGCGCGGTCGTACGCCGCCCGCGCCGCCTCGGGGTCGCCGGCGCGCCGGTGGAACTCGGCCGTGACGAGCGAGGCGTAGCCGGCGAACCACTCCAGGTTCGCGGCGGGCTCGTCGCCGGCCTCGCGCAGGCGCCGCTCGTACTCGGCCTCGAGGCCCTCGATGCCCCCCTGGCCCAGCGAGCGACCGCGCAGCCGCGCGTGCAGGCCCCAGGACTCGGGGAAGCGCTCGAGGCCCGCGTCGAGCGCGGCGGAGGCCTCGTTGAAGGCGCCCAGCCGCAGCAGGAAGTCGTAGTGGTCCTCGACGTGCTGCTCGAGGCCGTAGGGGTGCTCGGCCAGGACCGCGTACGTCGCGTGGACGTCGGTCAGCCACTGGGGCGGCCAGTCCTCCTTGCTCTTCACCGCGGCGTCGATCCGCGCGCGGCGGCCCTCGGCGAACAGCGCCAGCGCCGCCATCGCGTTCCAGTCCAGCGAGCCCGCCGGCATCGCGCCCACGGCCTCCTCGGCCAGGCGGAAGGCCTCGTCGCGCTCGCCGAGGTTGTACGCGGCGACCGCCAGCACCGTGCTGGTCCGCCAGGGGGTCGCGCCCAGCTCCCGCGCGCGCTGCGCCGCGCGCCGCGCGTCCTCGAACATCAGCTGCGCGTACGACTGCGCCGCGCGGGGGTCCGACGGCAGCGTCTCGGCCGTGCTCGGGTCCACGGCGAGCGCCAGGGAGGCCTCCGCCAGGGCGAGCTGGGCCTCGGGGTCCTGCGTGCGCGCGTACGACTCGCGCGCCTGGCTGTCCAGGCGGTACTCGAGCGTCGCGCGATCGACGGCCTGCGCCTCGCGCTCGACCACGACGTCCAGGGCGGACGCCCACGAGCCGACGTCCACCGACTCGGAGCTGCGCTCGAGCCCGCGGTGCACGGCGGCCAGCGTGCGCGCGTAGGGCACCTTCTCGCCCAGCCGCTCCAGCGCGGCGATCAGCAGCTCGCGGTCCGCCTCGGGCATCGGCACGCGCAGCGCCTCGGCGATCAGGCCGACGGCCGTGGGCGAGTGCGACTGCGCCAGCGCCGTCCGCGCGAGCTGCGCGGCGTCGACGTCGAAGCCCCGCAGCGCCAGGCGCAGCACGTCCACGGACGCGCGCCCCTCGCTCTTCAGCGCCGCGCGCAGGATGGCCATGCGCTGCTCGCGGTCGCCCTCGCGGTAGGCGCGCTCGACGACCTCGCGGTCCGCGCTGTCGGTGCTGTTCACGCGCTCGAGCAGCGACCGGTCGCCGCGCGCGACCGGCGGCGGGGCCGGGCGGTTCTCGATGCCCTCGCGCACCGCCTGGAACACGCTGTCGGTGTCGAAGGCGTAGAAGACGTCGTACATCTCCGTGCTGTCGAGCTCGACGCCGATGTGCCGCGGCGCGACGCGCTGGCCCTCGAAGTACTGGTCGAACAGGCCGGGCTCGATCCAGATGTGCTCGCCGCACGTGACGGTGCCGAAGCGCGGGCAGGGGATGCGGTTGCCCTCGTCGTCGTAGTCGCGCGGGTTGTGCCGGTAGGTCGACGCGATGACGCAGACGTACGGCTCGTAGAGCGCGGCGATGTCCGGCTGGCGATAGCGGATGCCGGCGTAGTGCTCGCTGGCGATCTCGCCGTCCATGTTCACGCAGATGAGGATCGCCTGGCCCGTCTCGCGCGACAGGGCCACGGCGTCGTCCCAGGTGCGCTGCCAGCGGATGAGGCACGGCTTGGCCCAGTCCTCGGCGGTGGGGGCGGGCCACATCTGCTCGCGGGTCAGGCCACCGGGGATCTGGGCCGACGCGGGCGCGGCGCCGAGGAGCAGGAGGGCGAGGGCGGCGGGGACCGTGGGGAGGAGGAGCTTCATGGTGGGAGGCGCCGGGCGCGGCGGGCGGCGACGGGGTGCTGGGGCGGGGAGGTGCGGGGCGCGGGAGGGCGGCCGGACGCTAGCACGGCCCTCGGGAGCGGGCCAAGCCGGGCCCCGGCGGGGGCCGTCGGGGCGGCCGCCCCCGTTTCCTTCCGCGGAGCGTCTGCTAGTCCACCGGCGGCGGGTGTCCTACGGTCCGGCGCCGGGCCGTGGACGGATCCACGGCCCTCCTCATGAACAGCGAGCGACGGAACGGCCGGCCCCGCCCGGCGCGGGCGTGGACGGCCGTGCTCGTGGCGGCGCTCGCGGCCGTGCCCGCGGCGGCGCAGGAGCTGGCCCTGCGCGGCCCGGAACCCGCCGTGGTCCGCCCGGGCGGCGAGGCCCGCGTCACGCTGATGCTCGCGGGCGCCCCGCCCGGGGCGGTGCTCGAGCGGCCCGCCGCCGTCCCCGACCTCGACGTGGAGGTGCGCGCGCCGCGGCCGTCGCGCTTCCAGGCGCTCGTCGACGGGCGGCTGCGCGAGCAGGAGGCCCTGGCCTGGGAGCTCGTGCTGCGCCCGGCGAAGGCGGGCACGTACGAGCTGCCGCCGCTGCGCGTGCGCGCCGACGACCGCGTCCTGGTCGTGGCGGGCGTCGCGCTGGAGTGCGCGAGCGACCTCTCCGGCGCGCCCTACGCCTTCGTCGAGGTGCGCTCCGACCGCGCGTCCTGCTTCGTGCAGGAGCGGCTGGCGCTGACCCTGCGCCTCGGCGTGGACCTCGAGTTCCTGCGCACGAACGTGGTGCAGCTCTCGGCGCGCCGCCTCGACGTCCCGGTGCGCGCCACCGCGCCGTGGGTCGACGGGCTGCCCCGCGCGGAGCCGGTGGCGGAGCGCGCGGGGGACGAGGCGCCGGGGGCGCTGGGCGAGGAGCTCCTGACGTTCGCGCTGAACGACGGCATCGCGCGCGGGGTGCGCGTCCCCGACGAGGAGCGGGACGGCCGTCGCTTCCTGGTGCTGGAGCACCGGCGCGAGTTCCTGGCGACGCGCACGGGCGACCTGCACGTGCCCGCGCCCACGCTGAGCTTCGCGTTCGCGACGCGCTTCGAACAGGGCGCCTTCGCGGTCGCGGCGACCGAGGACTGGCAGCTCGCGCACGTCGACGGCGCGGCGCTCGACGTCGCCGTCGAGCCCCTGCCGGAGGACGGCCGGCCGCTGGCGTTCGGCGGCGCGGTGGGGCAGCTCGCGGTGGCGGCGCGCGCCGAGCCGCGCGAGCTGGACGTCGGCGACGAGCTGCGCCTCGAGCTGACCTTCACCGGCGCCGTCAACCTCGACCGCTTCGAGCCGCCCGACCTGGCGGACCTCGACGGCCTGCGGGTCGTGGGCGTGCTCGACGACCGCGGTCCGCAGCGGCGCACCGTCGCCTACGACCTGCGCCCGACCGCCGCGGACGTCGGCGCGATCCCGGCGATCGACGTGCCCTACTTCGACCCGCAGGCGCGCGTGTACCGGCACGCCTCCACGGCGCCGCTCGCGCTGCGCGTGCGCGCGCCCGCGGCCGGCGAGCCGGCCGACACGCCCCCCGATCCGCGGGCGGGCGCGGGGGCTCGCCTGCCCGTCGGCGCCCCGCCCGCC
>JAUIDW010000403.1 GCA_030428395.1 bacterium | reverse complement strand
AGTAGCCGACCGTGCCGGTGCCGCCGGCGTCGAGGCGCAGGCTGATGGCGCCGACGAAGCAGTCGGTCGCGCGGTCCTCGATCGCGAAGAGGTACGCGGTGCGGTCGTCGTCGCGCCGGGCCCACGTCGCGTAGTAGTCGGCGAGCTCCTGCTCGTCGCGCGGGCCGGTCCAGATCAGCCAGTCGAGGATGCGCGGCTCGTCCACCACCAGCGCGTAGGCCACCGGCGCGTCGGTGCGCGCGACCGGGCGCAGGCGGACGCGCTCGCCGACCAGCTCGGCGTGCTCGAGCCGGGCGACGCTCATCGCGGCAGGTGGCGCAGCATGGCGATCAGGCCGGTGCAGAGGCGCAGCTCGCCGCCGGCGCGGTTGTGGTCGGGCAGCTCGTGGCGGTCGCGCAGGTAGCCGTGGGGCCGGCGGTAGGCCGCGACGCTCGAGCGCAGCACCGCCGTGAACATCGCGCGCAGCTCGTCCGCCGGCAGCTCGAGCGCCGGGTCGGCGGCCAGCCCGATGCCCCACAGCAGGTTGGCCGGCACGCCGGTCAGGTCGCCGACGTTCAGGCCGGCGCGCGGGTCGAAGCCGACGTGGGTGACGTCGCCCCAGGAGCCGTCGTCGTACTGCTCGCCGTGGAAGTGCGCGCGCACGGCCAGCGGCAGGATCGCGCGCACCTGCGCGCGCACGCCCGGGTCCAGCCGCGCCAGCTGGATCGCGGTGCGCCAGCAGCGCACCTGGTCGGCGGCGACGTTGCCGCCGAGGCGCACGGCGTCGCGCCACAGCGGCGCGTAGTGCTCGAAGCCGCCGACCGCGAGGTTGCGGAAGGCCGCCTCGTCGGGGTGCGCCGCCCACATCGTCGCGGCGCGCGCGCCGTAGTGGCCGTAGTCGTCGTCGAAGCCGGGGTCGATCGCCTCCCACGTGCCGGGCCAGTCGTGGGTGAACTCGAGCTCGGCCACGGCGTTGCGCGCGGCGGTCCGGTAGCGTTCGTCGCCCGTCAGCGCCGCCAGCCGCGCGAGCTGCGCCGGCACGTCCAGCCGCCGCAGCGGCGGGGCCGCCGTCGAGGCCGCCGCGTCGGAGGCGCGGTACTTGGGCGCGATCGACCCGTCCGGCAGCACGCCGACCGCCAGCACCGTGTCCGCCATGCGCACGGCCGCCGCGCGCGCGGGGTCGCGGAAGCGCTCCGGCCCGCGCTCGGCCAGGTCGACCAGCAGCTCGAGGTCCGCGCCGATCTCGACCCAGCGCCCGTCCTTCGCCTCGTCCGCCACGCAGTCCCAGCGCCGCGGCAGGCCGGTGTCGGGGTGCGGGACGAGCTCGAGGTAGCTGGCGACGAAGCGCTCGAAGGCGGCGCGCCAGCGCGCGTCCTCGTGCAGCTCGAGCGCGTCCATCAGGTGCGTCCACAGGTCGAACGCGCCGGCGGGGAACGAGAACAGGCGCTCGCCGGTGACGACGTCGAAGGCGTGGCAGGCGAGGCCGGTGGCGCGCGGCCCGTCCTCGTCGAGCCCGAGGCGCAGCCACGGGTCGAAGGCCTCTTCCAGGCGCGCCACGATCTCCGCCCGCAGCGCCGCCGGTTCGGGACACGGCAGCGGGACCTCGAAGCGCAGGTCGGTCCAGCGCGTCGCGGCGGCGGCGCCGGCGGGCGTGCGCAGCTCGAGCTCGAAGCGCGGGAGCGGTCCGCCGGCCGGGCCGACGAGCCGGGCGCCCTCGATCTCGAACTCGCCGTCGACGTCGAACGGGATCCAGCGGCGCCCCGCGCGCACCAGGACGCGCCCCGGGCCGTCGCTGCGCCCGCGGACCGCGACGCCGACCGCCAGCGGCGCGAAGCCCGCGACCGGCTGCACGACCGAGGTGCCGGGCGCGGTGCGCAGGAAGTCGCCGTCCCCGGGCGCGCCGCCGCCGATTCGCTCCGCGTCGCCCTCGCGCACCGTCCACCACGGGATGCGGTCGGGCGCGTGCGCCGGCGCGGGCTCGGCGAAGGCGCCGTTGCGCAGCAGGTCGACCCGCAGCACGGGCTCGGCGCCCTGCGCGGGCCCGGCGACCGCCGCGCCCGCGGGAGGTGCCGCGAGGGCCGTCAACGCGAAGAGAAGGGCTCGGAGGCGGGACGTCATGCCGGGGCGTCGCTATCCTATTCGCCCCTCCGACCCAGGACACCCCCATGGCCAAGACCTACCGCGTCGTCGAGCTGCTCGGAGACGGCATCTCCGCCGAGCTCTCCCGCAGCGTCCACACGATCGCCGAGAGCCTCCCCTGCGGCATCGAGTTCGTGCCCGTCGACCTCTCCCTCGAGAACCGCGAGCGCGAGGGCGACGCCGTCTACGACCGCGCCCACGCCCAGATGGAGGCCACCGGCGTCGCGATCAAGTACCCGACGACGACGGACCCGGCCGGCACGAGCCCCAACAAGGTCCTGCGCGAGCGCTGCGGGTTCGCGGTGATCCACCGCCCCGTCACGTCGATCCCGGGGATCGAGACGAACTTCAAGCGCAAGCTCGACGTCGACATCGTCCGCATCGGAACGGGCGGGACGTACGAGGACGCCGGCCGCCGCATCGGGCCGGACACGGCGGTGTCGCTGCGCGTGATCGAGCGCCTGCCGGCGCGGCACGCCGGTCGCTTCGCCTTCAAGCTCGCCATGCTGCGCCAGGGCGGGGTCGTGTCGGCCAGCAAGTACACGATCCAGCAGGCCACCGACGGGCTGTTCGAGGAGGCCGTGGCGAACGTCGCGAAGGACTACCCGGGCATCCCCTACCGCAAGGAGCTCTTCGACGCGCTCCTGGCGAACATCATCGTCAACCCCGACCGCTACCAGGTCATCGTCTGCCCGAACGAGTACGGCGACTTCCTGTCCGACATGTGCTGCGGCCTGATCGGCTCGGTCGGCCTGGGGGACTCCAGCTCCTACGCGTTCCGCGACAACGGCGTCATCCGCCTGGCCATGTTCGACCCCGCCGGCGGCACGGCCCCCGACATCGCCGGCCAGAACGTCTGCAACCCGACCGCGGCGCTCTTCGCGTTCGCCTCCCTGCTGCGGCACGTGGGCGAGCACGACGCCGGCCGCGTCCTGCGCACGGCCGTCCTCGACGCCATCGAGCAGGGCCGCAGCACCGCGGACATCGGCGGCTCGCTCTCGACCACCGACTTCACCGCCGCCGTCGCCGAGCTGTTCCAGGCGTCGCTCGCGACCGCCTGAGGCGCGCGCGGCGCGCTCAGCGCGCGGTGGGGACCGGCTGGCGCGACGCCGGCAGGTCCGCGGCCGTCGGGACGCCGCGCCGGAGCAGCGCCGCGCCGCCCCCGTGGCGGTACACGCTGCGGACCTCCACCCAGCCCTGCAGGGCGGCCTCGATGGCCGGCGCGGGGTGCTGGCTGTCGAAGCGGACGAGCCAGACGCGGTCCACGCCGGATCCCGGGGCGGTGACCTCCGCGTGGCGCCGCCAGACGAGCTGGTCGTGCAGCTCGGGCATGTAGTACAGCAGCGGCGGGTGCATGAAGTCGTTGCGGACCATCACGGGCTCGTCCGGCTGCACGTTCTCGACCAGGGCGCGCGCGAGGCCGCGGTAGTCGCGCGGGCTGCTCTGCGCCAGGCTGCCGAAGGGCACCGAGGCCAGGTGGAGGCCGACCAGCAGCACGAGCGCCACTCGCCGGGCGACGCCCCGCGGCAGCGCCGCGACGCCGTGGGCGAGGGCGACGGCCAGGAACGGCAGGAACACGATCGTGCCCCGCGCCACGAGCACGCCGCGCACCTGGGAGACGGCCAGCATGACGAGCGGCGGGAGGGTGGCGAGCACGACGCTGGGGGGCAGCGCGGAGAGCTTCTCGGCCACGCGCACGACCCGGCCGGAGCGGCCGGCGACCGCCACGGCGCGCTCGGCGACGAAGGCCAGGCCCGTCAGGACGGCGGGGATCGCGATCGTCGCCCCCATCGCGCGCGGCGACGCGCCGTAGCCGCGGATCGTGTAGCCGGCGAACCCCGCGAGCAGGCCCGTCGTCGCGACGGCGCCGGCCACCGTCCAGCTCGCGCGCCACGGCCGAGGGGCGGCGCGGTCGGCCGGGAAGGGCACCCGGGCGCGCAGCAGCGCCGCGCCCACGAGCAGCAGGGCCACCACCGCCGCCAGCGCCCGCAGCACGCGCAGGTCGGGTCGCGGCCCGAAGAAGAACGTGCGCGGGTCGAAGAGGTACCCGCAGGCAAGGTAGTCGAGGAACGACTCGCGCCAGCGCGAGGGCGGGTTCTGGAAGATGGCCAGCTGCACGACGCAGCTCGCCAGGAGGACCGCCAGGAGCTGCGCGCGCACCAGATCCGCGCGGCGCCACCGGACGGCCCACGCGGTCGCGACCACCATCTGCGCGAAGACCAGCGGCCACACGTACAGGTGCGTCCACAGCGCCGCCGCCGTGGTCAGGACGTAGGCGCAGGCCTCCGCCGTCCGCGGTCGATCGCGCAGGCGCAGGAGCAGCACGGTCGAGGCCGCGGCCAGGAACGCCGCGGGGACGTACATCCGCGCCATCTGGCTCCAGAACAGGTGGAAGCCGTGCAGCGCCAGGAGCCCCGCCGCGAGCGCCG
>JAUIDW010000402.1 GCA_030428395.1 bacterium | reverse complement strand
CGAGATCGACCGCGTCAACGAGCTCGTGTACCCCGGCCTCAACAACGGCGTGTACCGCTGCGGCTTCGCGTCCACGCAGGAGGCGTACGACGAGGCCTTCGAGCGCCTGTTCGCGACGCTCGACCAGCTCGAGGACGTGCTGCGCACGCGCCGCTACCTGGCCGGCGACCGGATGACCGAGGCCGACTGGCGCGCGTTCACGACGCTGGTGCGCTTCGACGCGGTCTACCACGGCCACTTCAAGTGCAACCGCAACCGCCTGGTCGACTTCCCGAACCTGTGGGGCTACGCGCGCGAGCTGTACCAGGTGCCCGGCGTCGCGGACACGGTCGTGATGGACCACATCCAGCGGCACTACTACGTCACCCACCGCCAGCTGAACCCCTCCGGCATCGTCCCGCGCGGTCCCGCCGTGGACTGGGACGAGCCGCACGGGCGCGGGTGACGCCCGGCGGGGACGCGGCGCGGTCCGCTCAGGGCAGCGCGGACGCGAGCTCCGGCTCCAGCACGCCCGCCTCGACGAGCAGGGCCTCGGCCACCCGCTGCGCCGTGGTGCCGAACGTGCCGGTCCCCTCGACGTTGCACGCGAACGCGTAGGGGCCGTCGGGCCGCTCGACCCAGCCGACGTACCAGCCGAGGTCGCGGTCGGCGTAGCGGTGCGAGCCAGTCTTGCCGTGGACCGCGACGTCCCCGCCGCGGGCCTGCACGGTGATCTCGTGGACGACCGCGACGGAGCGCTCGCCGAACGGCACGTCGCCGCGCGCGAGCCGCGCGAGGAAGGCCACCTGCTCGTCGGCCGAGATCGCCAGCGTGCTGCCGAGCCAGAACTGCGTGAGCCCGCCCGAGAGGTCGGCGTTGCCGTAGGGGATCGCCGACACGTACGCCTGCATGCGGTCGAAGCCGACGCGGCGCGCGAGCTCCTGGTAGTACCAGACGACCGAGTGGCGGATGGCCGAGCGCAGGTCGTGGTCGCGGTTCAGCACGTCGCGCTCGCGCTCGACGCCGTCCCAGGCGAAGACCTGGTCCGCGCCGCTCACGACGCCGGAGTCGAGCCCGATCAGCGAGTTGGGGACCTTGAACGTCGAGCAGGGCGAGAAGCGCTCGGCGCAGCGCGCGGCGTCGCGGCGCAGGAGGACGGCGCCGTCGGGACCGCGCAGCACGAAGCACCCCGCGCGGGTGCCCTCGAACGCCTCCGCGAGCACCTCGGGCGGGCCGACGTCGCCCGTGGGCGGCGCGGGAGCGCCCTCCGGCGCGGGCGCGGGCGCGCTGGCGCAGGCGGCCAGGCACGCGGCCGCGGCCAGCGCCGCGCTCCGCAAGCAGGTCCGCGCCGCGCTCGCGCCGCTCAACTCGAGAACCGCACGCAGTAGATCGGCGGCAGGGACGTGGCGAGCTGCTGGAAGCTGTCGCCGCCGTCCTCGGTGACCCACAGGTTGCCGGTCGTGCTGCCGAAGGCCAGGCGCTCGCCGGTCTCGTCGATCGCCAGCGCGTGGCGGTAGACGAGGTCGTAGGCGTGCTCTTGGGGCAGGCCCTGGGTCAGCACGTCGAAGCTCTCCCCGCCGTCGCGCGTGCGCGTCACCACCACGCGGCCGTCGTGGGGGTAGCGCTTCTCGTCCTTCACCGCCGGCACGAACCACGCGGTCCGGGGGTCGGTGGGGTGCGCGGCGACGGCGAAGCCGAAGGTCGAGGGGCCGGCCTCCTCGATCTCCGTCCACTTCGTGCCGCCGGAGGTCGAGCGGAAGATGCCGTTGTGGTGCTGGCACCACATCACGTCGGGCTCGGCCGCGCAGGGCCGGATGCAGTGCGGGTCCTGGGAGTCGGGCTCGAGCGCCTTCTCGGGCGGCATGTAGGCCGCGCGCATCCCGTGGGCGCTCTGCCCCCACGTCTCGCCGCCGTCGCGCGTGACCCACACGCCGCCGCAGGAGACGCCGCACGTCACGTGGTCGCCGTCGCGCGGGTCGACCACGACCGAGTGGATCCCGGGCCAGTCGGCGCCGCCACCGAACCAGTGCTCCTTGCGGTCGGGGTGGTCCCACAGGCTGCGCACGATGTCCCACGAGTCGCCGCCGTCGTCGGAGCGGAAGAGGCCGCCGGGGATCGTTCCGCACCACAGGCGCCCCGCCTGGTCGGGCGTGCCCTGCTCGAGCGCCCACACGAGCTTCAACGCCCACGGCGGCGGCTGCCCCTTGAACTTGTCGACGTCCTCCTCGCCCTCCGGCTTCTCGGGGTAGGTCGGCACCGCGACCTCCGCCCACGTGTCGCCGCCGTCGGTCGAGCGGTGCATCTTCGAGCCGAAGTGCCCGTGGTCGAGCGCCGCCAGCACGCGCTCGCCGCCGCGCTCGGGCAGCAGCATCGGCACCGGGTCGCCGAGGAACGCCGCGCGCTCTATGCGCCAGGGCGACTTGCCGGACCCCGAGCGGCCCACGGTGAAGAGCCCCTTGCGCGTGCCGACGTAGAACCGTTCCGCCATCCTCCTAGCCTCCCGACAGTGCCTGCAGGACGTGGATCGTGCTGTCGGGCCGGACGGCGTCCGACAGCTCGCGGCGGTCCGCCAGGGGCCGCCCGTCCACGAAGATCATCATGTGGTGGCGCAGCGCGCCCTGGTCGTCCACGACGTAGCCGCGCGCCTGCGCGTTGCCGGCGAAGTACGCGTCGAGCACCTCGCGCACCGTGGCCCCGTCCACCTCGCGCTCGCCGCAGGCGACGTGCCGCTGGAGGTTCTGCGTGAACTGGACGGAGACCATCGGGACGCCGCGCGGTCGCGCGCGGTGTCCCGATGCTAGCGCGGTCCGCCGCGCTCGCTAGCGCCGCGGGCGCCGGGCCTTCGCGGCGCCCGGCCCGGGAGCGGGACGGGGCCGCGCGAATCCGCGCACCGCACCCGGACGAGCGACCTCACGGGATCGTCAGGAGGGCCGCCATCAGGTCGATCCCGTACTCCAGGTTCGCCAGACGTAAGTTCTCGTCCGGGGCGTGCTGGTTGTCGTCGTGGTTGGCGATCGGGACGATCACGACCGGGGCGTCGCCGAGCTCGTCGAAGAGATACAGCGGCAGCGAGCCGCCCAGCGACGGCAGCCGCACGACGTCCTCCCCCGCGGCGCGCCCGGCGGCGGCGACCAGGCGCTCGACCAGCGGGTGGTCCATGGCCGTCCGCGCCGCGGGGTAGCCGCCGCGGCGCTCGATGCGCGCCAGGCGCGGGTGGGCGCGGCGCGTCGCGCGGTCGGGCTCCGCCGCCACGACGTGGTAACCCTGCGAGCGCACGTGCGCCTCGACGCGGTCCAGCATGCGCGCGGGGTCGCACCCGCGCACGAGGCGGACGTCGATCGACGCCGTGGCGGTCGCGGGGACCACGTTCTTCGCCTGCGGCCCCACGCCCGCGGCGGCCAGGCCGCGCACGTTCAGCGACGGCAGCAGCAGGCGCTCGGCCAGCGAGCCCTCGCCCTCGGTGTCCGCGAGCGCCAGCTCGTCTCGCAGCGCCTCGTCGACGTCCGGCAGCGCGTCCAGCGCCGCGCGCTCGGCCGCGCCGAGCGGCTCGACGTCGTCGTAGAAGCCCTCGACCAGCACGCGACCGTCGTCGTCCTTCATCGTCGCCAGCAGGCGCGCCAGCGCGTGCGCCGGGTTCGGCGCCCAGTTGCCGTAGTGGCCCGAGTGCAGCGGCCGCGCGGCGCCGTACACGGTCAGCTCGAGGCTCGTGATCCCGCGCACGCCGAACACGAGCTGCGGCCGCCGGCCGGGGTGCACGGGGCCGTCGCAGATCAGCCAGGCGTCGACCTCGAGGCGCTCGCGGTGCGCCTCGAGGTACCGGGCCAGGTGCGGCGAGCCGACCTCCTCCTCGCCCTCGAAGAAGAGCAGCAGGTTCGACGTGCGCGCGATCCCCGCCCCGGCCAGGCCGTCCAGCGCGGCCAGCAGCGCCGCGATCGGCGCGCGGTCGTCGCCCGACCCGCGCGCGTAGATCCGCGTCTCGGGCCCGAGCTGCGCGTCGTCCTCCGGCCACGGGATCGCGCGCCCGCCGTCCTCGAGCGCGCGGTCGGTCAGCGTCGGCGTCCACGGCCCGAAGGTCCACCGCTCCGGCTGCACCGGCTGGCCGTCGTAGTGCACGTAGATCCCGAGCGTGCGCTCCGCGCCCGGCGCCGGCAGCCGGCCCAGCACGACGGGCGGCGCCTCCGGGGCGTCGGGCAGCGTCAGCAGCTCGACGGCGACCCCGCGCGCCTCCAGGCGCGCGCGGATCGCCGCGGCGTTGCGGCGGATGCCCGCGGCGTCGCTCGACACGTTCGGCAGCTCGAGCAGCGCCGCGAGGTCGCGCAGGATCGCCGCCGCGTTCCGCTCGCGGTGCGCGCGGACGGCGGCGACCGGGTCGAGGGGCGCGGGCTCGGCGGGCGCGGGGGCGACGGCCTGGACCAGCAGGAGGAGGGTCGGGAGCATGGCCCCAGCATCCCCTGCCGCCGCTCGCCGGCGAAGGCCCGTGCGCGTCCTCCGCGCGACCCGCTCAAGGGGCGCGCCGGCCGCTGCGGAGCATCCAGCGGGGGCGCCGGGCGGCCCGCTCGCCCGCGGCGCGCCAC
>JAUIDW010000401.1 GCA_030428395.1 bacterium | reverse complement strand
CGATTTGAGCGTTCCGTTCGTCGCTGCGCGACTCAGCAACATCACAAATCGTGTCCCTCCCTTACGGTTCGGGTTAATTACCTGACGGTGAGATAACGACTTACGTCATAGGATGCAAAAAGCTGTGACGCTTCGGGTTAGTAGTCCTTTGGGCGATCCTCGTTAGTCAGTGGTTGGAACCGTCACCGCCATCCTCGGAGTCCTCGCTGACCTGAAGTTCGACAGTTCGATTACCACTGCGTTGACCGCGGCGGGCGTCATCGCGACCGCACTGGCGAGCTATTTCAAGTCGCGCAGCGCGGCCAAAAGTGCTCAGCAAAGCGCGCGCGAGGTGGCCAATATCGGGGCTATGGCTTCGGTCGATAACACCGCCAAGACGGTTTTGGTGCAAACGGTCACTGCAGAGCGGGCAAAATGGCGGGCCGAAATGCGGAACCAAACCGAACAGTTGGTGGCGCTCCTGCGCTCCCATGGACGGGGCGGGGCCGGCGTCGCGCCCGACGTCTCGCCCCGCGGCCGAGCCGTTCTCGGGCCGCGACGACCTGGCGCGCGTCGAGCCCGGCGCCGGCCCCGCGCCCGGGCCGGTGCCCGAGCAGCCCTCCATCCAGCTCACCGGCCGCCCGGAGCTGCCGGACGCGACGCTGCTCGCCCGCAACGGCCACGTGGCCGACCGCTTCACCGCGCCCGGCCAGCGCGTGAACTACCCGTTCTTCGCGACCGAGGGCGAGCTGTCGATCTTCGTGCTGGAGGCCTGGGGCTACGCGCGCGCCTGGGAGGCGACCGCGCGGGTGCGCGTGATGGACCCGGCGGGCGACGTGCTGTTCGAGCGCGACCGCGAGGGCGGCGCGTCCTTCCGCGACGTCGTGTTCTTCGAGGCGCCGGCCGACGGGCGCTACACCCTGGCGCTGTCGGCGCCGGAGAACCACTTCCGCTACCTGCTGACGCGCCACAGCAACTACGCCTCGCGCGCGGCCGGCGCCGAGCCGGTGGGGGACCGCGAGGTGCTGCACGGCTACGTCACCGGGGCGCAGGACCGCGCGCGCTACGAGCTGCTCCTCGACCCGGGCCAGGAGGCCGCCGTCGCCCTGCGCTGCGCCGAGCCCGAGGGCCGCAAGGCCGAGCAGGCCGCCGGCGGGCGCCGCGGCCCGGCGCGCTACCCCGCGCTGGAGCTCACCGTGGCGCAGGGCCCGCAGACGCTGACCGACGGCAAGCGCTTCGCGCTGGTCCGCGCGCCCGCCGATGACGAAGGAGCCGAGGGCCCGACGCGCTTCGCGCTCGGCGTCTCTGTCGCAGCCGGCTCGCCCGCGGGCCTCTTCGAGCTGCTCGTCGAGCGCGACCCCCCCAAGGTGCGCGTGCACGGCACCGTCGTCGACCGCTGGGACCGCCCCGTGGCCGGCGCCCGCATCGCCTTCTTCCGCGAGCCCGACGGCGACCCCATGGGTTCCACCACGACCGCCGACGACGGCACCTACGCCTTCGACGTGCTGCCCGGCCCCTACCGCCTCGACGTGCGCTCCGGCGACGCCCGCCGCGAGGTGCGCACCAACGTCCTGACCGACCGCGAGCTGAACCCGCTGCTGTAGATCACGGGGGGCCCGTCGTCCTTCCACATCACGCGCCGGGCGTTAACTGGACGGCGTCGATACACGGTAGACGACGCGGCTTGGAGCTCACCCGGTCAGCCCTCGTCCGTCTTTGGGGACGAAACGAAGGCAATGAGTGGCGTTTGTCGCTGTGCTATGCTGGCGTGCCGAACGCCGTAGGGCCCCGCTTCGCTGATTGTTCGAATTCGCGCTCTTCAAACGAACGAACACATAGATACAGACATGCCAATGGTGCCCGCCGACGTACCCGAACGTGCCTTCGTTCTTCGCATGTCGCACGGGCGCGACCGCGTGCCCGAGGCGTTGTCTGGCACAGAATTAGTCATCGGGTGGGCTGAAGCCGATGGTCTCCTTGCCACTGACGAGTGGCGGGACTTCCGGCAGATCATAAAGGACACATACCACTCGGATGAGCAGGACTTCCGTCGGGCGGGTGCAGCAGCCGGCCATGCTTGGCGCTTCCTCAAGGACTTCACGCCTGGGTCTTGGGTACTTGTCCCTCATGGGAACGAGTTTCATGTCGCCGAGGTGACAGGCCCAGCAAGGTACGATCCGAGCAAGATCGCGGACGACTCTGCATATCGTCGTCCGGTGCGCTGGCTCAACGAAGGCGCCGGTATTCCACGAGCCATCGGTCGTGCTGCGCTGCAGTCTCGACTGAAGGTGCAGGGCACCACTGCGGACGCTTCGGATCTCGTAGGGGAGGTTGTCTCAAGTCTGAAGGCGACTCAACGACCCTTGCATGAAAGACCCTCCTTCGCGGGCGACCTGCGTGCCAGGCTCATCCGCGAGACGCTTGAAGAGATCCGGAGCGGCCGGCTCGACTCCTTCGGTTTCGAGCGCCTTATCAAAGAAATACTCCGCGGAACGGGAGGCTTGTCGGTTCGGATCATCCCGCGCCAGCACGATAAGGGCGCAGACCTGACAGCGGAGTTCCAAGTCGCAGGCGCCTTACGCCTTCGGGTAGCCGTGCAGGCCAAGCACTACCAACCTGATCCTCCGGTAGATCGCGACGTAATTGAGCAGTTGATCGCAGGCATGGATGCGGAGGAAGCTGACCTCGGAATCGTCGCCACTTCTGGCACTTTCGCCCCTGCGGCCGTAGCCTACGTCCAGGAATTGCTTGAATCCGGGCAGCGCCGCATTGAACTCGTGGACGGTGAACAACTAGCGGCGATCGTCATCGACTGCGGCCTCGGAACTGTTGCAGTGTCCGCACGATCCAAGCTGGAGGCTGAATAGCTATGCAATGCAGCCGGCCGGCTTTGCCGACCGCTAGGTGCTAGCCAGTTGGAAGCGCATTGCTCAGGGCAGAGCACAAGAAGAAGGTCATGGCTCTGCTCGATCGTTTCTGCGAGCGTCGGGTTCCGGTGCATGTCCGCGACCAGGTGGCCCTGCAGTTCACGTTCCAGGGAAACGATGTCGTGCTCTTCGAGAAGCGACCCGTATTCCGGAAGTCCGGCAAGTGGGTCGATATCAAGGTGGCTCGGTTCCGGTTCGATCCGGCGACGGACACCTGGGCGCTCTCTTGCCCTGACCGAGACGGTCGGTGGCAACCGTACGATGTGGCGGCACCCAGCACGGAGATCCAGGAGCTTCTCGCGGAGGTGGACCGGGATCCGACCGGAGTATTCTGGGGGTAGCTTCCCAGCGTCTGCTCGTAGCGGACGGCCCGCACAGCGGCTGGCTGCCGACCCGATGGCTCGTGCTGGGGCGAACCTCCTGCCTGGAGACGATCTCTAGGGCGCGGCGCGGACCGCGTCCGCCAGCGCGGCGAGGGCGGTCTCGACGTCGGATTCGTCGTTGAAGAAGTGGAAGGAGAGGCGCAGGAAGCCGTCGCGGACCGCGCCGACGACGCCGGCTTCGGCCAGGGCGGTCTCGAGGGCGGGGGCGTCGGGGACGCGCAGGGCGACGATCTGGGAGGCCTGGGACTCGGGGACGAGCGGCGCGAGGTCGAGGGCGCGCAGGCCCTCGCGGAAGGCGGCGGCGAGGGCGAGGTCGCGGTGCTCGATGGCGGCGGGGCCGAGGGGCTCGAGCAGGTCGAAGGCGGCGGCCATGCCGACCCAGGCGGTCCAGGCCAGGCTGACGTCGAAGCGCTCGGCGGTGTCGGGGACGTCGAGGGGCGGGCCGTAGTACACGCCGTTCGCGTCGGCGGGCGTGCGCCAGCCGGGCGCGAGGGGGGCGAGCTCCTCGGCGAGGCCGGGGGCCACGTACAGGAAGGCCGTGCCGCGCGGGCCGAGCAGCCACTTGTAGCCGCCCACCGCCAGGTAGTCGATCGCGTCCAGCGGCACGCGCAGGGCGCCGACCTGCTGGGTGCCGTCGACGAAGAGGCGCGCGCCGTGGCGGCGGCAGCGCTCGGCGAGGCGCTCGAGGTCCAGGCGCTGGCCCTGGGAGCTCTGCACGCCGGAGACCGCGACGACGGCGGTGCGGTCGTCCACCGCGGCCAGCAGGTCGTCCTCGGGCAGCAGGCCGTCGCGCGAGGGGACCAGCCGCAGCTCGGCGCCGCGCGCCTCCGTCAGCATCCAGGGGTAGAGGTTGCTGCGGAACTCGAGCGCGCCCGCGACGACGTTGGCGCCGGGGCGCAGCGGCAGGCGCTCGGCGACCTGGGCGGCGGCGACCGAGACGGCGGGGAGCAGCGCGACGTCGACGGGTCGCGCGCCGATCCAGCGCGCGAAGGCGGCGCGGGCGCGCTCGCCCTCCGCCTCCCAGGCCAGCCAGTCCCCGCGGCCCTCCGACCACGCGCGGTTGGCCTCGTCGACGGCGGCGCGCACGGGCTCGGGCGCCGGCCCGTAGGTGGCGGTGTTCAGGTACGCGCGCTCGCGCGCGGCGGGGAAGCGGGCGCGGACGGAGCTCCAGTCCATGCGCCCCTCGTACCAGCGCCGGCGGCGCGGCGCAAAGGCCCGCGGCGGGGGAGCGGAGACGAAAGGACCCCCCGCCCGCGCAAGGCCGCGG
>JAUIDW010000400.1 GCA_030428395.1 bacterium | reverse complement strand
ACGACCGGGTGCGGGCCCGCGCCGCAGGGCGGGCAGCCGCAGTCGTCGTCCGGCGTCGGCGCGACCACGGCGTAGGCGTAGGCGTACTGCTCGGCGTGGAGGATGGCGGGCTCGGCGGGGTCCTCGCCCCACCAGCAGTTGGTCGGGTTGGGGGCGTGGAAGGTCGTGTTCCACGCGCGCGGGTCCATGTACTGGATCAGCACGTGGACGGCCGGGTCGGCGGGGTCCTCGGCCAGGTCCGCCTGCGGGATCTCGACCGGCAGGGGGTCGGCCACGCCCTCGACCACGGCGGCGACGTTGGCCGGGCCCAGCTCGGCTGTGTTCTCGAGGCCCGCGGCGCTCACCGCCGTGACGGCGTAGTGGAACACCCCGTCGTCGCAGGCGGGGTCGGCGACCTGGAGATCGGCGGGGCGCAGCGTCCAGGCCAGCAGGCCCTCGCCGTCCTCGACCCGCCGGCCGTAGGGGCTGGCGGCGTCGACGGGGACGTACAGCCGGTCGACGTAGCGCGGCAGGAAGAAGACGTCGAGCTTGCGCCGGTCGGCGTAGAACTCGCCCGAGTCGGCCCACACCTCGCGGATCGGCGTCAGGCCCGTCACGTCGGTGATCGGGCACGCGCTGCGGTACACGCGGTAGGACCCGTCGCGCATCCCCGGGACCTCGTCCCAGGTCACGAAGGTCTGGCCGGAGCGGTGGACCAGCTCGAGCCCCTCGACCTGCAGCGGATACGCCGCCCCCTGGACGGCGGCCCCGACCGGCGCGGCCAACGCCACGACCCCGGCCACGAAGAGACCAGCGCGCGAACTCATCTCCGGTGCAACTCCTCGGATGCTGATACCCGCGCCCGGCCACCCCCGGACGAGCGCGCTGCCCGATGCTAACCCGCCCGCTCGGTTCAGGGCAGGAACGACGCCTTGTTCTTCAGCTTGCGGGGCAGGTACTCCTCGATCACGAAGTTGAGGCCCCACTTGGCCAGGGCCTGCTGCTCGGCGCGGTAGCCCATCTTGAGGAGCTGGTTGAGGGCCTTGGTCCAGGGCTTGTGGGCCAGGAAGAAGGGGTCGTTCTTCAGGGCGTCCTTGGCGCGCTTGACGTCCACGGCCTGCAGGGGGTGGGTGGCGTCCTCGAGCTCGAAGTCGACGATGTCCTGCGGGGTGACGCCCAGGTACTGGGCCCTGGGCACGCAGAAGAAGCGGTTGATGTGCGCGGCGTTGCCCGAGCCGACCTTGAGGGTGCGGTAGATGTTGGCGATGCCGTAGGGGTCGCAGTCGACGAAGGCGTAGACGGGGATCTTGCGCGCGTCGGACAGCAGGCGGATGAAGCGGCGCGTGGCGCGCGTCGGGACGCCGCCCATCTCGACCAGGATGCACTTCGCGCTCTTCCAGAACTTGTGGTTGTTCAGGCGCTGGAACATGCCGCCGGTCTCGATCACCAGCACGAACTTCGCGTCGGTCTCGAACTTCAGGTGCTCGACCGAGTGGGGGATCGAGTACGAGCCCGTGCCGAACCCGGTGCAGTCGATGCGGATGGGCCGGCCGGTCTCGGTGTCGCGGTCGATCACCACGAGGTTGCCGGCGACGCTGCCGCCGTGCTCCTCGGGGAAGTAGCGCAGCTGCTCGCGCGACAGGCCGTCGAGCGACGCCAGGGCCTCGATGTCGTCCATGACGGCGTCGGACTCGGCCTGCTCGCGGAACTTGCAGTCGCCCCAGTTCTTCGAGACGTAGTACGCCTCCCGCTTGGTCGCGAAGTCGTCGTTCTCGACCATCTCCTTCGACACCGACATCAGCCGCAGCGTCTGCGCGAAGTTCTTGACGGTGTTGACCGACAGGGCGCGGGCCTTGGTGCCGCGGCCCAGCTGGAAGTAGCCCACGCGGCGGTCGTACTTGACGTTCGACAGCGACCGGACGGGGAACTTCAGCTCGGGCAGGACGCGGCCCTCGATCTTGTTGCGCACGCGCTGGGCGGTCGCCTCGATCAGCTCGAGCGTCTTCTTGTCCAGCGGCGTCAGCGCCTTCGTGCGGCCCAGCGTCGTCACGGCGGCCTTCCTCGACGCCGTCTTCTTGCGCGGCGCGGCCTTCGCCTTGCGGACGGTCTTCTTCTTCTTGGCCATCGCTCAGGCGCCGCCCTTGAAGACGGCCGCGTCGTAGATCGACCAGATGTGCACGATCCAGCCCAGCAGGAAGATCCACAGGATCCCCGCGAGCACGAACATGATGGCGGCCTTCAGGAGCTGGCCCTGCACGAGCTGGCCGAGGCCGGGGATGAAGAAGCTGCAGATGGCGGCGATGACGTTGCCGGTGGAGCCCTGGGTCATGGGTCGTGCCTCGCGGGGGTCAGAACTTGCGGGAGCGGTGCAGGACGTCCTCGAGCGTCGACACGGTGCTGTCGCGCTGCGGATCGGTCAGGTCGAGGATCTCCTGCAGGGCGATCCCGATGTGCGGGATGTACTTCTCGATGTACGAGCGCTTCTCGAACTCGCGCTTCAGGCGCTTGCCCTTGCGGATGTAGGTGCCGAGCTTGCGGCCGCAGTCCTGCAGGCCCAGCTTGATCTCCTTCAGGATCTCCGGATAGCTCGCGATGGCCTCCTTCGACTCCGAGGTGAACGGTACCCACACGCTGGCGATGTGCACCAGGATCGCCATCGGGGCGATCGGCAGGGCGCCGCGGGGCTGCTGCAGGCCGTAGCCGCGCCAGTTGGTCTGGATCACGCCCTTGGTGATCGCGCAGGCCGACTGCTGGTAGAGCAGCGGCACGCGGTTGGCGAAGCGCATGATGCGCGCGGGCTCGTCCGCGCTGCCGACGAGGTCCTCGGTGGCCTCGACCTTCTCCTTGCGCTTCTGGATGCGGCCCTCGTCGGTCAGCTCGAGGCCCACGCCGCCGGGCTTGCCGTAGGCGATGCCGACCTCGATCTGGAACGGGTTGCCGCGGTACACGGCGGCCGGGCGCTGCGAGGCGACGTAGAAGTCGGCCTCGATCTCCTTCCTGAGGCCCTTCAGGATCAGCTCCTCGCCGATCGGCGCGATGCAGTCGGTCGAGGGCGCCGAGATGCGCGTCTCCTGGATCGCCTTGTGCAGGGCGCTGGCCTCCTCGCGCGCGATGCGCGTGGGGTAGGACTTCTCCGTCAGGCCCTTGCCGGCCTTGTGGATGATGTCCTTGGCGACCTTGGGTCCGACGCGGCTGAACTCCTCGCGCAGGAAGCCCGACAGCGAGCGCGCGTTCGTCTCCTTCAGCAGCGCGATCAGCCGGCCCAGCTCGACCCCGTGCGGGTGCGGCTTGATCTCGACCGTCTCGGGCGGGAGCTCCTTCGTGTTGCGCTCGTAGGTGACCTTCTCGCCGCCCGGGTCGACGTAGTGCAGCGTCAGGTGCGGGTTCGCGATGGCCGTCTGCTTCAGGTACATGTCGACCGAGCGCTGGCCCTTCTGGTAGCGGCCCTCCATCTCGATCTCGACCCGCGTGCCGTGGGCCTTGTCCCACTCCACGACCTCGGACTTGTGGATCTCGGGCTTGTTCTTCGAGGTGTCGATCGACAGCAGGAACTCGACCGGCTGGCGGCGCTTGCCCGCGCGCGAGCGGATGCGCATCGGCTTGCCCGTGGTCAGCTGTCCGTACATGCCGGCGGCCGAGATGCCGATGCCCTGCTGCCCGCGGCTCTGCGACAGCTTGTGGAACTTCGAGCCGTACAGCAGCTTCCCGAAGATCTTGCCGATCTGCGTGTCGACCACGCCCGGGCCGTTGTCCTCGATCGCGACCAGGAAGGTCTTCTCTCCGGTGGGGGAGATCTCGACGGTGATCTCCGGCAGGATCCCGGCCTCCTCGCAGGCGTCCAGCGAGTTGTCCACGGCCTCCTTCACCGCCGTCAGGATCGCCTTCAGGGGCGAGTCGAAGCCCAGCAGGTGGCGGTTCTTGGTGAAGAACTCGGAGACCGAGATCTCGCGCTGGCGCGCGGCCATCGTGTCCGCGGACGCCCGGCGCGGCGCGGCCTTCGGCCGTTCGGCGGCGGCCGGGCGCGCCTTCTTCGCGGGCTTCGCGGCGGCCTTCTTCCGGGCGGCCTTCTTCTTCGCGGTCTTCTTCTTGGCCACGGGGGTGTCGACGTCGTCGAACAGCGACGGGGCTGCGGCTCGGGAGCTCAAGGGCGGGGCCTCCGGGGGACGTCCCGGTCCGGTGGGCGTG
Organism: bacterium; assembly: GCA_030428395.1. GTDB lineage: Bacteria > Planctomycetota > UBA1135 > UBA1135 > JAUIDW01. The sequence continues at coordinate 392 of JAUIDW010000400.1, read as the reverse complement.
TGGGGGGGAGTGCGGGTGCGCGGGCGCCCGCGCGGTCGGGGCCCCGCCGGGCCCGGAGCGCTGCGGCGCGCCCTGCGACGGGACCTCGCGGAGCGCCGCGACCCGGGCCGGCGACCGAGGACCCTGTGTAGGGGCTGCCGCAGACCAATGCAACGGCTTGCAGCGGGGGCAACGGCCTGCAGCGGGGGCCACGGCCAGCTCCGGGGCGGCGACGGCTCGCCGTCGGGGGCGGCGCCTCCGCGGCGGGGGCCGGAGCCGTACGGCCGGGGGCGTGCACGGGTCGCGCGCGACGGGACGGGCAGGGCCGCGCGCGGGTCGCGCGCGACCGGCCGCGGCTTGCGGGCGAGGGGTCCCCGCGCGCAGACTCGCTCGCGGTGGCGCGCACCGGCGAC
>JAUIDW010000399.1 GCA_030428395.1 bacterium | reverse complement strand
CAAGTCCTTCGAGCTGATGCTGTACCCCCGCTCGCGCCACGGCGTCGGCGACCCCGACCTGCGCTGGCACCTGCAGCGCACGATGACCGAGTTCCTGCTCGAGAACCTCTAGCGCCGGCGCCGCGCCGCGCCGCGCTCAGCGCCAGCGCGCGCACTCGTCGCACTCGCAGTCCGGGTCGACGCGCCGGCCGTCCGGGTCCGGGCCGGTGCTCTCCGCGTAGCCCAGGGCCGCGATCTGGTCGCGGGTCTCCTGGTCGACGGGGCCCGCGTCGGCCAGGTCGCTCGCGGGCGCCGCGTCCAGCCACGCCACCAGGCCGGCGCGCAGCTCGCGCGCGCGGTCGGGGTGCTGCGCGGACAGGTCGCGCTCGCAGCCGGGGTCGACCGTGAGGTCGTACAGCTCGACCGCGTGGCGCGTCCGGGGCAGGAGCACGCCCTCGGGGTGGTGGTCGCGCAGGTTCAGGATCAGGTGCCAGCCGCCGGCCGTGACCGACGCGGAGAACGCGTCGTTCGAGAGCGCGAAGCGCGGCGTCTCGGGAGCGTCTCCCGCGAGCGCGCGCAGCAGGTCGGTGCCGCCGAAGCCGTCCGCGGGGAGGCCGGCGAGCTCGAGCAGCGTGGCGGAGAGGTCCACCTGCCGCACGGGGGCGTCGACGCGCGTCCCCGCCGGCGCCCCGGGCCAGGCCAGGATCAGCGGGACGTGCAGCGTGTCGGGGTACAGCCCCTCGTGCGACCACCAGATGCCGTGCTGCCCGAGGGACTCGCCGTGGTCGGCGGTCACCGCCACCACGGTGGACCCGAAGAGCTGCTCCGCGCGCTCGAGCGTCCGACCGAGCACGCTGTCCAGGTAGTCGACCTCCGCGCGGTACTGCGCCTCGAAGTACCCGATGCGCCGCAGGCCCGGCGCGTTGGCCTCGACGAACTCGAGCGGCAGGTCCGGCGGCGGGGCCTCGGGATCGGCGGGGTCGAGGTCGTCGGGCCAGTACTTCCCGTCGAAGGCGGGGTCCGGCGGTCGGTACGGGCGGTGCGCGTCGAACAGGTGCAGCCACACGAACGTCGGCCGCCCGCGGGCGTCGTCGAGCCACCGCTCCAGGGTCTCCGCCGCGAGCCCGCCGTGCCAGCCGCGCCGCGAGGGCATCGCGAAGCGCTCGAAGCCCTGCGCCACGCCGCCGCTGTGGAGCAGCCGGGCGCTGACCGACGCCATCGTCAGCCACCCGGCGTCGCGGAAGCGCTCGGCCAGGGTCTCGGCGCGGTCCGCGAGCCGTCCGTAGTTGTCGACGACACCCGTGTCGCGCGGCGTCCGGCCCGTGAACAGCGCCGAGTGCGAGGGGATCGTGTAGTTGGCCGACGAGAAGCAGTCGGTGAACAGCACGCCGCGGCGCGCCAGCGCGTCGAGCGTGGGCGTCTCGACCTCGACGCCGCGGTCCGCCGCGCCCAGGTGGTCGCCGCGGTGCGTGTCGGAGGTGACCAGCAGTACCAGCGGCGCCGCCGCGTCCGGCCGCACGAGCCAGGGCTCGCCCAGCGCCGCGACCGCGCCGTCGCGGCCCTCGAGCTCGAAGCGCGCGCGCACGGCGCGGCCGGCGCCTCCCGCGCTCCCCACGAGCGGATCGAGCGGGACGCGCGCGTACGCCCAGCCCTCCGTGGGCAGCGGGAAGCGCTGCTGGACCGCCGCGGCGCCCTCCCCCAGCACCACCCGCACCGCGGCGGGCTCGTCGGGGGCCAGCACCGACGCGGGCCGGCCGTAGGAGAAGGCGAGCTGATCGCCGGCGCGCGGCGCCAGGTCGCAGGCCAGCGGTCGCCCGGCGGCCAGGCCGACGCCCAGGCGCTCCTCCCAGCCCAGCAGCAGCGGCGCCGCGCCGTCGGCGGGATCGGGCAGGCGCGCGGCCGGCGGGACGCGGATCAGGTCCAGGGCGTGCAGCGCCATCCGGCGGGACGTCCCGTAGACGTGGACGAGCAGGTCGTCGTAGGGCGCGTCGTCCCCCGGGTCGAGCGGCAGGTCGAGGTCGAGCGCGCGCGCGCCGGCCTGGCCGGGCACGCGCAGCGAGCGCGAGCGGACGACGACATCGTCCCCGCGCCGCAGCCAGACGGCCAGGTGGTCGTCGTCGGGCAGCTCGAAGTGCAGGCGCACCCGCCGCACCTCGTCCGCCGCGAACGGACCGGGCACGCGCACGCGCTTCTCCCCGTCGCCGAGCAGCTCGAGCGCGCGCGGCAGCTCGCCCCGCGCGGGCCGCAGCCGCGCGCGCGGCGCCTGCACGGCCCAGCTGCCCTGGGTCTCCGGCGCGAGCACGGTGCGCACGACCTCCGCGCGCGGCGTCGGCCCGTCGTCGAGGGGGCGCAGCGTCAGCCGCCCCGGCTCGCCCGGCACCTCCGCCGCCGGGGCACAGGACGCGGCCAGCGCCAGGCCGAGCAGCGCCGTGCACGCGATGCCGAGCAGCGGCCCGCGGGCCGGGGCGGTGCGGCGGCTCAGGAGCTCCACAGCCCCGCCAGGGCGCGCCAGCCGGCGAGCGCGAAGAAGGCCAGCGTCACCGCGAGCCCGGTGTTCGACAGCCAGCGGTTGCGGAAGCGTGCTCCGATCCACGATGGCCGATTGTTCATCCAGAGCAGGGTCGCGGCCAGGGCCGGCATGAACAGCGCGCCGAAGACGGCGTAGGCCAGCTGGATCGCGCGCACCTCCAGCCCGAGGAAGGCCATCGGGGCGAGGACCAGGAAGAGCTGGAAGCCCCGGTAGGCGCGGCTGCGCGGGACCTCGCGCGGCTCCAGCAGGTGCCCGCGCCGCAGGGCCGCGAAGTCCGCGAACAGGTACGGCACGCCCTGCCAGACGCCGAGGAGGCTGCTGAACACGGCCCCCCAGAACCCGACGAGGAACAGCCAGCGGCCCGGCGCCCCGAGGGGACCCTCGAGCTGCTCCGCCAGCGCCAGGGCGACGCCGGCGCCGCGGCCGGTGAGCTCGATGCGCGAGCCGACCACGACCATCGCCAGCCCGAAGACCGCGGTGGCCGCGTAGGCGACGCCCAGGTCCAGGCGGGAGGCGCGCAGGCCCGCCTCGCCCGCCCGGCCGTGCTCGCGGATCCAGTAGCCGTACGAGAGCAGCGTGACGGTGCCGCCGACCCCGCCGATCAGCCCCACCAGCCAGGGCAGCGCGGCCTCGTGGAGGTGCGGCCGCACGAGCCCGCGGCCGACCGCGCCCCAGTCCGGCCGCAGCAGGACGGCGGTGGCGACCACGGCGACGAACATGACGCCGGCGAAGGCCGACATGGCGCGCTCGAACAGCCCGAATCCGCCGGCGCGGACGAGCACGAGCCCTCCGAGCCCGTGGAGGACGCCCCACGCGACCTTGCTCGTGCCCGGATCCCCGAGCGGCAGCAGCCCCGTGGCGGCCACGCCGCAGGCGTTCATCAGCGCCGCCCCCACGACGACCGTCCACACCAGCAGGTACGCGAGGAAGGCCCACTGCACCCAGGTGCCGAGGTGCCGCACCCAGCCCTCGAGCAGGGTCGTGCCGGTCCCCATCTGCCAGCGCGCCAGGCCCTCGTTCAGCGCGAGCTTCAGGAGCGCCCCGAGCCAGACCGCCCAGAGCACGCCCAGCCCCGCGGCCGAGCCGGCCAGGCTGGCGGTGATCAGGTCGCCCGCGCCGACGCCGGTGGCGGCGACGAGGATCCCCGGCAGCAGTCGACGCAGGCCTCCCATGGACGCCCGCGCGTCCCCCGCCGGGCGGCGGGCGACGCGCGGAGCGGCATCCTAGCCGCGGCCCGCGGGCCGATCACTGGCAGATCGTGAAGGAGACGCCGTTGGTCAGCGAGTCCGCGAACCCGCTCGGGTCCGCCGGGTCGCGCTGGTACCACTGCGCGCGCACGGTCTGCCCGACCGTCAGCAGCGGGTCGGCCCCGCTCTGGATGCGCGTGTTGAAGTTGAACCGCAGGGTGTCCGGCGTGCAGCCGCTGCCCCCGCCCTTCGGCAGCTTCGCGATCGAGCGCTGGAACGGCGCCTTCACGCACAGCTTGCCGCCGTGGAAGTCCAGGTTGGCCTTCTTGAAGGCGTAGATCAGGAACCCGGCCTGCCCGGTCATCACGTCGTTGCCGACGATCCGGAACGGGCTCGTGCTCGACGCGCTGGGCACACCCGTCGTCGTCAGGAAGGGCACGCACCCGGCCGAGTTCGTCTTGCCGACGCAGTAGAACTGCGGCGTCCCCACGCCCGGCTCGCAGTCGTCGGGGATCCCGTTCAGGTTGCAGTCGTTCCCGTCGAGCTCGCACTCGTCCAGGACGCCGTTCCCGTTGCAGTCGTTCCCCGCCAGCTCGCACTCGTCGGGGATCCCGTTCGCGTTGCAGTCCGCGAGGGCCTCGCAGTCGTCGGGAATCCCGTTGGCGTTGCAGTCCGGCTCGCAATCGTCCGGGATGCCGTTGCCGTTGCAGTCGTTCCCGACCAGCTCGCACTCATCCGGAATGCCGTTCGCGTTGCAGTCCGTGAAGGTCTCGCAGTCGTCGGGAATCCCGTTGGCGTTGCAGTCCGGCTCGCAATCGTCCGGGATGCCGTTGGCGTTGCAGTCGTTTCCGACGAGCTCACACTCGTCGGGGATCCCGTTCG
>JAUIDW010000398.1 GCA_030428395.1 bacterium | reverse complement strand
ACCGACTGCTTCGTCGGCGCCATCAGCCTGCGCCTCGACGCCGGCGGCACCGGCACGGTCGGCTACTGGATCGGCGTGGCGTACTGGAGCGGCGGCCGCTGCACCGAGGCGGTCGGCCTGGTCGACCACCTCGCCTTCGCGCACCTGGGCGCCGGCCTGCTGTCCGCCTGCGTCTTCGAGGGCAACGACGCCTCGCGCCGCGTCCTCGAGCGCAACGGCTGGACCTGCGCCGTCCCGAGCCCCGTCCGCGCCTGCGCCGAGGAGCGCCCGCAGTGGCCCATGACCCTCGACCGCGCCGACTGGGAGGCCCGCGCCGACCGCGTGCGCCCCGCGGAGGAGCGTGTGTGCCTGGCGGATTCGGCCTCCTAGCTGTTACTCAGCGTCGAGGATCGGATGACGAATTGCCGGCTGTGCAACGTGGACAATATGCCCCAGTCCAGAGATTCTGCGTCTAATTCAGATCCAAGGCGTCCGCGGGTCGTAGTGGCCAAGATTCTCGACGGCATATTCTTTGAGGACCCACTTCCACTGGTCAATGACCTTGTGGTTCCACGTGGTTATTCCAATCGCTTCACGACCCATCAGGCGCTTGTTTGTCCACTGTGCCTTCGCTTCATGCTTCTTAAGCGCGTCACGGTAGTGCCATGCGACGGCATCTGCTGCCTGAAGGCCAAGCTCCGGCTCATTGCCTCCATGGTCATCGAGAAAGTCTGCCCTGGATGGAAGCCACTTGCACTCATCCGGGAGTTGGCTGCCTAATCGTGGTGTCCCCCCGTTGAGGTAGTCAAGCAGTCGTTGAGCCCGGTTCTGTCTCTTCTTATCGGTCCACTTGTCAAGCTCCACCTCTGTAGGTCGCACAGGCCGAGCGAGAGTCGCGGTAAACTTGCAGGCTAAGATCAGCGCCCCGATGTACCCCAACAGGTAAGGGTCCTGCAGCCTGTCGTCTAGACTCGAGCGGTTCATGACCGCTCTGAAGTCCCTCAGACGAAACATGGCTACCAATCGCTTCGCGTCTATCTCCGATATCAGGCGGTACAGCGATGCCGCCTTCGAGCGAGTTGCTGTGGCGGTCCATCCGTAGAAGGGGGATCCTGGCACCTGGAGCTGATGCGTGCTCTTGACAGAGAAGTGTGGGATTGAAGGCTCTCTGGCTAGTTCGGCAGACCACTTCGTCTTGAACGTGCGCCAGGTAGATCGCGTTGCCGCCAGCCCAGCGACGACAAACCAGCCATTCGGGTCGTAGCTCTCATCAAAACAGGCTCTCCACATCGCCATCCTTCTGCCCTGTTGATGTCTTCGGTGAGCAACGTGAGTGCGTGTAGACTAAGTGAGTCTAGTGACGCAAGGACGATCACTTGCTGCAAGGTTGGAGTAGAATCCCCGCAGGGCCATGGCGGCTATTTGTCGAAACCTCATGTACCTGTCACGTGATCTTGATGCCCTTCCCCGAGCGTAACGTCGTGGAGTCACCGCTGACGCACGGGAAGGGCCTACCCGCGCCGGATGCGCGCGAGCTGTGCCTGCCGCTCGTCGGCAGCGCGGCGCTGCGCGAGGTCGAGCTGCTGCGGCGCTTCGGCTTCGACCTGGACCGGCCCTGCGAGCGCTACGACGACCTCGGCCGCGGCGTGCGGGTCGTGCGCCAGCCGACCGCGCCCGGCGATCGTCGCCCCGACGCCCGCTGATCCGCGGGTCGTCCCCCGGGTCCCCCGATGCAGAGGCAGCGCGTCCCGCGCGGCCGGGCTACCGTGTCGGGATGCCCTCCCTCCCCCAGGTGGCCTGGATCCTGCTCGCCGCGGTCAACGTGGTCTCGTTCCTGGCCTTCGGCTGGGACAAGTGGCGCGCCGTCCGCGGCGGCTGGCGCGTGCCCGAGAAGACGCTGATCGGCCTGGCCGCCGCCCTCGGCGCGCCCGGCGCCTGGGCCGGCCTCAAGGTCTTCCGCCACAAGAGCAGCAAGCGCAGCTTCCAGTGGAAGCTCGTCGGCGCCACGCTCGTGAACGTCGCCGCCGTCGCGGCGTTCGTGTGGCTCTCGCAGCGCGGCTAGGGCCGCTCGACGAGCACGACCGACACGTCGTCGGAGAACGCGTTCGCGACCAGCAGGTCGAGCGCCCCGTCCCCGTCCACGTCCGCGAGCTTCACGTCCAGGCACCCCAGGCCCGCGCCGACGTCGTCGAGGCGCCGCAGGAAACTCTGCCCCTCCCGCTCGCGGGACAGCCAGACGTTCACGACGTGCGAGTTCTGCGCCGCGACGACCACGTCCGCGCGCCCGTCACCGTCCAGGTCGCCGGCGTCCACGTGCCGCGGCTTCAGCCCGGTGGGGACGGGCTCCCGCGCCTCGAACTCCGCCCCGTCCCGGCGCAGGAACACCTGCACGAAGCCGTCGGTGCCGTCCCAGCGGTCGTTGCAGACCAGCACGACGTCCTCGCGCCCGTCGCCGTCGACGTCTCCGCAGGCCGCGTCGAGGGGGTAGAGCTCGGACCGCACGCGCGCCGCGGTGCTCAGGCCCCGGATGCGACGGTCCAGGACGTAGAACCCGCGCGGCTCTCCGGGGCCGCCGCCGACGAGGACCAGCTCGGGAGCCGGGTCGTCGTCGAACCGGATCTCCGCCCACGCCCGGGTTCCCTGCAGGAACGTCCCGCTGGCGGTCGGGATCTGGGACACCCAGCTCAGGCCGAGGCGCTCCAGCGTGTCGGCGCGGGCGTTGAAGAAGTGGACGTAGCCGGCGGTGCCCGGATACGTGCCGTCCGGCGGCTCGCCGCCCAGGTCGGTGACGACCACGTCGGGGGGTTCCCCCTCCGCGAACTCGACGACGCGGGCCCGGCCCAGACCGAGCCCGAACTCGAACAGCTCGTGGCCGAGCCTCGCGTCGTCCGGGTGGAAGAAGTACCGGATGAGGTCCGACACGGCGTCGACGACGTACAGCTCGTCCCGCGCACCGTCCACCGAGCGCGCGAAGCTGGGCGAGCTCAGGGGCGCGTCCTCGCTCAGGGCGTCGAGCGGGACCAGCGCGCCGTCGACGTTGCGCAGCGGCGTGACCGTGCCGTCCTTCGCGTTCACCACCGCCGCGTCGGGGCGCCCGTTCCCATCGAAGTCGCCGACGGCGAGCTCGTTGGGGAAGCCGCCGACGGGGACGGACGTGGCGGTCTCGAACGCCAGGCCCGGCAGGCCGCGCAGGACGCTCAGCGCCAGGGCGTCGCGGTTGGCGACGACGAGGTCGCGCCGTCCGTCGCCGTCCACGTCCACGACGCAGGCCGAGCGCGCGGTCTGGCCGACGTAGGCGCGCCAGCTCGTGCGGGGACCCTCCGCCGCGAAGTCGGAGTGCAGCGCGCACGACAGCCCCTGCGCGTGGGTGACGAGCAGCTCGGGCCGGCCGTCCCCGTCCAGGTCGGTCGCGTCCACGTCGATGGGCACGCGCCCGGTGCTCCAGACGAGCGGCTCGCGCCCGTCCTCGGCCAGCCACGCCTCCGCGCCACCCGGCCGGCCCCAGCCGAGCACCCACAGCGCGTCGTCGCCGCCCGCGACCACGAGCTCGAGATCCCCGTCGCCGTCGAGGTCGGCCTCCTCGAGGTCGCGCGGGATGCCGCCGAGCGCGAGCGTGGCGAGAACTCTGCCCGCCTCGTCGAAGACGCGCACCGCGCGGCTGTCCTGGTACCCGACCGCGAGCCGGCCGCCGGCGAGCACGCGCGCGCAGCGCGGCAGCGCGTCGGGGTTCGCGAACGTCGCGGAGGCCTCGAGGCCCACCCGCGTGCCCCCGTCCCCGGCGACGGCGAGCGAGCGCCCGCCCCGCGCCGCGGGGCGCGCGTGCAGCGCCCGCGGCGTCCACGGCAGCAGCGTTCGGATCTCTGCCCCGGCGTCCCCGCGCAGGTCCCACGGGACCAGCGACCCGGTCGCGCGCGACGCGATCAGAACGCGCGGTCCGTCCGGATCCCCCGCGGCCCCGTCCGCGGGCAGCACCTGCGGCTCGAGCGGATAGCCGCCGACCGCGATCCGCTCCGGAGGCCGCGCCAGGCCATCCGGTCCGGCGCGCCAGAGCAGCAGCGAGCCCTCCTGCGTCGCCGCCAGCAGGTCCTCGTCCCCGTCGCCGTCCACGTCGCCGGCGACGACGAACTCGGGCTTCTCGTCCAGCTGCCACTGCCGCCGCGCGCGGAACCGCGGCTCGGACGGATCTCTGCCCGATTCGAGCGCGCCGGCCGCCGACCCCGCCGGTGCGGTCCGCGCGCGCTCGGCCAGCGGTCCGGAGGCGGCGTCGACCGGCGAGGAGGCCCCCGACCCGGTCGCGCGCGGGGCGGAGATCGTGTCGCTCACCCCGGAGGCCGGGGCCCGGGACGCGTCCCGGGCAGCCGGCGCGGCGCCGCCCGGCTCGGCCGGGGCAGAGATCGGAGCGGCGGAGCTCGAGAGCGCGGGGTCCGCGGCGCCGGGGCCGGCCGCGTCGTGATCGTCACGGAGCGCGGGCTGGAGTGAGGCCGCGCCGACCTGCCGGTTTCCGCCGGTCGATCCGTGCCGCGTTGGCCGCGCGCGCGCACGCCGTCGCTACCGTATCCATTGGCACGCCGTCGCACTTGTTCACGGCGACGACGGCCGGCTTCGTGTTGAGCGTGGCGT
>JAUIDW010000397.1 GCA_030428395.1 bacterium | reverse complement strand
AGGGCTTCCTGATGCTGACCGGCAACGTCGCCGACGTCGAGGCGGCCGTCGAGGCCGGCGCCCAGCAGATCGGCCGCCGCGGCCTGCTCGTCGGCAAGGTCGTCATCCCCCGCCCCGAGGAGCGCCTGTACCGCGAGGTGATCTGACCGCCGGCCCGACCGGCGCGCCGCCGACCTAGCGCGCCGCCAGCGCGGCCTTGGCCGCGCGCCAGGCGGTCATCAGCTCGTCGAGGTCGCGGCCGTCGAGGGAGCCGCCGCAGGCGGTCTCCATGTGGCGGAAGCGCTGCTCGAAGCGGCGGGTGGCGGCGCGCAGGGCGCGCTCGGGGTCGACGCGCAGGTAGCAGCCCAGCAGGGCGCCGGCGAGCAGGACGTCGCCCAGCTCGGCCTCGAGCTCGTCGCGGCGCGCCTCGGGCAGCTCGCGCGGGTCGTTCGAGCCGGCGGGCGGCAGGCCGGCGGCGTCGAGCTCGGCGCGCAGCTCGCCGACCTCCTCCTCGAGCTTGGCGAAGGCGCCGCCCACGTCGGACCAGCGGAACCCGGCGGCGATGGCCTTGCCGCCCAGGCGCCGCGCGCGCTGCAGCGCGGGCAGGGTCGCGGGCACGCCGGCGACCGCGCTGGCGTCGGCGTCCTCGTCCTGGCCCTTCGCGGCCCGCTCGGCGCGCTTGATCGCCTCCCAGTTGTTCAGCGCCGCCTCGGGGTCGGCCGCCTCGGCGTCGCCGAACACGTGCGGGTGCCGGCGCACGAGCTTCTCGGACACGCCCTCGGCGACGTCGGTCAGGTCGAAGCGCCCCGACTCCGACGCCACGCGCGCCACCAGCGCCAGGCCCATCAGCAGGTCGCCCGCCTCCTCCGTCGCGTGCGCGTCGCTGCCGGTCTCGATCGCCTCCTGCAGCTCGTGCGCCTCCTCGACGAGGTGCGGCGCGAGGGTCTCGAGCGTCTGCTCCAGGTCCCACGGGCACCCGTCGGGCGCGCGCAGGCGGTCGACGATGGCGAGCAGCTTGCGCAGCGCGTCGGTGCGCGGCTCGCCGACGGGCGGCGGGACCTCGAGGGGGCGCGGCCCGGAGGCGGGTCCGGACGGGTCGGGCGGGGCGCTGTCGGGGGTCATCCCCCCAGCATGGCGCGCCACGCCGGGAGCAGCGAGGGAGGCGCGGCGGAAAGGGAGCCCGTCACCGGCAGCGTCACGGCCGCGAGCAGCACCGCCACGCGCACGGGGTCGAGCGCCGGCACGTCGCCCAGGTGCAGCGAGCAGCGCAGCCCGGCGCGCACGACCGCGGCGACGGCCACCAGGCCGCCGACGAGCCCGAGCAGCGGGCCGGCGCCCAGCTCGCCGCGCGCGGCGGCGGCGGCCGCCAGCGCGAAGTGCGCGCAGACCACGGCGAGCATCACCAGGCGCGCCGCGGTCGCGCGGCGGGCCGGGAGGTCGGCCAGGGCGGGCCCGCCCGCCAGCCGCGGGGCGCGGGCCGCCGCGTGGGTCGAGAGCGCCACGGCGACGGCGAACAGCGTGCCCCAGACGGCGTTCTCGGCGGTCCAGCGGACCACGCCCACGGGCCGGCCCACGCCGTCGAGCGCGGCCCCGACCCAGGCGCCGGCGGACAGCAGCCCGCTGCCCAGGGCGCCCAGCAGCGCGGCGGCCGGCCAGACGGTCTCGCCCGGGTCGGCGAGGTCCACGACCGGGGCGTGGCCCCCGCCGGGAGCAGGAGTCTCGAGATCCTTCATGCAGGTGGCGCCGCCTCCGCCCCTCGGGGTCCGCCGGTCGCTCTCTCCAGGTCGACCGGTCGCACGGACCCCGCGCGCGGGCGTCGGCGTTCGACGCTCCGGAAGCTACCGAATCGAGCAGGGGCGAGCGAGCGTCGCGCGCAGCGGAATTCGGCGCGCGACCCGGTCCGCGATCTCGACCAGGATCCTCCCCGCGACCTCGCGCCCGGCCGCGGCGCGCGTCAGGTCCGCGTCGCGTACGGGACCGGGTCGGTGCGGCCCGCCTCGCGGAAGCCGCGCAGGCGCAGGGCGCACGCGTCGCAGCGCCCGCAGGCCAGCACCGCGCCGGGCTCCGCTCCCCCGCCGGGGGCCGCCGTCAGGACCGGCGCGTAGCAGGTGTGGGTCAGGCCCAGGTCGACGCCGAGCTCCTCGGCGCGCAGCACGATCTGCGCCTTGCCGAGCTCCTGCAGGGGCGCGTGGACGCGGAACGCGACGCCGCGCTCCGTCCCCGCCGCGGTGGCCAGGGCGGCGACGGCCTCGAAGGCGCGCAGGAACTCCGCCCGGCAGTCGGGGTAGCCGGAGTAGTCGACCGCGTTCACGCCGACGAAGAGATCCGCCGCCCCCAGGACCTCGGCCCAGGCCAGCGCGACCGACAGGAACACGAGGTTGCGCGCGGGGACGTACGTGACCGGGACGCCGGCGCCCGGGGCCCCCACCTCGCCGGGGTCGCGGTCGAGGGGCACGTCGATCGCCGCGGTCAGCGCGGAGCCGCCCAGGGCGGCCAGGTCCACGGCCACCTCGCGGTGCAGCGCGACCCCCTGCGCGCGCGCGACCCGCCGCGCGGCGGCGAGCTCGACCTCCTGGCGCTGGCCGTACCGGAAGGACAGCGCGCAGGGCTCGAACCCCGCGGCGCGCGCCTCGGCCAGGGTCACGGCCGAGTCCATCCCGCCCGACAGCAGGCAGACCGCCCGCGGAGCCGGGCCCGTCGGTGCCGGGGGAGGGGCGTCCACGGGCGGATCCTACCCCTCCCCGGCGGCCGGTCCACGGCGCCCCGCGCACGCGCTCCGCCGCGCCGGGAGATTCGACCCGGGCGACCTTGTCCGGGGTTCGGGGGGACCTAGAGTAGTGCGCTCGCACCCCCGCGAACCCCTCCGCACGACCCCCCGGGAGCCGCCGTGACCACCTCGAACGAAATCCTCGACGCCCTGCGCACCGTCCAGGACCCCGACCTGATGAAGGACATCGTCACCCTCGGCTTCGTGAAGAAGGCCGAGGTGACGGGGCGCACCGCGGACGTCGTGATCGAGCTGACCACGCCGGCCTGCCCGGTGAAGGACCAGCTGAAGGCCGAGGCCGAGCAGAAGATCCTAACCCTCGACGGCATCGACGAGGCCAGGGTCGAGATGACCGCCAACGTCCGCGGCAACCAGGGGCCCGCGCGCCAGGTCGCGCCGGACGTGCGGCACATCGTGGCGATCTCGTCGGGCAAGGGCGGGGTCGGCAAGAGCACCGTGACCGTCAACCTGGCCGCCGCGCTGGCCGCCACCGGCGCGCGCGTGGGCGTGCTGGACTGCGACGTCTACGGCCCGGACATCCCGATGATGATGGGCCTCTCCGGCCAGCCCGAGGCGCGCGGGAACAAGCTGATCCCCAAGGAGCGCCACGGCGTCAAGACGATGTCGATCGGCTACCTGCTGGACGAGGACAAGCCCGTCATCTGGCGCGGCCCGATGGTCCACAAGCTCATCGAGCAGTTCCTGGGCGACGTCGAGTGGGGTCCGCTGGACTACCTGCTGGTCGACATGCCCCCGGGCACGGGCGACGCGCAGCTCTCCCTGGCGCAGATCGTGCCGCTGTCGGGCGCCGTGCTCGTGACGCAGCCCCAGGCCGTCTCGACCTACGACGTCGCCAAGGCGGTCACCATGTTCAAGCAGGTGAACGTCGACATCTTCGGCATCGTCGAGAACATGGCCGGCCTCGTGCTGACGGGCCAGGTCGAGGGCTGCCCCGCCGGCACCCCGATGCACGTCGACATCGCCGGCGGCCAGAAGGCCGTGCGCGTCGAGCAGGACGGTCAGTTCAGCCTGACGCTCGAGATCTTCGGCACCGGCGGCGCCGAGAGCCTCTCGAAGAAGTACGGCTTCCCCGTCCTCGGCCGCGTACCCCTCGACCCCGCCGTCCGCGTCGGCGGCGACGCCGGCGACCCGGTCATCCTGACCAACCCCGACTCCCGCCTCGCCGACGCCTTCCGCGAGGTCGCCGGCCACTTCGCCCAGCGCGTCGCCATCCGCGAGCACAAGTCCCTGCCGATCCTGCAGTAGCGCAGTAGGGGGAGCTCCGCGGGGGGCCCTCCCTCGGCGGAGTGTCGCCGAGGCAGGCCATCCGGCTCCGCCGGTCGTCGATTCGTGCCGCCTTCGGCCGCCGAGTCGGCTCGGAAGGGCCCGAAAGGGCAGATCGCGCTCCACCGCGTGCCGACTCGGCCCGCCTCCGGCCGCCGCCGACACCGCCTGATTCCCTATCGCGCTCCAGGAGAACCTGCCGGCGCGCCAATGCGGCGGAGGTGCGGTCTAGCAGGACCAGCAAGCGCAAGTCCAAGTTCTCGCGGTTCTCGGTCACCAAGAAGGCGCTGCCGCGCGATCCCGAGTCGAGGGCGAAGCCGGCGTCGACTCGACCTCGCCATCCCCCCTGCTCGCCCTCCCGTGCTCCGTGTGGTTGGGCTGCGAGCCCAGGGCCCAGGGCGGAGCACAGCAGCTACGAGAAGCGCCGGGCGGCCCATCCCCTACATCGTCACTCCGGAGGAGCGCCGCCTCCTCCGGGCACTGCGGGACTGGCGGGGATCACTCCACCGCCGCGAAGCTGGGCGCGTCCCGGGCCTCGCGGATGATCTCGGGCAGGTCCTTCCGGATCTGCGCAATTTCCTGGGCGATCTTCCCGACGTTCAGCCGGGTCGTG
>JAUIDW010000396.1 GCA_030428395.1 bacterium | reverse complement strand
CCCCGCTTGGCGGTCAGGGCCGCGAACGCGCCGCCGCCCTTCTTCCTGCCGCCACCCCCGCTGCTGGCCTCGACCTTCAGGACGACGAGGTTCTGACGGCGGAGCTCGTTCAGCGCCTCGCCGCGGTCGTTGGCCTCGATCACGCCCTCGACGGTCTTCCCGTTGGCGCTCTTCGCTGCGTACTTGAAGCTGCTGGTCACGGCTCTCTACTCCGGTTCTCAGAAATCGTCGAGCGTGACCCGCAGCGCCTCCTCCAGGGAGGTCACGCCGCGTGCCACGTTGAGCAGTCCGACCCGGCGCAGCGTCAACATCCCGTGGCGCTGCGCTTCCTGGGCGAGTTCCTGGGCAGATCGTCCCTCGACGATCATCCGCTTGAGGTCGGGCTCCACGAACAGGGTCTCGAGGATGGCGAAGCGCCCGCGGTAGCCCTCGCGGCACTGCTGGCACCCGCCCGGCTTGGGCCCGAAGAACGTGGCGCCCTCGAGGTCGCGCTCGGCGTACCCCGCCTCCTGGAGGGTCTCGAGCGGGATCTCGACCTCGACCCGGCAGTGGTTGCACAGCCGGCGCGCCAGGCGCTGGGCGCCGACGCAGAGGAGCGAGCTCGAGACCATGTACGGGTCGACGCCCATGTCGACCAGGCGCGTGATGGTGGTGGCCGCGTCGTTCGTGTGCAGCGTCGAGAGCACCAGGTGGCCCGTGAGGGCGGCCTTCAGCGCGATGTCCGCGGTCTCGGTGTCGCGGATCTCGCCGACGAGCACCACGTCGGGGTCCTGGCGCAGGATCGAGCGCAGGGCCCCGGCGAACGTCAGGCCGCGCTTGGGGTTGACCGGCACCTGGTTGATGCCGTCCATGCGGTACTCGACCGGGTCCTCGACCGTGACGACGTTGATCTCCGGCGAGGCGACCTCCTTCACGCAGGAGTACAGCGTGGTCGACTTGCCCGAGCCCGTCGGGCCGGTGACGAGCAGCATCCCGTAGGGCGAGTTGATCGAGCGCTGGATGTCGGCGAGCGCCTTGTCCTCGTAGCCCAGGGAGTCGAGCTTCAGCGCCATGTTGCCCGTGTCGAGGATCCGGAGCACGGCCTTCTCGCCGCCGACCACGGGCAGGATCGACAGGCGGAAGTCGATCTTGCGGCCCTCGAAGCGGATCTGGAACTTGCCGTCCTGCGGGGCGAAGCGCTCGGCGATGTCGAGCTGCGCCATGATCTTCAGGCGCGAGATCAGGGCGGGCAGCAGCGCCTTGGGCGCGGGCATGGCCTCGTGCAGGCGGCCGTCGACGCGGAAGCGCACGATCAGGCGCTCCTCGCCGGGCTCCACGTGGATGTCGCTGGCCTTCTCCTTGAGCGCCCGGAGCAACATCACGTTGACGAACTTGACCGCCGGGGCCTCGTCGCCGAGCTGCTGCTTGTCGATGTCCTCGGTCTGGTCCTTCTCGACCCGGACCTCGGCGTCCTCCACCGAGTCGAGCAGCTCCGAGACCTGCTTCCCGGCGGTGTCGAACACCCGGTCCATCGCCTTCTTGATGGTCTCGGGCTGGGAGAGGACCGTGCGGACCTGGCAGCCGGTCATCCGGCGCAGGTCGTCGAGCAGCAGGACGTCGTAGGGGTCGCTGACGGCGATCGTCAGGACGTCCCCGTTGCGCGTCAGCGGCAGGATCCCGTGCTCCTGGCACGTCTCGGGCGTCAGAACCTCGAGCGCCAGCGGGTCGGGCCGGATGCGCGACAGCTCGACCGGCGGCACGCCGGCGGCCTGGCCGAGGGTCGCGAGGTAGTCGGACTCCTCGAGGACTCCCTTGGACAGGAGGTTCTCGAGGATCGGACCGCCGGCCTCGCGGGCCTCGGTCCACTCCTCGACGGTGACCAGGCCTGCGTCGATCAGCAGGCGCCGGATCTTGCCGGAGACACGCACCATGGGGTCGGGGACTCGGACCGCTCCCTCAGGCGGCGCGGATGAGCGAGCGCAGCTCGCTGGGGTCGGACACGGCGCGCTCGGCGTCGTCGATCCGGACGCGGCCGGCGCGGACGAGCTCGGACAGGGACTGCGCCATCGTGCGCATGCCCAGGCGGCCGCCGGTCTGGATCTGCGAGTAGACCTGGTGGACCTTGCCCTCGCGGACGAGCGCGCGGACACCGGTGTTCGCGACCATCACCTCCGAGGCCAGCGCCCGGCCGCGCCCCTCCGTGGTGGGCAGCAGCTGCTGGCAGAAGACCGCCTCGAGCGTGAACGACAGCTGGGTGCGCACCTGCTGCTGCTGGTGCGGCGGGAAGACGTCGATGATGCGGTTGACGGTCTGGACGGCGTCGGACGTGTGCAGCGTGCCGAAGGTCAGGTGGCCCGTCTCCGACAGCGTCATGGCGGCCTCGATCGTCTCGAGGTCGCGGAGCTCGCCGACCAGGACGAAGTCCGGGTCCTGGCGCAGCACGCTGCGCAGGGCGTTGCCGAACTTCTGGGTATCGCCGCCCACCTCGCGCTGCGTCACCATGCAGCCCTTGTGCTGGTGCACGAACTCGATCGGGTCCTCGATCGTGACGATGTGCCCGTACCGGTTCGCGTTGATGTAGTCGATCATCGCGGCGAGCGACGTCGACTTGCCCGAGCCGGTCGCCCCGGTCACGAGCACCAGGCCCGCGCGCATGTTGCAGATGCGCTCGCACACCTCGCGCGGCAGCCCCAGCTCGTCGAAGCCGAGCACCTCGTTCGGGATGAGGCGCAGCACGCAGGCCGTCGAGCCCTTCTGGTAGAACACGTTCGCCCGGAAGCGGCCGTAGTCCTGCAGACCGAACGAGCAGTCCAGCTCGTAGTCGCGGTCGAGCTTGGCGATCTGGTCCGACGTCAGGACGCTCGTGGCGAGCCGCCGGGTGTCGTCGGGCCCCAGGGGCGGGCATTCGACGGGGACCAGCACACCGTCGATGCGGATGCGCGGCGGCGAGCCGGACGAGATGTGCAGGTCGGATCCGCCCTTGCGCACCAGCAGCGCAAGGAGCTCTTCCATGGTGATCATCGAGCCACTCCTGGGGTCGGGGGAGACCGGTCTGGCTGTGGATCGACCGACACCGGGGCCCGACTGGAGCCGACCCGGGGCCGGGGCCCGATGCGCCGGGGCCCGGGAGCGAGGTGGAAGGACTTTCCGGGGGGTCCCCGCGCCCGCGCCGGGGCTCCGCGGGAACGCACGCCGGGCCGGGACCGTCGCGGACGGGCCCGGCCCGGCGGGTGCGCGGCGTCCCCCGGCTGGACGGGGTCGCGCCGGGGTCGCGCTGGAACGGCGTGCGGGGCGCACGGCCCCGCCGGCCTAGTCGTGGTCGTGCTTCTTGCCCTGCTCCGCCAGCACCTTCTGCTGCTCGGAGGCCGGCACGGCGGAGTAGTCCGCGAAGGTCATGGTGTACGACCCCTCGCCGGCGGTCTGCGACTTCAGGTCGCGGTGGTAGGTCTGCACGCAGGCGAGCGGGACGTGGGCCTTGATCACGGTCACCGCGCCGTTGTCCTCGTTCCACTGGTCCATGACGTGCCCGCGGCGCTGGCTCGTGATGTCGCTGAAGATCGCGCCGGCGTCGTCGGTGGGAACGCTGATGAGCAGCTCCATCACCGGCTCCAGCAGGATCGGGCCGGCCTTCTGGAAGCCGTCGATGAACGCGCGCGCCCCGGCGAGCTTGAAGCTGGCCTCGTCGGAGTCCACCGCGTGGAACTTCCCGTCGTAGACCTCCACCTCGACGTCGACCACCTCGCCGTCGACGAGGATGCCGTGCTCGACGATCTCGCGCATGCCCTTCTCGATGGCGGGGATCAGGTTGCGCGGGATCGCGCCGCCCACCACCTTGTCGCTGAACACGAAGCCGGCGCCCTGCTCCAGCGGCTTGACCCGGATGTAGCACTCGCCGAACTGCCCGCGGCCGCCGGACTGCTTCTTGTGGCGGTGGTGCCCCTCGGAGGGCTTCGTCACCGTCTGGCGGTAGGCGATCTTGGGCGCGTGCGTGTTGATCTCGACGCCGTAGCGGCGCTTCATGCGCGCCTCGACGACCTGCAGGTGCAGGTCGCTCATGCCGCTCATCACGAGCTCGCGCGTCTTCGGGTCGACCAGGGTGCGGAAGGTCGGGTCCTCGGCGGTCAGCTTGCCGAGCGCCTCGCCGATCTTCTGCTCGTCCGCGCGGCTCTTCGGCTCGACGGCCACCGTCACCATCGGGGCGGGCACGGCCGGCGTCTCGATCGCGACGGGGGTCTTGCCCGCCTCGGTGAAGGGCTCCCACGTGCCGACGTGCTCGACCTTCGAGAAGCACACGATCTCGCCGGGCTTGGCCGTCTCGATGGCGTCGCGCTTCTTCTTGCCGACCGAGCGGAACAACCCGCCCAGCTTCTCGCCGCGGTCGGAGCGCGGGCCGACCACGCTCGCCCCGGCGGCCAGCGTGCCGCGCAGGATCTTCGCGAGCACGACCTTGCCCACGTGCGGGTCGGAGCGCACCGCGAAGGCGACGCCGCACAGCTCGCCCTCCGGGTCCAGCTCGATCGCGTTGCCCTCCGTGTCGGTCGTGGGGTCGAGCGCCGGGTTCGGGGCGTACTCGGCCAGGAACTCGAGCATCTCCTCCATGCCCAGCCCGGACTCGGGGTGGACCGGGAAGATCGGGATCAGGCCCCCCTTCGCGATGGCGTTGGGGATGTGCGTGTGCAGCTCGTCGTCGG
>JAUIDW010000395.1 GCA_030428395.1 bacterium | reverse complement strand
GGATGCCGCACGCGCGGCTCTGCACCTCGGCGAAGTTCTCCTCGGGCAGGCGCTCGCAGGCGAACGCGATCTCGGACACCAGCTCGCGGCAGCCCGCGAGCACGTCCGCCGGGCCGAGAGCGTCGAACTCCAACCGGTAGGTCCGCAGCAGCAGCTCCGAGCCCACGAGCTCGCGCCGCCGCTGGGACGGCGTCAGCTCGCCGATCGGCGCGGCGCGGTCGCGATTCTCGAGCATCGAGAGCGTCGCGATCGGCGCGCCGAGCTCGCCGTTGCGCAGGACGGGCACGTCGAAGCCGAGGTAGCCGATGACCAGCGGGCGCTCGAAGCGCTCGGAGAGCGTGACGTTGCGCTGGCTGGCCTGCGCGAGGCGCAGCGACCCGCCGGGCACGTCGCTCGACAGGTTGCCGCTGATGCGCTCGCGCGCGTCCTCGAAGGCGTCGAGCGAGCTCTCCGCGGCCGAGTCGAGCAGCCCGATCTCCGGGGACACTCCCGCGTCCGCGCCCTCGGCGATCGCGGTCTGGTCGTGCAGCGACACGACGACCGCGCCGGTCAGGTACACGCGGCTGACCACGCGCAGGAACAGCGTCTCGCTGGCCGAGCCGGCCATCATGGCGAGCTCGCCCTCGACGCGCTCGCGCCGGGCCCAGTCGCGCAGGCGCGTCAGCAGGTAGTCGCTGGACAGCCCGTACGTGTACGCGTCGGAGATGGCGATGCTGCCGGTGGCGCGGTCGGAGCGCATCAGCCCCAGCCCGACCGGGACGCCGGACACGGGCAGGGCGAGCTTCATCCCGGCGCTGCTGTCGACCTCGAAGTCGTAGGTCGGGAAGGCCGCCCGCGGCGCGCTGCGCAGCGGGTCGGCGCCCGCTGCGGCCTCGACCGGTGCGTCCCCGCCGCCGTTCCGCGGCGCCTGCGGGCGGCTGGCGCTCGGCGCGTAGAACGCCTGGTAGTCGGCGTCGAGCTCCGCCAGCCGCGTCACGGGCTGGTCGAGGGGCAGGAAGCCCCGCTGGCGGTAGATGCGGACCTGGTCCTGGACGGGCGTGGTGACCAGGAACACGTCGCCGGGCTGCAGGTCCTCGGTCAGCGGGTAGACCGGGATGACCTGGCTGGCGCGGATCACCATGGACCAGTCCTTGGCGACCCGCTCGAGCTGGTGCTCCTTGCTGGTCGAGCACGCGGCGGCGGCCCCGGCGGCCACCAGGCCGGCCAGCGCCCATGCGGTCCACCGGGCGCCCGCCACGGGGCGGCCCGGTCGCTTGCGATCGTTCATGTCTCTCCTCCTGGGTCGTGCGCACACGGTGCGCAGCCCTCCAGGAGAGCCCCGCCGACCGGAAGCCGCAACCCCCGGATCCGCGGCCGGCTCATTCGCCCGGAACGACGGGACGTTTCGCCGACGCCTCGCGCTCGAGCGGCGCGAGCGAGGCGGTCGCCGCGCGGGTCCCGGGGCCGGTCGCGTGCGCGAACACGCGCCGCATGTTGCCGCCGAGCACCGCGCGCACCTCGTCGTCGGAGAAGCCGCGGGCCAGCAGGAGCTCGGCCAGGTGGCCGTAGCACGACGCGTCCGCGAGGCCGGCGGGCCCGCGCTGGATGCCGTCGAAGTCGGAACCGATCCCCACGTGCTCGACGCCGGCGACGGACGCCGCGTGGACGACGTGGTCGACGAGCTTCCCGGCCGGGAAGGGCGCGGCCTCGCGCTCGAGCAGCTGCGACTGCGCCAGGAACAGCGCGGTGTCGTCCGCGGCCGACAGCGCGCGGTACGCGTCGCTCGCGCGCACGCGGGCCTCCTCGTCGGCCGCCGCGCGGTCGAGGAAGCCGGGGTGGAACACGACGCCCACGACGCCGCCGCGCGCGGCCAGGGCGCGCAGCTGCTCGTCGGTCAGGTTGCGGGGGTGCTCGTTCACGGCGCGGCAGCCCGAGTGGCTGGCGATCACCGGTGCGCGGCTGACCTCGAGCGCGTCGAACACCGCCGCGTCGGCGGCGTGGGAGAGGTCCACGACCATCCCGAGCTCGTTCATGCGCGCGACCACCTCGCGCCCGAACTCCGACAGCCCGGCGGGCGCGTCCACCGAGCCGTCGTCGCGGCACGAGCGCACCCAGGTGAGGCTGTTGTTCCACACCAGCGTCAACACGCGCACGCCGTGGTCGAAGAGCCACTCGAGCTTCTCGAGGCTCGCCTCGATCGAGTGGCCGCCCTCGACGCCGGGGATGCCCGCCACGGCGCCGGCGGCGCGCGCCCGCTCGAGCTGCGCGCCGTTGCCCGCGAACGCGATCCGGTCGGGGTGGCGCGCGGCCAGGGCGTGGAACTCGGCCAGCAGCGCGCGCGTGCGCCGGAACGCGCCGCCCCGCGCGGGGTCGATGTACGCGGGGTCGACCCAGCACACCAGCACGACGGCGCCCAGGCCGCCGGCGCGGCCGCGCACGAGGTCGAGGTGGCCGGGCGTGCGCTCGCCCAGGTCGTGGCCGAGGTCCAGCGAGCGCTGCAGCGAGTCGACGTGCGCGTCGAAGACGGGGTGCTCGGCCACCAGGGCGCGGGCGCGCGCGGCGACCGGGGCTGCGGCCGGCGCGCCGGTCATCCGTCGAGCGCCTCGCCGGCCAGGGCGCGGAAGAAGCGCTTGGCCTTGCTGGGCGCGGAGCGGCCGGAGACCCCCGCGCGCCGGAACAGGGCCTCGAGCGCCGCGCCCACGGCGGGCGCGCGGTCGGGGTCGACCTCGACCTCGACCTCCCAGTGCACGACGTCGCCGGGGAACTCGGTGCGGTCGAGCTCGAGCACGACCTCGACCGTCCCGCCCTCGCCCTCGAGCGCGACCGGCCCCAGGCGCGTGCGCCGGTTGCGGAACGAGCCGACGTGGGAGAGCGGCGCGTCGCCCACCGCCGCGAGCAGCCCGTCGAGGCCGCCGCCGGCGGCCTCGGAGAGCGCGGCGAGGGGCGCGGCGCGACCGTCGAGGATCGCGCGCGCGAGCTCGGCGGGAACCTCCGCCTCGACCTCCGGGCGCGCGGCGAGCTCGACCGCGCCGACGTCGGTGCGCGCGGCGCCCTTGGGCCCCTTGGCGGTCAGGAAGAAGCGGCCGTCCTCGTCGCGCAGGCGCAGGGCCCAGCCGGCCGCGGCGAGGACGCGGTCGGCGGTGTCGAAGAAGTGGTTCTCCTGACGCGCCGTCGCGCGCGGGCCGTCCCCCGCGGCGGCCGCGACCGCCTCGAGGTCGCGCTCCGAGTCCACGCGCCGCTTGAACTCCGTCTCGACTCCGCTGGATCCGGCCATGGGGCGCACGATACGCCCGCGGCGCGGGGCCGCAAGCGCGCGGCGTCGCTCAGGCCCCCGGGGCCCCGCCGGCGCGCAGCCCGGCCAGCAGCCGCTCGGGGTGGTCGGTGAACACCCCGTCGACGCCCCGGCCGGCGAGGCGGCGCGCCGCGGCGAGCTCGTTGACCGTGTACACGAGGACCAGCCCGCCCGCCGCGTGCACGTCCGCGACGACCCCGGGGCGCACCTGGCGCGCCGCCAGGCTCAGGGTCCGCGCCCCGTGGCGCCCGAGCAGCTCGGCGGGCGGGACGCCGGCGTGGGCGGACGCGTCGTAGAGCTGCGAGCGGCGCAGCCCGGGCTCCAGCGCGCGGGCCTGGGCCAGGGCGCGGGAGTCGAAGGACGACAGCAGCGTCCGCTCGACGAAGCCGGCGGCGCGCAGCTCGTCGACCACGCGCGCGACGAAGCCGCCCTCGACGCGGTCGTCGACGGCCTCGGGCTTGACCTCGACGTTGACCGGCAGCGTCGGGCCGAGCGCGGCGAGCGCCTCCGCCAGGGTCGGGATGCGCTCGCCCGCGAAGCGCGCGTCGAACCACGAGCCGGCGTCGAGCGCACGCAGCTCGGCGAGCGTGCGCGCGGCGAGCGGCCCGCGGCCGTCGGTCGTGCGGTCGAGCGCCTCGTCGTGGAACACCATCACCGCGCCGTCGCGGGAGGGCTGCACGTCCAGCTCGACCATGTCCGCGCCGACCTGCGCCGCCGCCCGGAAGGCGGCGAGCGTGTTCTCCGGCGCGCTGCCCGAGCAGCCGCGGTGCGCGATCACCCGCGTCGGCCCGCCCGGCGCGAGGAAGGCCTCGAGGTCGGCGAAGGGAGCCATGCGCGCAGCCTAGCCCCCGCGGGCGGGGCGCGCCCCGGTCAGTCGAGGCGCTTGGCGTAGATCGCGGCGCCGCGGCGCACGAGCCACAGGCCGGTGACCTCGTCCCCCACCTCGAAGCTGACGACGACCTCGGGGTCGTCCCCGGCCACGAACTCGTGCTCGCCCTGGGGCACGAGCGCGTGCTCCTCGCCGTCGGGCAGCAGCAGCGCGAGGTGCTCGCCGGTCTCGCGGACCTCGATGCGCGTGCAGCCCGAATAGTAGCCGCCGAGGTAGACCGCGCGCTCCTCGCGCGTCAGGGACGCGTCGCGCAACTCGGGGTCGGGCAGCTCGAGCACGGCGCGCGCCACCCGGCGCTGGATGCGGTCGACCTCGACGTCCTCGCCGCGCGCGAGCACGACCACGGTGAGGTCGATCGCGGGGTAGTACGCGACGAACGCGCGCGCGCCGGCGACGGCGCCGCCGTAGGACACGCACTCCGCGTCCGCCAGGGGCGCCAGGTTCACGCCCAGGCCGTAGTCGGTGGGCGTGCCGTCGGCCAGGCGCTGCTCGGTCGTCAGCAGGTTCCAGCC
>JAUIDW010000394.1 GCA_030428395.1 bacterium | reverse complement strand
CCGCGGTCGGCCAGGCGCGCGCGCAGCTCCGCGCCGCGCTCGCGCAGCAGCGCGTCGGCATTCGCGGGGCCGAGCCGCGCGTCGACCGCGGCCAGGCCGGGCTGCACGCGCAGCGCCGCCCCGGTCCCCAGGACGTCGTCGAGGATCGCCAGCGCGCCGTCGAGCGCGGAAGGCCGCGCGAGCACGTGCGCGTCGGGCCAGCGGCCGCCCTCGAGCTCGGCCTCGCGCAGGGCCTCCGCGCGGGCGCGGGCGGCGTCGTCCAGCAGCACCTCCGCGTCGCCGAGGGCCGCCTGGACGGCGTTCCGCTCGACGTCGACGGCGGCCGCGACGCCCGCCAGGTGGACGGCGACGCGCGCGTCCCCGGGGTCGCCCCCGGCCTCGACGAGCACGGAGACGGGCCGCGCCGGACCGTCCAGCACGGCGCGGGCCGCGGCCAGCGCCGCGGCGCGGTCGGGGAAGCGCGCCTCGACCACGGCGTCGCGCTCGGGCGCGGGAAAGAGCCGCAGGGCGGCCTCCAGGATCACGCACAGCGCGCCGTGGGAGCCCGCGTACAGGCGGTGCATGTCGTAGCCCGTCACGTTCTTCACCAGCCGCCCGCCGCTGCGCGCGACCGCGCCGTCGGCGAGCAGCACGCGCATGCCGAGCACGTGGTGCCGCGCGGGGCCGTGGCGCAGCCGGTCGGCGCCGCTCTGCCCGGCGGCGAGCACGCCGCCCAGCGTGGCCGCGTCCGCGCCGGGCACGTCGGGCGTCAGGCGGTGTCCGCCGGACGCCGCGGCGGCGCGCACGTCGGCGAGCGGCGTGCCCGCGCGCGCGGCGAGCGTACCGTCGGCGGGCTCGTGGGCCACGACGCCGGCGAGGCGCCGCGTGGACAGCAGCAGGTCGGCGCGCGCGGCCGGTCCGGCCCAGCCGAGCTTCGAGCCGCGCCCGCAGGGGACCACGGCGAGCCCGTCGGCGCGCGCGAGCGCGAGCACCTCGGCGCAGCCCTCCTCGGAGTCGGGGGCGACGCGCGGCAGCGGCTCCTCTCCGGGCGCCGGCGGGGCGGCGTCGACGGCGTCGGGGCCGAACGTCGCGAGCAGGCGGTCGGCCAGGGGCTGGACGGGACTCACCGGGGGGGCTCCCCGGCGGAGGAGCCGTGCTCGCCCGACCCGAACGGAGCGCCCGCGCTGCTCGCGGGCGGCGCGCCGGCGGCGCGCCGCTCGCGACACGCCCGCACGGGCAGGAGCTTGCCGGGGTTGAGGCGGCGGTGGGGGTCCCAGGCGTCGCGGGCGTCGCACATGGCGCGCAGGTCCGCCGGGGCGAAGGCGAGCTCCATCTCGGGGAGCTTCTCGAGGCCGACGCCGTGCTCGCCGGTCAGGGAGCCGCCGGCGGCGACGCACATCTGCATGATCGCGTGGCCCGCGGCGAGCACGCGCGCGACCTCGTCCTCGTCGCGGCGGTCGTAGCAGATGTTCGGGTGCAGGTTGCCGTCGCCCGCATGGAAGACGTTGGCGAGCTTGAGGCGCTGCTCGCGGCAGATCTCGGTGGTGCGCGCGACGATCTCGCGCAGCTTCGTGCGCGGCACGACCACGTCGGCCACGTACAGGTCCGGCGCGACGCGGCCCATGGCGCCGAAGGCGCCCTTGCGGCCGGCCCAGAGCAGCTTGCGCTCGTCGGCGCCGCGGGCGGAGCGCACCTCGAGCGCGCCCTGCCGCTCGACGATCGCGCGGATGCGCGCCACGACCTCGGCGACCTCGGCGTCGCCGCCGTCGGCCTCGATCAGCAGCACGGCCTCGGCCTCGCGCGGGTAGCCGGCGGCGAAGACGCTGTCCTCGACGGCCTCGATCGTCAGGCGGTCCAGGATCTCGAGCGCGGAAGGCTCGAGCCGCTGCGCGATGATCTCGGACACGCTGTCGCAGGCGCCGTCGAGGTCGGGGAACACCGCCAGCAGGGTCTCGACCGCCTCCGGCAGCGGCGTGAGGCGCACGACGACCTCGGTCGCGAGGCCCAGCAGCCCCTCGCTGCCGACGAAGAGGCCCACCAGGTCCAGCCCGTCGGGGTCCACCGGCGCCCCGGTCAGGTCCAGCACCTCGCCGTCGGCCGTCACGATCACCAGGCCCTCGACGTGGCGCGTGGTGGCGCCGTACTTGAAGCAGTGCGGGCCGCCGGAGTTCTCGGCCACGTTGCCGCCGATCGTGCAGGCCTGCTGGCTGGAGGGGTCGGGCGCGTAGAACAGGCCGTGGGCGGCGCAGGCGGCGGTCAGCTCGACGTTGACGACGCCGGCCTGCACGCGCGCCAGGCGGTCGACGGGGTCGACGGACAGCACGTCGCGCATGCGCGCGGTGCCGACGAGCGCGCCTCCCTCGACGGGCGTGGCCCCGCCGGAGAGGCCGGTGCCCGCGCCGCGCGACACGACCGGCACGCCCGCGCGCGCCAGCCGCGCCATCACCGCGGCGGCCTGGGCCGTGTCGCGCGGCAGCACGGCGCACAGCGGGCGCCCGCGCTGCATCGCCAGGCCGTCGGACTCGTAGGGGACGAGCCAGGTCGGGTCGTCCACCAGCCCGCGCGGGCCGACGATCGACCGCAGGTCGCGCAGCAGGCCGGCGGTGGTCACGGGAGGAGGCTCAGAAGTCGATGCGCGCCAGCCGGATCCAGGCCAGGGCCAGCACGACCAGCGCGAACCCGGCGGTCGTGCCCATCGAGAAGAACGCGTTGTACTTCCAGGGGGCGTCCCAGTCGAAGCGGCTCTCGTACCAGTCCCCGGGCGTCTGGATCAGGGGGCTGTCCTCGAACTCCAGCTCGTCCAGGAACCCGGTCAGGGGGGCGCGGGCCTCGGCGTCCTCGATCCACTCCTCGGGGGCGCGGACGTCCAGCTCGTAGATCCAGTCGGCGCGCGACCAGAAGTACGTCTTGCGGTACGCGCGGCCGGCGTCGGTGGTCTCCGTCCACGTCACCGTGATCACGGGGATCTGCGACACCATCTCGCCATTGACGTCTCGCGTCACGTCGCTGGCGCGCGGGTCGTCCTCGACGGCGCCCTCGTGGTCGCGGGCGATCGAGAAGGTCGTGCGCTTGCGCGGGGGGCGGTCGTCGCCCACCTCGCGCGCCTCCAGGCGGGAGAAGCGCCGCAGGACGAAGCGCGCGTCGCCGCCGCGGGTGCCGTGCTCCGAGCGCCAGACCAGGCCCGCGCCGTCGATGGGGGCGCCGGGGTCCTCGAGCAGGAAGCCGTCGGGGTGCGCGCGGATCTCGAGGTTCAGCTCCTCGTCCGCGTACACGACCGGCTCGGTCTCGATCGACTTGCGCAGCATCGTGGCGATCAGCTTGACGTCCCCCGTCTTCGGGAGCGTGTAGTGCAGCGTGTCGACGAACCCGAACAGGATGTTCTTGAATGTGTCGATCGAACTGCTGGGCTCGGCCTCCGGCAGCTCGAGGTCGGCCAGCTCGGCGTCGGCACCGGCGGCCTCGTCGCGCACCGTGTTCAGCGCGCGCTCGAGCTCGCCGGCGCGGCTGTACTCGATCCCGCGCCAGATGCCGTGCACGCAGCCGTTGAACATGAAGAACACGATGGTGATCAGGATCGCCGCGGCCGAGCTGCGCGTCAGCACGCCGCACAGGATCGAGACGGCGTACAGCACCGCGAAGAGGTAGATCAGCGACGGGATCGACCACAGGAACCCGGGGTCGCTGTAGCCGGAGTTCAGCATCAGCCCCAGGTGGATGCCGCCGACCAGGATCACGGCCAGCACGCCGACGAACAGCAGCCCGGCGAGGTAGCGCGTCAGCAGCAGCGTCAGGCGCGACACGGGCTTCGAGAAGAGCGTGTCCGCCGCGCCCTTCTCGAGCATGCGCGGCACGAAGAAGGCGGTCGCCGCGATGGTGAAGAAGATCCCGACCGTCCCGGCGACCTGGTTGACGAACAGCGTCTGCAGCGTGCCGATCAGGGCCTCGCGCGGGTTCTCGATCAGCGCCCCGCGCTGGTTCAGGGCCTCGAAGATCCCGGTGTAGTCGTACTCGCGCCAGCCCCAGAGCAGGACGAGCTTCTCCGGCGTGGCGGCGATCAGGAACGTCGGCAGCACCAGCCCGCCCGTCAGGATCACGAGCAGCCGGAAGATCTTGTTGTCCAGCACCTGGGCCAGGGCGTCCAGGAACAGGGCCTTGGTCGTGTGGACGTTCACGCGCGCTCCTTCTGGACGAGCTCGATGAAGGACTGCTCGAGCGACAGGCGGCGGCGCGAGATGCCGCGGATCGAGACGCCGGCGGCGCGCAGGCGGTCGACGGCCGTGTCGAGCTCCTCGTCGCTGGCCAGCAGGTCGAGGCCGTCGTCGACGGCCTGGCAGCCCGTGCCGACGCCCTCCAGGATCGCCGCCAGGTTCTCCGGCGCGTTCGCCAGCGAGAAGTGGACCGCCTCGGTGCGCGGCGTCAGCTCCTCGATCGAGCCCTCGCGGATGACCTTGCCGCGGTTCATGATGACGACCCGGTCGCACATCAGCTCGACCTCCATCAGCAGGTGCGAGTTGATGAAGAGCGTCACGCCGCGGCGCTTCAGGTCCTGGACGACGTTGCGGATCGCGGCCCGGCCGACGGGGTCGACGCCGTCGGTCGGCTCGTCCAGGAAGATCAGGTCGGGCTCGTGCACCATCGCCTGGGCCAGGCCGATGCGCTGCTGCATGCCCTTGGAGTACTCGCGCACCTTGCGGTCGGCGGCGTGCGACATCTCGACG
>JAUIDW010000393.1 GCA_030428395.1 bacterium | reverse complement strand
GGCACGACCAGCCGCGCGTCGGCGCCCAGCACCTCCTGCAGCAGCTCCTGCTCCTCGGGCGCGCACGGCACGACGATCTCCGCCGGCGCGGCGCGCCGCCCGCCGCCGTACAGCGCGGTCAGCACGACGTGCAGCAGCTCCTCGTCGGGCAGCTCCGAGCGGAACGCGTGCGTGCGGCTCTCCGACAGGCGCCCCTCGCGGAACGCCAGCCGGTGGACGTAGGCGCGCGCGCCGCTGCGCGCCAGGCCCAGCACGTCGCGATCCACGCGGTCGCGCGGCCGCACGCCCTGGCCCTCGACCGTGCGCCGCAGCGCGGTCAACCGGTCGCGCCAGCGCGCGGCGCGCTCGTACTCGAGCGCCTCCGCGGCGGCCGCCATGCGCTGCTCGAGGTCGGCCTCCAGCTCGGCGGTGTCCCCCGCCAGGATGCTGGCCGCGCGCTCGACCAGCTCGGCGTAGTCCGCGTCGTCGATCAGGCCGACGCACGGCGCCGAGCACAGCCCGATCTGGTGCTTGATGCACGGCCGCGTGCGGTGGTTCAGGACCGAGTCCGGGCAGTCCCGCAGCGGCACCACGCGGTGCAGGTCGGACAGCGTGCGCCGCACCGCGCGCGACGACGCGTAGGGCCCGAAGAAGCGCGAGCGCCCGCCGGGCTTCCCGGCCTTCGGCGAGTGCGCGCGCACGAACTTAAGCCGCGGGAAGCGCTCGTCGCGGTCCAGCCGCAGCATCAGGAACGACTTGTCGTCCTTCAGCCGCACGTTGTGCGGCGGCTTGTGCTGCTTGATCAGCGCGTCCTCGAGCAGCAGCGCCTCCTTCTCGGTCCGCGTGACCACCGTCTCGACGCTGCGCGCGTCGCGCTCCAGGAACTGCACCCCGAGCCGCCCGTCCCCCCCCGGCCGCCGGTAGCTCGCCAGCCGCGCCCGCAGGTTGCGCGCCTTCCCGACGTACAGCACCGCCCCCCCCGCGTCGCGGAACAGGTACACGCCGGGCCGCTTGGGCACGCCGTCGAGGGTCCAGGTGGGCTCCGCCATCGCGCCCGGGGCTCAGCGCGACAGCTCGAGCGCCTCGAGGGTGCGCAGGCGGTCGCGCAGGGTGGCGGCCTCCTCGAAGCGGAGCTCGCCGGCGGCGTGCAGCATGTCGTCGCGCAGCTTCGCGATCTCGCCGCGCAGGCGCTCGGGCGACCAGGACTCGGCGGGGTCGGCGTCCGCCTTCGCGCCGCGCTTCTTCCCGCCCCGGTCGGGTGCCTCGGCCACCTCGACGTAGTCCATCTCGTACAGCGACTCGATGCTGTCGCGGATCGGCTTGAGGATCGTCCGGGGCTCGATGCCGTTCGCGGCGTTGTAGGCCAGCTGGAGCTCGCGGCGGCGCTCGACCTCGCGCACCGTGGCGTCGATCGAGGCCGTGCGCCGGTCCGCGTAGAACAGCACGCGCCCCTCGACGTTGCGCGCCGCGCGGCCGCAGGTCTGGATCAGCGAGGTCTCCGAGCGCAGGAAGCCCTCCTTGTCCGCGTCCAGCACCGCCACGAGCGCGACCTCGGGCAGGTCGAGGCCCTCGCGCAGCAGGTTGATGCCGACGAGCACGTCGAAGGCCCCCTGGCGCAGGTCGCGCAGGATCGCGGCGCGCTCGATGGCGTCGATCTCCGAGTGCAGGTAGCGCACGCGCACGCCCAGCTCCTCGTAGTACGTGGTCAGCTCCTCCGCCGAGCGCTTGGTCAGCGTCGTCACCAGCACGCGCCACTTGTTCGCGACCACCTTGCGGATCTCGGCCAGCAGGTCGTCGACCTGCGTGCGCGCCGGGCGCACCTCGATCGGCGGGTCGAGCAGGCCGGTGGGCCGCACGATCTGCTCGAACACGTGGTCCTCCGACGCGCGCCGCTCGTAGGGGCCCGGCGTGGCGGACACGTACACGATCTGCTGGACCAGCCGCTCCCACTCCTCGAAGCGCAGGGGGCGGTTGTCGAGCGCGCTGGGCAGGCGGAAGCCGTGCTCGACCAGCGTCTCCTTGCGCGAGCGGTCGCCGCGGTACATGCCCCCCACCTGCGGGATCGACACGTGGCTCTCGTCGACGAAGACGAGCCAGTCCTCGGGGAAGTAGTTCAGCAGGGTGAAGGGCGCCTCGCCCGGCCGGCGGCCGTCCATGTACAGCGAGTAGTTCTCGATCCCGTTGCACACGCCGGTCTCGCGCAGCATCTCCAGGTCGTGGCGCGTGCGCTGCTCCAGCCGCTGGGCCTCGAGCAGCTTGTCGGCGCGCTTCAGCTCGTGCAGGCGCTGCTCGAGCTCGGCCTCGATGCCCTCGACGGCCTTCTCCATGCGCTCGAGCGGCGTGACGTAGTGGTTGGCGGGGAAGATCTCGACCGCCTCCATCTCGCGCAGCACCTCGCCGCGCAGCGGGTCGACCTCGACCAGCGCCTCGATCTCGTCGCCGAAGAGCTCGACGCGCGTGACGCGCTCGTCCTCGTAGGCGGGGAAGATCTCGACCACGTCCCCGCGCGCGCGGAACGTCCCGCGGCGGAAGTCCAGGTTGTTGCGCGCGTACTGCATCTGCGTCAGGCGGCGCAGCAGGTCCTCGCGCTCGATCGACTGGCCGGCGCGCAGCTCGAGCGCCATCTCGGCGTAGGCCTCGGGCGAGCCCAGGCCGTAAATGCACGACACCGACGCCACGATCACCACGTCGCGGCGCTGCAGCAGCGAGCGCGTGGCGCTGTTGCGCAGGCGCTCGATGTTCTCGTTGCGGCTGGCGTCCTTCTCGATGAACGTGTCGCTCGAGGGGACGTAGGCCTCGGGCTGGTAGTAGTCGTAGTAGCTGACGAAGTACTCGACGGCGTTGCTCGGGAAGAGCTCCTTGAACTCCGCGTAGAGCTGCGCCGCCAGCGTCTTGTTGGGCGAGAGCACCAGCGCCGGGCGCCCCAGGCGCTGGATCGCCGCGGCGGTCGTGAAGGTCTTGCCCGACCCGGTGATCCCCAGCAGCGTCTGGTGGCGGTGCCCCGCGCGCACGCTCTCGACGAGCTGCTCGATGGCCCGCGGCTGGTCGCCGGTCGGCTCGAACGGGCAGACCAGCTCGAAGCCCGCGTCCTCGCCCGACGGGCGCCGCGCGCGCGCCGGGCGGGGGCCGCCGTCGGTCCGGGGGGGCGTCGCCAGCTCGTCCACGCGGCCATCGTAAGCCCGCGCGCGCCGCCTTTCCCGGTCCGGCTCCGACCGGTCCGCGTCCCCGGGCGAAACCGGCGGCGGGCCGCGTGCTACGCTCCGCCGAGCCCGCGCGGCCGCGGGCGCGCCCCACGACCCCGTCACCGCCCATGAACATCCAGTGCCCGTCCTGCCGGACCGTCGCGCGCATCCCCTCGTCCAAGGAGGGCGCCAGGGTCCGCTGCCCGAACTGCGACCACCTCTACGTCGCGCGCCCGCCCGGCTCGCGCGCCACCGGCGTGAACCCCTCGCTCTTCATCGCGGGGGCCGCGATCGTCGCCGTGCTGGCGGTGCTCTTCTTCGCGACGCGCTCGAAGCCGCAGGCGCGCGAGGTGGCCGCCCAGGACCCCGCCGAGGAGGTGGCCCCGCCGGTCGCCGAGGAGCCCCTGGACGACGGCTCCTGGAACTCGCCGCCCGTCCAGGCCGTCGCGCGCGCCTTCCAGCTGGTGGCGGACTTCGACGAGGAGGCGCTGGCGCGCAAGCTCGACGGCGAGGCGGTCTTCGCCTGGCTTGCGGCCGGCGGCCCGCCGATCCCCGAGGGCGCCCCCGACGCCGACGTCCCGCGGGTGCCCGCGGTCGAGCCCGTCGACTGGGACGCGCTGGAGGCCTTCGAGCAGGAGGAGGCCGTCCAGGCCCTGGCGCACGAGGTCGTCCACATGACCGGCGACCACGCGCTCTCCTCCTGGCGCCCCTACGACGGCCGCGTCGAGTCGCGCG
This sequence comes from bacterium, assembly GCA_030428395.1. Lineage (GTDB taxonomy): Bacteria > Planctomycetota > UBA1135 > UBA1135 > JAUIDW01. Next base: position 807 of record JAUIDW010000393.1, on the reverse strand, counting down.
AGGACGGCGCCGCCGTGGTCCACCTGGACGTGACGGCCACGGCGAACGAGCGCGCGGGCGAGAAGCGCACCCTGGCCGTGCGAGTGGTGCAGGACGGCAAGGACTGGCGCCTGGCCTCGTGGGAGCGCGTGTACACCCTCTCCGAGCTCTCGATGATGAAGCGCGTGGCGGCGCGCAAGTACGAGAAGGTCGAGCTGACGGACGGCTCGCGCGTCTACGAGTCCGAGCCCGAGCCCCTGCCCCACCTCGACGACACGCCGCCGGAGCTGCGGGACCGCATCGACGCGCTGTGCGCGCAGCTGATCGACCTGGAGCTGCGGCCGAAGGAGAACTCGCAGGCCAAGCAGGAGCTCGTCGCCATCGGCAAGCCGGCCCTGCCGGCGCTGCTGACGAAGATGTACGAGACGCCGATCGAGACCGAGGACGACGCGATCAAGCTGAACCTCGTGAACCAGGCGCTCGAGGAGATCACCGGCTTCTACACCGGGTACAAGCCGCAGGTGCGGGAGGGCTCGGGCACCGGCACGAGCGCGGAGCGGCGCGAGAGCGCGATCCGCCAGTGGTTCGCCTGGTGGCACCGCAAGGGCAAGCGCTTCGAGCAGGCGGAGTGGGAGGACGCCCTGGAGGACTTCATCGAGCCCACCGAGCGCGACCTGCGGCAGATGGAGAAGGACGGGGTCCTGCCGCCCGGCGGCGCCCGCTAGCGGCGTCCCCGCGCGCTCCCACGGCCGGCGGGGCGCCGTTCCGTGCCGCCGTCGCCGTCCGGCCTCGCCGGCCCGCCGCGCGCGCTCCGGCGCCGGGCGGCCC
>JAUIDW010000392.1 GCA_030428395.1 bacterium | reverse complement strand
CTGCTGGCCGTGGCCCCGGCGCAGCTCGCCGCGACGCGCGCGCTGGCCGGGCGCCTGCCCGCGGCGCTGGACGGCGCGGCCCGCCGCCGTCCGCGGACGTCCGCGCTGTGGGCGCTGCTGGCGGTCGCGGCGCTGCTGCAGACCGGCCGCACGGCGGCGTGCCTGACCGACGACGCGCTGGCCTGGGGCCCGGTGCTGCCCGACTACTTCTCGCACCACATGTGCATGCCGGCGTACCTCGGCGCGGCCGAGCTGAACGCGGCGGGCGAGCCGAACGTGTACGACGCGGCGCACTACCCGGGCGTCGCGCGCGACGCGCGGCCCCACACCGACGTGGCGGGCATGGAGCGCTACTACGAGGACCCCTACCAGTACCCGCCGCAGTTCCTGCTGCTCCCGCACGTCGCGCTGGCGCTGACGAGCGACTTCGCCCTGCTGCGCACCGGCTGGTTCGCGCTGCAGGCACTGGGCTTCCTGGCGGCGGGCGCGCTGCTCGCCCGCTGGGTCGGCGGCGCGCGCGGCCGCGCCGCGGCGCTGCTCTTCCCGCTCGTGTTCCTGTCGATGGGGACGATGTTCAACTTCCAGTACGGCCAGTTCCACCTGGCCGCGCTCGTGCTCGCGGTCGGCGGGATGCTGGCCTTCGAGCGCCGGCGCGACGCCGCGGGCGGTGCGCTGCTCGCTGCGGCGATCCTCGCCAAGATGTTCCCCGCCGTGCTGCTCGTGCCCCTCGCCGTCCAGCGCCGCTGGCGCGCGCTCGGGGCGACGGCCGCCTTCACCGCCGCCTACACGGCCGCGGCGCTCGCCGTGCTGGGGACCGCGCCGTTCGAGGCGTTCGCGCTCGAGCACCTGCCGCGGCTGCTCGACGGACGCGCGTTCCAGTTCGCCGAGGCCTGGCCCGAGTTCGCCGACGTCCTCGCGGCCGGCAACCAGTCGCCGGTCGGCCTCGTGCAGAAGCTCGAGCGCCTCGGCGTGGACGTCCCCGCCGCCGCGGGCCGCGCGCTGAACGCCGCCTACACGCTGGCCGTGCTGGCCGTGGCCGTCCTCGGCAGCCGCCGCGCGACGACCCGCGGCGGCCGCGCGATCCTGTGGCTCGGCCTGCTCGGCCTGGCCTCCCACCGCAGCCCGGGCGCGTGGGCGGAGTACCTCTCCGTCAGCAGCCTCTGGCTCCTCAGCCTCACCGCCGTCGACCTGCGCGGCCCCCGCGCGCGCACCGCGCTGCTCGCCGCCGCGTGGCTGCTGCTCTTCTTCCTGCCGGGCATCGTGCCCCTCCCGGCGCTGCCCCCGGTCCCGGCCATGATGGCGCTCTCGATCGTCGGCCTCGTCGCCGTCGTCGCCCTCAACACCTGGGCCGCCCTCCACGCCGCACCCGCGCACGCCCCCGCGCCGGCGCGGGCCGTTGCGACGGGCCTCCCGAGCCCGACCTGACTCCGGACGGGCGACGGCCGCGTCGCCGCGACGTCGATTGGCAGCGCGCCCGGGGCGGGATAGCCTCCCCGGGCGCGCGGCATGATTCACGACCTGGACGAGCGAGCGGTGGGGGAGCTTCCGGACTACGACGTGTGCGTCGTGGGGTCCGGGCCGGCGGGGGGGACCGTGGCGGCGGAGCTCGCGGAGTCGGGGTTGCGGGTGGTGGTGCTGGAGAGCGGGCTGGCGCGGGTGACGGCGCACGGGGACGCGCTGAAGGAGGTGCGCAGCGAGGGCATCCACGTCAAGGACTGGTCGCGCGAGCGGGTGCTGGGGGGCGCGTCGACGACGTGGGCGGGGCTGTCGAGCCCGCTGGACGAGGTGGACGTGGTGGGGCGGCCGTTCGTGCGGCTGTCGGGGTGGCCGCTGGGGCGCGACGAGCTGCTGGCGGGGTACGACGAGGCGGCCGAGCGGTACCGGTTTCCGCCGGCGGAGCACTTCACGGAGGCCGGCTTCGGCGCGTTGCGGGCGAAGGGCGCGCTGCAGCCGACGTGGGAGCGGCTCGAGGAGAAGGTGTTCCTGGCCTGCGACGAGCCGCAGGACTTCGGCGCGGAGCTGCGCGGCTTGTACGAGGGCGACGCCGTCGACCTGCTGCTGGACGCGACGGTCACGCGCCTGGAGACCGGCGGGTCCGAGCGCGTCGAGGCGGCGGTCGTGCGCACTCGCGGCGGCGCCGAGCACCGCGTCCGGGCGCGCGCGTTCGTGGTCGCGACCGGCGGGATCGAGAACGCGCGGCTGCTGCTGGTGTCCACCGACCGCTGCGCGGCGGGCCTGGGGAACGAGCGCGACCAGGTCGGGCGGCACCTGATGAACCACCCGAAGAACTACTGCGGCGTGCTGCACCTGTTCGAGCCGGTGGCCGACGCGCCGTACTACTTCGGGTGCCTGTACCGCGGCTACGCGGGGTACGCCGGGCTGCGGCTGCGGCCCGACGAGCAGCTCGCGCGCGGGCTGCTGAACTCGTACGTGCGCTTCGAGCCGCTGTTCCCGTGGTCCGACGGCCCCGGCGTCGAGGCGCTGGTGGCCATGGTCAAGCGCACGGGCGTCGTGCTGCGCGCCTTCAAGCGCGGCCGCGAGGACGAGGTGGTCGAGCTGCGCGACTACTCCGAGACCGGCGACGACTCCGACGTGCAGAACGCGCGCAAGGGGCTGGGCGACTGGCTCGGGCTGGGCTTCACGGTGCTGGGCGACCTGCCGCGCGTGGCGGCCTACGCGCACAGCCGGCTGGTGCGGCGCGCGAAGCCGAGGGTCGAGCGCGTGCGCCTGCGCAACTTCCTCGAGATGGAGCCGCACCCCGACAACCGCGTCGAGCTCTCCGGCGAGACCGACCCGTACGGCACGCCGCTGCCGCTGGTGAAGCACCGTTGCCGCGAGCTGGACCGCCGCTCGCTGCTCGAGCTGCACGCCGTGCTGGCCGAGGAGCTCGAGCGCGCCGGCGTGGGCCGGCTCGAGACGCCCCTGGCCGAGGCGGACCCGTGGCCGATCGACCAGGACGCGTCGCACCACATGGGCACGACGCGCATGGGCACCGACCCGGCGACGTCCGTGGTCGACCCGAGCTGCCGCGTGCACGGCGTCGACAACCTCTACATGGCCGGCGCGTCGGTCTTCCCGACCAGCGGGTGCGCGAACCCGACCTTCACGATCGTGGCGCTGTCGATCCGCCTGGCGCGGCACCTGCGCGCGACGCTGGCCGCGGGGAGCCCGGCGTGACGCGGCGCGTGCTCGTCGTCGGGTCGGGCAAGCGCGTCCGCGAGGGCGTGCTGCCGGCGCTGCGCCGCCTCGAGGGCGACCTCGAGCTGGAGGCGGTCGTCGCGCGGACGGCCAAGGCGGTCGAGGCGGACGGCCGGTCGTACGACGTCGAGCCCCTCGACGCGCTCGACGCGGCGCGGATGGCGCGCGTCGATCTCGTCGTCATGGCCGTGGCCAAGGACGCGGTCCCGCGGGTGCTCGCGCGGCTCGGCGCGCTGGGCGCGGGCGGGGCGGACCTGCTCATCGACACGCCCGTGCTGCGCTTCAAGCACCTGGGGCACCTGGGCCGGCTCGCGGCGTTCCGCAGCGCCTCGGTGGCCGAGGACTGCACCACGCTGCCGTGCCTGGACCCGCTGCGGCAGGCGCTGGACGAGGGCGCGATCGGCCCGCTGCGGCGCGTCGTGCTCGACCGCGCGGGCTACGCCTACCACGGCCTGGCGATGGCCAAGGCGATCGTGGGGCCGGCGCGCGTCGTGCGCGGGCGGCGGCGCCGCGCGGGCGAGGGCTGGCGCCGGGACGTGCGCTTCTCGAACGGCGTCGAGCTCGTCGTCCACGAGCCGCGCGACTACCGCGTCGGCCGCATCCGGGCCGAGGGCGAGCGCGGCGCGATCTCCGACGAGGGCGGCGGCGACGCCCTGCCGTGGTCCGCGGTCGTCGAGGCCGGCGCGTGCACGGGCTTCCGTGTCGGGGACCGCGTCGTCCCCCTGGCGCCGCGCGACCGCGAGCTGATCGGCGCGCCGCTCGAGGGCGCGCGCGAGCCGCTGGGCGTCACGCCCTGGATGCAGGGCATGAAGCGCGTGGGGCTCGTGCGGCTGCTCGAGCGCGTGCGCGACGGCGGGTCGGCGTACCCGGTCGCCGAGGCGGTGGACGACACGGTCGTGGACTACCACCTCGAGCGGCTCGGCCGGTACGTGTCGAACCCGCTGACCCACCCGCGCTCGGCCCCGGGGCGCGCCCTGCTCGGCCTGCTGACGAAGGTCGCCGGCGGCTCCTGACCGCCACCCGGGCCGACGGAAGATCGTTCCGGATCGGGCCCTGGACGCCGCCGGGGGCCGCCCGCTCGGCGAACCGCTTCCCCGGGGAGTTCGCAAATCCGGGACCTGTGGCATCCTGGCGGGCTGGTGGGGGGTCGGTGCCCCTCGCGGATCACGACACCGAGAGACGCAGGAGCGAACTTCGACATGATTCCCGGGATGAGGAAGCGGGCCGCGGGCGCGGCCGTCACGGCCCTGTGCGGGGCCTTCGTCGTGTGGGGGCTGGGGACCGGGCCGGCGCGTGCCCAGAGCGCAGGCGCCCAGGCGGGCAGCGCCGCGGGCGCGGCCTTCGACCTGAGCAGCCTCGTCGGCAACTACGCCACGGTCGGCCAGGGCGACGGCGGCGTGGCCGCGGTGGTGGCCATCGGGTCGCTCGCCTTCGACGGCCAGGGCGCGTTCATCGGGCAGCTCGAGCAGAACGAGCCGAACCAGTCGCCCGCCTGCGGCGAGCGTCCGACGC
>JAUIDW010000024.1 GCA_030428395.1 bacterium | reverse complement strand
GGGTGTGCGCCCGCGCGCTGCACTCCGCGGACCCGGTTCCCGCTTCCGGCACGCCGCGCGCCGGGCTCCAGCGCGAGGTGCGCGAGCTCGAGCGCGCCGGCGAGCGCCAGCGGGACGCCCTGGACCGCCGGCGCGAGCAGCTCGAGCGCGAGAGGGAGCTCGTCGAGGCGGACGTCGAGCGGCGCGCCGAGGAGCGCGAGCGCGAGGCCGAGCGCAGCGCGGAGGAGCTGGAGCGCAGCGTGGAGCAGCAGGTGGAGGAGCTCGAGCGCCAGGTGGAGCGCCTGGTCGAGGAGGCCGAGCGCCAGCGCGAGCGCCTGGAGCGCGCGCTCGAGCGCGAGCTGGCGGAGCTCGAGCGGGAGGCCGAGGCGCGGCTGCAGGAGCTGGAGCGAGCCGCGGACGAGCTCGACGTCGAGGAGCACCGCGTCGAGGCCGAGCTCGACCGGCGGCTGGAGGAGCTGGAGGCGGCCCGGGACGGCGCCCGGGACTGCGGCAGCTGCTCGGACTGCCGCGACTGCCGCGCCGAGGGGCGCTGCGGCGAGTGCCGCGGCTGCGGCGACGGGGACTGCCCCGCGGAGGTCCGTCCGGAGGCCGGCGAGGCCGAAACGGTCGACCCCTGGGTGCGAGCGCGCTCCGGGGGGCGCCCGGCGGACGTCGCGGCGGCCCGCCCGGACTGCCCGCGCTGCGCCGAGCTCGAGCGCACCGTCGCCCGCCTGCGCCGGCGCCTCGAGGGGGCCGCCGCGGAGCGCGTCGCGTCGCGCTGACTCCCTCACCCCGGTGAGGGTCAGGGAGCGAAGGTCCGGGGGCCGCGGACCGGCGGGCGGGCGAGCGCGAGCCGGCCGCCGCGGGCGGCTCCCCGGGTCCACGCGGCCCACGGGGCCCCCGGCGGGCCGGCCGCTAGACTGGCCGCCCTTCGCCCGCGCCGAGGAGGAGACCCCATGCCCACCCCCGCCATCCCGGCCGCGATCGCGGCCGCCGTCGCCCTCGGCGCGCCGCAGGACGCCCTCCGCGCCGAGCTGCCCCCCGACCTCCCCTGGGAGGGCCGCAGCCGCGTGCTGGCCCTGGACCCCGGCGAGGAGTGGGCCACCCCCTTCGAGCGCTCGGGTCAGGTCGCGACCCCCGGCTACGACGAGACCGTCGCGTGGCTCCGCGGCCTGTGCGAGCGCGCGCCCGAGCTGAGCCTCGTCTCGATCGGTCGCAGCCTCGAGGGCCGCGACGTGTGGATGGTCGTCGCCTCCGCCGAGGGGCACGCCGACCCCGCCGCGCTGCGCGAGGGGGGCAAGCCGACGCTCTTCGTGCACGCGGGCATCCACGCCGGCGAGATCGACGGCAAGGACGCGGGGATGATGCTGCTGCGCGACCTGACCGTCCGCGCGGTCGAGCCGGAGCTGCTCGCGGACGCGAACCTGCTGTTCGTGCCGATCCTCAACGTCGACGGCCACGAGCGCACGTCGGCCTTCGGGCGCGCGAACCAGCGCGGGCCGGTCGAGATGGGCTGGCGCACGAACGCGCGCAACCTGAACCTGAACCGCGACTTCGCCAAGCTCGACACGGCGGGCGCCCGGGCGGTCGTGTACGTGCTGCGCGACTGGCAGCCCGACCTGTACCTCGACGTGCACGTGACCGACGGGGCCGACTACCAGTACGACGTCACGCTGGGCTGGAACGGGCGCCACGCATGGTCGCCGGCGATCGCGGGGTGGCTCGACGACGTGTACCGCCCGGCGGTGCACCGCGAGCTCGAGCAGTGGGGCCACGTGCCGGGGCCGCTCGTGTTCGTGCGCGACCCGCTCGACCTCGAGCAGGGCATCGTCGACTGGACCGCCTCGCCGCGCTTCTCGAACGGCTACGGCGACCTGTGCCACGTGCCCACCGTGCTGGTCGAGAACCACTCGCTGAAGCCCTACGACCGGCGCGTGCTGGGGACGTACGTGCTGCTGCGCGCGTCGCTGCGGCTGCTGGCGTCCGAGCGCGACGCGCTGCGCCGCGCGGTCGGCTCCGACCAGGAGCGGCGCCCGGACCCGGTGCCGCTCGCGTGGCGCCCGGGCGACGAGCGGCGCGAGATGGAGTTCCTGGGCGTCGCCGCCGAGGCCGTCGAGTCGCCGCTCACCGGCCTCCCGTACCCGCGCTGGCTGGGCGAGCCGGTCACGCGGACCGTCCCGGTCGTGACGACCGACCGCCCCGCCGCCGTCGCCGCGCGGCCCAGCGCCTACTGGATCCCGCCGACCTACCCCGAGGTGCTCGAGCGCCTCGGCTGGCACGGCGTCCGCATGACGCGCCTCGACGAGCCGCGCGACGTCGAGGTCGAGCTGTCGCGCGTCGTCGCGCACGAGCTCGCCGGCGCGCCCTTCGAGGGCCGCGTCCGCGTCACGGCCACGACCGCGCGCGAGCGCCGCGTGGTCCGCTACCCGGCGGGGTCCGCGCGCGTGTCGACCGACCAGCCGCTGGGCGACCTCGTCGTGGCGCTGCTCGAGCCGGACGGGCCGGACTCGTTCTTCCAGTGGGGCTTCTTCCACGCGGTCCTGCAGCGCACCGAGTACGTCGAGCCGTACGTGATGGAGCCCCTGGCCCAGCGCATGCTGGCGGCCGATCCTTCGCTGCGCGCGGCCTACGAGGAGCGCCTGCAGAACGACGAGGAGCTCGCGGACGACCCCCGCGCGCGCATGGAGTGGCTGTACCGGCGCACGCCCTACGCCGACGACCAGCACGGCCTGATCCCCGTCGGCCGCGAGGTCGCGCCGTGAGCGGAGCGCGACGGCCCGGACTCGCCGCGGGGGTCGCGGCGGGGCTCGCCGCGGTCCTCTCGCTGGCCGCGGCCGGACCGGCTCCGCGCGCGCGGCCCGCAAGGCACCTCCGGGCGGAGGTCGACGCGCTGGCGGAGGGCCGCGCCTGCACGGAGCTCCTGTACGCGGGCGACACGGCCGCCCTGTGGGAGCGCCTCGGGGACGCGCTGCGCGAGCTGTTCGGCGAGCCGGAGAAGCTGGCCGCGTTCCGGCTCGTCGTGGGCGACCAGCTCGGCGAGGAGGAGGAGCTCCTGGACGAGGAGGTCGTCGACGAGGGCGCCCTGCGGGTGTACGTGCGCCGCGCGCGCTTCGCGAAGCTCGAGCGCCCGGTCCGCGTCACCTTCGCCTTCTCGCCGACCGGGCGCGTGGAGGGCTTTCGCGTCGCGCCCGAGGCGGTGGCCGCGCCCTCCGAGCACCTCGACTACGAGACGCGCACGCCCCTGCGCCTGCCGTTCGCCGCGGGCGACGCGTGGACGGTGTTCTGGGGCGGCCGCGAGATCGAGCAGAACTACCACGCGGCCTACCTCGACCAGCGCTTCGCCTACGACTTCCTGATGGCGCGCGACGGCACGACGCACGCGGGCGAGGGCGCGCGCAACGAGGACTACTTCTGCTTCGACCGCCCGGTCGTCGCCCCCGGGGCGGGCGTCGTCGTGGCCGCGGGCGACGGCGTGCCCGACAACGTGCCCGGGGAGATGAACCCGCGCCAGCCGCTCGGCAACCACGTGGTGATCGACCACGGCAACGGCGAGTTCTCGTTCCTCGCGCACTTCCGCCGCGGCACCGTCGCGGTGGAGGAGGGCCAGCGCGTCGAGGCCGGCGCGCCGCTCGGCCGCTGCGGCAACAGCGGCAACTCGAGCGAGCCGCACCTGCACTACCACCTGCAGGACGCGCCGGAGTTCCAGCAGGGCGGCCGGGGGCTCCCGAGCTTCTTCCTCGACTACCGCGCCGACGGCCAGCCGGTCGCGCGCGGCGAGCCGGTCCGGGGGCAGGTCGTCGAGGTCCCGGAGAGCGGTGCGGAGACCCCGCCCGGAGGGGCCTCGGAGGGGCGCTGAGCCCCCGGGTCCGTGAAGCGCCGGCAAAGACCCGCCCGCAGGGGCCCCGGCGGGGGGAAGGCGCCGCGGAACCGCCGCGAAGGGGCCGGGACGGGTGGACGAATCCGGCTTCCTGTGGGTTAATCGGCCGCATCACATCCGCCAACCGGGCCGTGGTGGGCCCGCACGAATGAACCTCAGGAGGTATCCCATGCGACAGCCGCTCCTCGTCGGAGTCGCTCTCTCGATCTTCGCCAGCGCCGCGTCCGCGCAGGTGGTGGCCAGCGACGACTTCAGCTACGTCGGCGCGCTGACGGCGAACGGCTGGACCGCCCACAGCGGCGCCGGCAACAAGGTGGTCATGTCCGACGGCAGCGTCGCGACGCTCGACCAGAGCAGCGGCTCTGGCGAGGACGTGAGCCTTCCGTTCACCGCGTTCGGCGCGGCCGACACGATCTACGCCTCGTTCGACCTGACCCTGCCCTCGGGCCAGACGGTCGACCCGGACGGCAGCGGTCTCTACTTCGCCCACTTCAAGGACTCGGGCTTCGCCTTCCGCGCGCGCACGGGCGTCCTCAGCCCCGCGGGCGGCGGCGACTTCGCCCTGGCGCTGAACGCCGACAGCTCCGACCTGGGTGCGGGCGTGTCCTGGCCGAGCGACCTGTCCTTCGACACCACCTACAAGGTGGTCATCTCCTGGAACGCCGGCACCGGCGAGGCCACGCTCTGGCTCGACCCGACCAGCATGGCCGACCCCAGCATCAGCCACACCGGCGGCTTCACCGGTGACCTGATCGAGACCTTCGCGCTGCGCCAGTCCAACGACTACACGGGCACCCAGCAGTTCGACAACCTGATCGTCGGCAACGACTTCGACGACGTGCTGCCGCCGCCGCCGGTCGTCCCGACCGTCAGCGAGTGGGGCCTCATCGTCATGGGTCTGCTGTTCCTCATCGGTGGCACGCTGGTGCTGCGCCGCACGACCCTCGCGGTCGAGGCCCAGCCCTCGGTGGCGTAGATCCGAACCGCTCGCGGGGGAGCGCTCCCCCGCGGCCCCGCGCGAGGCGGTCGTCCGACCGGGCGGCCGCCTCGCGCGTGTTTCGGGTAACCTGCGGCGCGCGGCGGCGACATGGGCGGACGGAAGCGACGGGAAGCACGGGAGGGACGGGACGCCGGCCCCGCGCCCGCGGCGAGCGCGGAGGACGCGTCGCCCCCGGGCTCCTGGTGGGGCACGCGCGCGCCGGTCCTGAAGTACCTGGGCGTCTTCCTGGGATTCGTGGTCGCGTTCTACGCCGTCACCGCCACGCCATGGTTCCGCGGCGAGCTGTTCCCCGCCTACCTGGAGCTCAACGCGCGCCTCTCCGCGTGGCTGCTGGGACTGCTCGGGGAGGCCGCGACCGTCAAGCGGTTCGTCGTCGCCGGCGAGCGCTTCACGCTCGAGGTCCAGCGCGGCTGCGACGCGATCGAGCCCTCGGCGCTCTACGCCGCCGCCGTCGTCGCCATGCCCGCGCCGTGGCGGCACAAGCTGCTGGGCCTGGCCCTCGGCGTCCCGGCGCTGCTGGCCTTCAACATGGTGCGGATCGTCAGCCTCTACTACACGGGCGTCTACTTCCCTGACGCGTTCGAGATCCTGCACGTCGACGTCTGGCAGCCGCTCTTCATCCTGATCGCGCTGCTCGTCTGGATCGCGTGGACCCTGTGGTCCCTGAAGCGGCGCGCCCCGGCGGCGGCCGGACACCCGGCCGCGGCGGGGTCCCCGGAGGCCGCGTGAGCCCGGCCCGGCGGGTCGCCTCGTTCGCGCTGCGGGCGGTGGCGCTCTACGTCGTGCTGCTCGTGGCGTGGATCCCGATCGCCGGCCCGGCGCGGGCCGCGTTCGAGGGCGCGAGCGAGTTCGTGCTGGGCGTCGTCGCGCCCGGGATCGAGGTCGACTACCTGCCCCTCGAGCAGCCGACGCCGGGGTTCGACACCCGCCTCGCCGTGACGAACCGCGCCGCCGGCCTGCGGCGCGCGACGCCGGTCAGCGTGCGGCAGATCGCGTGGATCCCGCTGTGCGCCGTCCTGGCGCTCGTGGTCGCCACGCCCGTGCCGTGGTCGCGCCGCCGCCGCGCGGCGCTGATCGCCGCCGGGCTCGCGCTGGCCTTCGCCGTGCTGCGCGTCGGTCTCAAGGTGCTCTACGAGGCCAGCGACGAGGGGCTGGGCCTGGTCGAACTGGGCCCCGGCACCCGCGCCGTGCTCGAGCACGCCGTCCACGCGACCTTCCAGTCGGTCGTGGCGAGCGTGACGGTCCCCGTGGTGATCTGGGTGCTGGCGACCTTCCGCGCCGGGGACCTGCGGCGGCTGCTCGAGGGAGCGCCGGCCGAGCCCGCCGCCGGCTGAGCGCCCGCGCTCCCCGGCAAGGCCCGCGGGGTCACCGCTTCGCGCGCGCGGGCGCCAGCACCAGGTGCACGAGGTACGCCACGAGCGGCGTGCAGACGGCCGTGCCGACCAGGTCGACGGTCGTGATGGGGCCGAAGATCGCGCGGGCGGCGACCAGGCCGAGGGCCGCGACCGCGCACGTGGCCGCCAGCACGCGGCCGAACAGGCGCGGGACGAAGAAGGGCGGGTCGCCGTAGGAGGGCTTCATCGGGCGGGCGGCGCGCGGTGGGGCAGGGCGCCGTCACCCATCCTATCCGCGGCGCGGGCCCATCCGCGGCGCCGGGCGGGCGCGGGACCGCGCCCACGCCGCGCGCGGAAAGCGCTGGTGCGGGCCAATCCGATTCCCTAGACCGGAGTCCTCGGCGGCCCGGGCCGTCCGGCCGACCGCCGCCGAGCCCGGAGGAGGACCGCCATGCCCGCCCGCACGAGGACCGCGCTGCTCGTCGCGCTCGCGCTGCTGCTCGCCGCAGCGCTCGCGCTCCACGGCTGCTCGAGCGGAGGCGGCGGCGCGCCCGCGACCGGGGGGAGCCCCACGATGCTGTGGGACTCCGGCACCTGGGACCAGGACGCCTGGGGCTGACGCGCCCCGGGCCCGGCACGCAGAGGGGAAACCATGGGACTCGTCCGCACCGCCCTGCCGGCGGCGGGCCTGCTCGCGGTCGCGGCCTGGGCCGCGGTCGGGGCCGCGCCGGCGCCGCGCCAGGGTCAGCTCGTCACCTTCCAGTCGGGCACCGTCGCCAGCGCCCAGGACGTGAACGACAACTTCGCGTTCGTCCTGGGAGAGGTCGCGGCCGTGCAGAACGCGCTCGCCAACCTGGATCTGCAGGGCAGCCTCCAGCTCCAGCCCTCGGGCGCCGACGCCGACCAGTCGCTCTTCTTCGCCGACGGGGGCAGCCCGACGGCGAACTACCTGCGCTGGGAGGACACGAGCAACGAGTTCTGCTTCCAGATCGGCGCCATCCAGTCGGGGTTCGTGCTGAACATCGCGGACAACACCAGCTCCGCGTGGATGTTCCGCAACGGCAACGACATCGAGTTCGTGGTCGACGAGACGGGGTTCGCGTGGCTGGGCTCCAGCCTGGTCACCAACGGCAGCTGCGACCTGGCGGAGACCTTCGTCGGCCCGGCGGGCGCCGAGCTCCCGCCCGGCACCGTCGTGGTGCCCGACCACGCCGTTCCCGAGGGCGTGCGGCCCGCGACGAGCCCGCGCGACCCGCGCGTGGTCGGCGTCGTCACCTCGACGCCGGGCGTGCTGCTGAACGGGCCGACCTCCGGCGCGCTCCCGTGGGCGCGCGAGCTGGCCGAGCTGCGTCGGCGCGCCGCTGCGGACCCCGCCGCCGCCGACCCCGAGCGCGCCGCGCGGCTCGAGGAGCAGCTCGACGCCGCCCCGCGCGGCGACGTGGCCGTCGCGCTCGTCGGCCGCGTCCTGGTCCGCGTCGACCCCGCGGCCGGACCCGTCCGCGCGGGCGACGCGCTGACGACCAGCGGCACGCCCGGACTCGCCGCCCCGCTCGACGGCCCCGGCCCGGGCTTCGCGCTCGCGCTCGAGGACTCCGCCCCCGGCCGCGACGAGGTCCTCGCGCTGCTGCGCCCGTCCGCCGGCGCGCCGCCGCCGACCGAGGAGGTCGCGGCCGTCGCCGTCGTCCGCGCCGGCGCGACGCGCTGCGTCGTGCGCGACCCGCGCCTGCGCGCCGACTCCGTCCCGCACGTGACCTTCCGCGCCGACCCGGGCGCGCGCCACTGGGTCGCGGCGGCCGGCGACGGCTGGTTCGAGCTCGCCCTGGCCGCGCCCGCGCCCGCCGACGTCCCCTTCGCCTGGCGCGCGCGCTAGCGGACGACCGCCCCCGGCGCGGTCACGGCCGGCGCGCCACGAAGAAGTCGTAGCCGTAGGAGCTCGCGTGGCGGCGGTGCATCTCCGCCTCCGCGGCGATCGCGTCGAGCGCGGCGAGGGCCTCGGCGTCGCCCGCGTGCTGGGCGCGCAGCTCGCCGACCCGGCGCAGCAGGGGGGTGTAGAAGTCGTCCCACCAGGCCTCGTCGGGCACGGGGAAGTGCCCGACCGGCGCGAGGCCGCTGGCCTCGATCTCGCGCAGCGCGTCCGCCGCGGTGCCCATGGTCGCGTACTCGGCGAAGGCCTCCCGCACCTCCGCCGGCGGATCCGCGACGCGCCAGACGGCGTCGGTGAAGGCGACGTGGCCGCCGGGCCGCAGCAGCTCGCGGACGAGCGGCAGCGCGCGCGCGAGGCCCAGGTTGTAGAGCGCCCCCTCCGACCACACGAGGTCGCACCGCCCGGGCGGGACCGGCGGGCGCGCCATGTCGCCCCAGGCGGCCAGCACGCGCCGCTCGAGGCCGCGCGCTGCGAGGGTCGCGCCCAGCCGCGCGACGTTCGGCCGGTGCAGGTCGAGGGCGACGATGCGGCCCGCCGTCAGCTCCGCGAGGTGCAGCGTCTGCGCCCCGGCGCCGCAGCCCAGGTCGAGCACGAGCGGCGCCTCCGGCAGCCCCGCGCAGAGCGCGAGCGCCCGCGCCGTGCACGCCCGCCTCCCCGGCCCCTGCCGCGGGAGCGACTCGAAGACCTCGAGGAACAGCTCCTCCGCGCGCGCGCCCGTGTCGTCCATCCGCCGCACCCTACCCGGGGCGCGCGCCGCGCCCCGCGCGCGATCCGGGCGATCCGGGGCGCCGGGGCGCCGGGGCGCCGGGGCGACCGGGGCCCGGCGGAGCCCGGCTACCCCCTGAGAACCGGCGCCCTGCCCCCTCCTGCGGATGGTCGCGCCCGGGACGCGGGGCGAGGTTGGAGGATCTGCTCTTCGCCGGGCCTCCTGCCCGGGGCCCGGCCGACTGTCGTCCGGCCGTGCCCGCACGGTCCTTGATCCAGGAGGTGCCGTCATGTTCGCGGTTCGCATCGGATCCGTTGCGTCCGTCCTCGCCCTGGTCCTCGCCGCGCCGCTCGGCGCGCAGGTGACGATGGAGCACGAGGTCTTGCCCAGGCCCCTCGGCGCCCACGACTTCGCCCGCGCGGTCGACGTGTCGGGGGACGTGCTGGCCGTCGGGTCGATCGGCGGCGGGCAGCCCGGAGTGCACGTGTACGAGCGCGCCGACGCCGCGTCTCCGTGGCAGCACGTGACGCGCCTGGCGCCGACCGTCTCGTACGCCACCGACTTCTTCGGCGACACCGTCGCGGTCGACGGCGACACGATCGTCGTCGGCGCGCACCTGGCGGACGTCGGAGGGCTCGACTCCACCGGCGCCGCGTTCGTCTTCGTGCGCGGTCCCTCGGGCTGGGTGCAGCAGGCGGAGCTGCTGCCGGGCGACCTGGAGGAGTTCGACGAGTACGGCAGCTCCGTCGACGTGCAGGGGGACACGGCGCTCGTCGGCTCGATCGGGGACGACGCGTACGGCCCCTGGACAGGCGCCGTGTACGTGTTCGAGCGGACGGGCACGACCTGGACCGAGGTGCAGAAGCTCCTGCCGCCCAGCGGCGCGGGGTTCCAGCAGTTCGGCGGCGCGGTCGCGCTCGACGGGAACACGCTGATCGGCGCGGAGTCGCGGCGCGCCTGGGCCTTCGTCCGCAGCGGCGGCGCATGGGTCCTCGAGGGTGGCCTGTCGGCGGAATCCGACCACGGCCTCTCCTCGGTCGACCTCGTGGGCGACCGCGCGGTCCTCGGTGACCCGCGCGACAGCACGAACGGCGACCGCGCCGGCGCGGCGCACGTGTTCGAGCGCCAGGCCGGCGTCTGGACCCGCACCCACAAGCTGCTGGCGGCCGGCGGCGCCGAGCGCGACCTGATGGGCATCGACGTGGCCACCGACGGCGAGAACGTGCTCGTCGGCGCGAGCGGCCTCTCGCAGGCGACCGAGCCGGGGTCCGTGTACGTCTTCCGGCCCTTCGGCGCGGCCACCCCGGCGGCGCAGTTCGCCCAGCTCGTCGCCAGCGACGGGCAGCCCGACCAGCGCTTCGGCTGGGCCCTCGCGATCCAGGCCGGCGAGATGTTCGTCGGCGCCTGGCACGCGAACGGCGGCGAGCTGTACTGCTACGACTACGAGGAGCTGCCGCGCTTCTACTGCCAGGGCAAGCCGAACTCCGCCGGCTGCGTCCCGTTCCTCGCCACGCACGGCGCGGCCAGCACCGCGCGCGGCCTGCCGTTCCACGTGCAGGCGGTCGACGTGCCGCTCGGCACGGCGGGGCTGCTGCTCTACGGCACGAAGAAGTCCAGCCTGACCTACCACGGCGGGACCCTCTGCGTCGGCGGCGGCCTGCGCCGCGTGCCCACGGGCACGGCCGTGCCGGGCTCGGGCGCGTGCCCCGGGGCGCTGTCGGTCGACTTCACGCCGCGCATCCAGAGCGGCCTCGACCCCGCGCTGACCGTCGGCCACCGCGTGTTCGCCCAGGTGCGCTACCGCGACGGCGGCGACCCCGCCGGCTTCGGCGACGGCCTGACGAACGCGGTGCGCTTCACCATCATGCCGTAGGTCCGGCGCCGCCCGCTGCGCGCGTCAGCGCGGCGGGCGGACGACGAAGGCCGGCACGCCCTCCGCCGGGCGCAGCGGTCCGCCGCGGGCGGCCGCGCGCGCCTCGGCGGTGCGCTTGAAGTTGCCCAGGCCCTCGCGCAGGGCGTCGCGGCGGCTGCCGTCGCCGTCGGGCACGCCGTCGAGGTCGAAGCCGAAGCGGCGCACGACCAGCAGCGCGACGAGCTCGCCGTCGGAGGTCGCGACCGGCAGGTGCGTGTCGCAGCCGGCCAGCCAGTGGAAGTCCTCGCTGCGCGTGGTCACGTGCGCCCGCAGCCTCCCGTCGCCGCCGACGCGATACAGCGTCCACAGGTCGTACTCGTAGGTCCCGAACGGGAACGGCAGGTCGCGCTCGAACTCCGTCCGCACGGCGGCGAAGGGGCGCTCGTCGGGGTCGGCGCCGCGGAGGAAGGCGCGCGGGGCGATGCGCAGGTAGCGCGCGCCGGCGTGCCCGTCGTAGGCCGCCAGGTCCTGCTCGGCGGCGAGCAGCGCCGCGGCGTCGGCGTGGACCAGCGTGGCCCCCTGCCAGGCCTCCGTCGCGCCCTCGAGCTCGCTCCAGGGCGCCCGCCCCTCCGTGCGCAGGTCCCAGGCCGCACCCATCCAGAAGCCGTCGTCGTCGCGGTCCTTCCCCGGCCTCCAGCGGCGCGCGTCGCGGAAGGACGCGTCGCGCAGCAGCTGCTCGAGCGGTTCGCGCACGTCGGCCAGCGCCGGCCGGGCGTCCAGCAGCTCGCGCAGGCGCGCGTCGCGCTCGCGCGGGGCGTCCGCCAGGGGAGCGAGCGCGCGCACCCAGTCGCCCAGGGTGCGCAGGGGGTCGCCGGGCCCGGCCGCGAGGTCGCGCGCGAGCAGCGCCTCGGCCTCGCGCACGAGGTCCGGCTGCCGCGCGTCGCGCGGCGCGTCCGGCAGGAGCCAGCGCGGGTCGAGCCCCGCGGCGAGCAGCGCGTCCCAGTCCGCCTCGCGCGCCGCGATCGCGCCACCGACCGGCGGCGCGTCCTGGGGAACGGCTGCCGCGACGAGCAGCACGAGCGTCGAGACGGATCGGAGCACGGCGGCATCGTAGTACGGCGGCGCCGGGGGACAGCCGCGTCGACGGACAGAGGATCGGCGCCGACGTCGGGCCGCGCGGCGGGCGGCGACGTAGGATGCGGGCTCCACCCTCCTCGACCCACGTCGCCGCCGCCCGTCATGACCTGCCCCTCCGTCCCGATCGCGCGCCTCGCCGCTTCCGTCGCCCTGATCGCCGCGGCCGGCTGCCGGTCGAGCTCGCCCGACGACGGGGTGCCCCGTGCCGGACGAACTCGCCCGAGGCTCGTCCTCCAGGTCACGGTCGACCAGCTGCGCGGCGACCTGCCGTGGCGCCACGCCGACCGCTTCGGCGAGGGCGGCTTCCGCTACCTGATGGACCGCGGCACGGTCTACCTCGACGCGCACCACGGGCACGCGAACACCGAGACGATCGTCGGCCACACGACGCTCGCCACCGGCGCGGACCCGGCCGCGCACGGCATGATCGCCAACGTCTGGCTCGACCGGGCCTCCGGAGAGCTCACGTACAACGTCGAGGACGCGCGCTATCCGCTCCTGCTCGCCGGCGCGGGGGTCGACCGGTCCACCGAGGTCGACCCGACCCAGCGCACCGCGCGCTCCGACGGACGCTCGCCCGCCGCGATCCAGGTGTCCACGTTCGGCGACGAGCTGATGCTCTTCACCGGGGGCCGGGCGAAGGTGTTCGGCGTGTCGATCAAGGACCGCGGCGCGATCTCGATGGCGGGCCACTCGGGCAAGGCCTTCTGGTTCTCGAAGGCGGCCGGGCGCTTCGTCACGAGCCGCTTCTACTACGACGCGCTGCCCGGCTGGGTCGATGCGTGGAACGACCGCCGGCTGCCGGAGGCCTACGCGGACACCTCGTGGCGGCTCTCCGGGGATGCGAGCACGTACGTCTTCGGCGACCGCGACGATCGCCCGTACGAGACGAGCCTCGGCGAGTTCGGGCGTGTCTTCCCCCACGAGTACGGCCCTGCGGACGGCAGGTACTTCACGACCTTCCTGACGCTGAGTCCGGCGGGGGACGAGCTGACGCTCGAGTTCGCCAAGGCCCTGATCGCGAACGAGGGCCTCGGGCAAGACGACGTCACGGACTACCTCTCCGTGAGCTTCTCCTCGACGGATTACGTCGGGCACGTCTTCGGTCCGTCGAGCCTCGAGAGCGAGGACAACCTCCTGCGTCTCGACCGGACCCTCGCGGAGCTCTTTCGCCACGTCGACGAGACCGTCGGGCTCGACGACACGCTGATCGTGCTCTCCGCCGACCACGGCGGCGCCGAGGCCCCGGGGTACCTGACCGAGCTAGGCTTCGAGGTCGACTACGTCCCCGGCGACTTCTTCACGAGCTTCGAGAGCGAGAGCGCCTACGGCGAGGTCGTCGACACCTTCAGCCACCCCTACGTCTATCTGGACGTCGCCGAGCTCGAGGAGCGCGGCCTCGACCCGGACCGGGTCGCCCGTGCGCTCGCCGACGAGCTCACGAAGCTCGACGGGGTCGCGCTCGCCATCGCGAGCGTCGACCTGCGGGAGGGCAAGTTCCCGCACCTCCGCACGGTCGACTCCGTTCTGCGCAACTACAGCCCGGGGCGCTCCGGCGACGTCTACGTGGTCTTCGAGCCGCATCGCTACGTCAACGACTTCGATGGGCTGACGGTGGCCACGACCCACGGTTCCCCGTGGCGCTACGACACCTACGTGCCGCTCTTCGTGGCAGGTGCCGGGGTCCCCGCGCAGCGGGTCGCGCGCCGCGTCGAGACGGTAGACGTCGCCCCGACCCTCTCCAGCCTCGTCGGCGCCAAGCCGCCCTCGGGCTCCGTCGGCGAGCTGCTGCGCGAGGTCGTCACGCCGCGCTGACGCGAGACCCGCCCAACGGGGGTGCCGCGGCGCCGGTCCCGGCGCCGGCGCGTCCGCGGAGGAGCCGCCGCGACGGCGCGCACGAGCATCGAGACGGATCGGAGCACGGCGGCATCGTAGTACGATGCCGCCAGGTGGACGGAGAAGGTCGAGCATGCCGGTCAGCGCGGGGCTCCTGATGTTCCGGCGTGGGCGGGGCGCGCTGGAGGTGCTGCTGGCGCACCCCGGCGGGCCGTTCTTCGCGCGCCGCGACGCGGGCGCCTGGACCGTGCCCAAGGGGCTGGTCGAGGACGGCGAGGACCTGCTGGTCGCCGCGCGGCGCGAGTTCGCCGAGGAGACGGCGCTGCCGACCCCCGACGGCGGCTACGTGGACCTCGGCGAGGCGCGCCTCGCGAGCGGCAAGCGCGTCCGCGCCTGGGCCTTCGAGGGCGACTGCGACCCCGCGGACGTCCGCAGCAACACCTTCGAGCTCGAGTGGCCGCCGCGCAGCGGGCGCGTGCAGGCCTTCCCGGAGGTCGACCGCGCCGCGTGGTTCGGCCCGGACGCGGCGCGCACGGCGCTGCCCGACGCCCAGCACGTCTTCCTCGAGCGGCTCGCCGCCGCGCTGGAGCCCGCGTGACCCCCGCCCGGCGTCCGGGCCCGCGCCCGCCCCCGCGCTCCGGCTCGGGCCCGGGGGCGGCCCTCGGTCCCGCGGGCCTGCTCCCGGGAGCGCCCGAGCTGTACCCGGAGGTCTCCGGCGGCCGCGCCCGCCTCGCCGACGCGACCGCGAAGGCCTGCCGCGAGCTCGCCCTGCGGCTGGTCGCGTCCCGCCCCGACCGGCTGCTCGTCGTGTCGCCCCACGCCGCCCGCCGCGGGGGCGCCTTCGGCCTGTCGTCCCTGGGCCGCGCCGCGGGCGACCTGGCCGAGCACGGCGCGCCGGGCGTCGCCGTGGACCTGCCGGTCGACTCCGGCCTCGCCGTGGGCGCCTGGGCCGCCGCCGAGGAGCGCAACGTGGCGACCTGGGACCGCCCGCCGGCGCTGGACGCGCGCACCGTCGCAGCGCTGGCGTTCCTGGTCGAGGCGGGGTGGGCCGGGCCGACGTCGGTGCTCTCGCTGCCGCTGGCGACCGGGCCCCACGAGCTCGCCGCCTGCGGCCGCGCGTTGCGCGCGACCGTCCACACGCTGGCGGGGCGCACCGCCGCGGTGGCGGTCGGCGAGGGCTGCCGCAGCGTGCGCCCCGGCTCGCCCGGCGACTTCCACCCCGAGGCGGTGCTCTTCGACCGCCGCGCCGGCCACGCCCTGCTCGACGGCGACCCCGAGGACCTGCTGTCGATCGAGCGCCCCCTGCGCGAGCTCGCCGGCGAGACCCTCGTCGACCCGATCGCCGTCCTCCTCGCGGCGCTCGACGGCGCCCCCCGCGGCACGCGCCTGACCTCCTACGAGAACGCCCTGGGCACCGGCCACCTCGTCGCGATCCTGCACGACGACGGCACGAACTAGGGCAGCGCCCGCGTCAGAAGCGCCGCGTCATCGCGCCGGCGTAGCCGGTCAGCTCGGCGTAGCCGCGGCCGCGGACGGTGCCGGAGAGCTCGACCGGGCCCTCCCAGTAGGCGGTGTCGGTCGAGCCGGTGACGAGCTCGGCGTCGGCCAGGCGCGGGGTCACCTCGAGGCGCAGCCCTTCCTCCGGCAGGGTCAGGACCCAGCCGGCCGGGTAGTCGGCGCCGGTGTGCGGGCTGCGCCAGCGGCCGGTCGCCTCGACGGTGAAGTCGTCGCGCGCGAGGGCGCGCACGGTGCCGTCGCGCTGGACCAGGCTGCCGGCGGCCTTCGTCGGTCGGCCGTCGGCGTCGCGCAGCTCGAACAGCATCAGCTCGCGGCCGTCGTCGAGCTGCAGGCCGAACCAGTCCCAGCCGACGGCGTCGTCGCCCAGGACGCTGGAGCCGAACTCGTGGTCGAACCAGGCCGCGCCGCGCACGTCGTGCGCGCGGCCCTCGCTCCACAGGCGGCCGGTGGTCGCCAGGCGCGTCCACGAGGCGTAGGCGGACGCGTTGCCCTCCTCGCCGCCCTTGGCGGAGTAGCCGCCGTCGCCGTGCAGGGCCAGGGGTTTCTGCGGCCGCAGCTCGAGCTCGAGGCCGATGCCGCGGGCCGGGTCGCGGGCGGAGATCGCCAGGACGTCGTCGGGCCCGCGCGCGAAGGTCCAGTCCTCGAGCACGAGGTCCAGGTCGTCGCGCGCGGCGGACGCCAGCGGCGAGCCCGAGCGCCGCAGCCGCTCGGCGTGCACGGTGCGGCCGGCGCGCACGTCGGCCACGGCCAGGTGGCCGGCGAAGACGTGGCGCGGGCGCCGCGGCGCGTCGTCGGCGGCGGGGGGCGCGTCGCCGAGGCCGCGGCGGAAGATCGTGAACTGGAAGCCGAACGGACGGCCCGCGGCGTCCTCGACCTGGCCGGTCACGTACCACCACTCGGTGCGGTGTGCGGGGTGCGCGCCGTGGTCGGCGGGGAAGGTCAGGGCGAGGTCGCGACCGACGCGCCGCCACCCGCCGTCCTGCGCGGCGGCGGGGCCGGCGAGCGCGGCGGAGACGACCAGGGCGGTGCGAAGTGCGTCAGCCCAGCTCACGGAGCTCCTCCAGCGGCGTCTGCCGCAGCGCGGCCATCGCGGGCACCAGCCCGGCCAGCAGGCACGCGGGCACGACCAGGCCGACGGTCGCCGCGAGCGAGCCCCACGGCGGCACGAACTGCAGCGTCCAGCCGAACGACTGCAGGTTGACGACGACGACCAGCACGTAGCCCATCACCAGGCCGACCAGCAGGCCGCCCAGCGCGCCGGCGGCGCCGAGCAGCAGCGCCTGGCCCAGCACGACGCCCAGCACCTGTCCGGCCGAGCCGCCCAGGGTGCGCAGCACGGCGAGCTCGCCGCGGCGCTCGCGCACGAGCGCGCCCAGGACGGTGATCACCGCCAGGCCGGCGACGGCCGCGGCCAGCAGCTGCAGCGCGACGGTGACCGCGAAGGTGCGCTCGAACACCGCCAGGACCTCGCCGCGGATCTCGCGGTTCGACAGCACCTCGACCGCGAAGCGCCCCGCCAGCGCGGCGGCGAGCTGCGCCCGCGCCGCGGCGACGTCCGCCGCGTCGGGCAGGTAGACCGCCAGGCTGAGGATCCCGTCGTCGGGGAAGAGCCCGAGGTAGTCCTCGCGGTCCAGCACGACGCGCCCGGTGTGCCCCGAGTAGTCGCGGTACACGCCGACCACGTCGCGGCGCACGCGGCCGGCGGCGGTCTCGAGCTCGAACGAGTCGCCGGGCCCGACGCCGAAGCGCCGCGCGAAGGGCTCGTTCACGACCGCGCCGCCCGTGCGCGCGGCCTCGGCGAAGACCTCGTGCGACGGGCGCCCGTCCAGGAACGGCACGCCGCCGCGGCCGGACACCGTGCCGAAGGCCGCGCCCGCGAGCGCGACCGGTCGGTCGTCGACGTAGGCCGTGGTCGCGCGGAAGGGGTCGAGCGCCTCGGGCCCGAACAGCTCGCCGGCGATGGCCACCACCTCGCCGTCGATGCCGCCGGCGGCGACGCCCGTGCTGGTGGGGAGCGGGCGGACGAACAGGTCCGAGCGCATGGCCTGCTCCGTCCACTCGACCACCGTCGTGCGGAACGACCCGACCATGGTGGCCATCGCGACCGCCAGCCCGACGGCCACGCCGACCGCGGCGGCGGCCCAGGCGGCGCGCCGCCGGCCGGCGGACACCGCCGCCTGCGCGACGCGCACCGACGTGGCGATGCGGCCGCCCAGCGCGCCGTGGACCGGGTGCAGCCGGGCGACCAGGTCGATCAGCGGCGCCGACAGCACGAGCAGCGTGGACAGCACGAGCAGCGACGACAGCAGGGCCCAGATCGGCCGGTCCTCGAGCGGAGGGAGCCGCGCGAACAGCACCGCGCCGGCCGCGAGCGCCGCGAGCAGCAGGGCGCGGCGCGCGTGCTCGCGGCGCGCGGGCCCGGCGGCGAGCTGCTGGCGCAGGCCCTGCACGGGCGGCACGCGCAGCGCCTCGCGGAGAGGCAGCAGCGCCGCCGCCAGCGACGCGAGCAGCCCGCAGGCGAGCCCCAGCAGCAGCCAGCGCGGCTCGAGCCGCACGTCGCCCGCCAGCGCCTCGGGGGCGACGGTCGCGACGGTCGTGCGGACGCCCGCGAGCGCCGCGCGCGCGCCGCCCCAGCCGGCGGCGACGCCGGCGAGCCCGCCGAGCGTGCCGATCGCCGCCGCCTCGACCAGCACGGCCCGGGCGAGCTGCGCGCGCGAGGCGCCCAGCGAGCGCAGCAGCGCGATGGCGCGTCGGCGCTGCACGATCGACGTCGCCAGGGTGGTCGCGACCAGCACGACGCCGACGAGCAGCGACACGCCCGACAGCGCCGTCAGGTTGAACTCGAGCGCGCGCACGAGTCGCTCGCCCTCGGCGCGCCGCGCGGAGGCGGGGGCGACGCGGTAGCCGTCCGGCAGGCGCTCGGCGACGCGCGCGGCGAAGGCGTCGGGGTCCCAGGCGGTGCGCGGGCGCAGCTCGAGCCGGTCCAGCCGCGGGCCGCGCGCGAAGAGCTCCTGCGCGGTGGAGAGGTCCACCAGCAGCACGCGGTCCCAGGCCGAGGCGAAGCGCTCGGGCGCGAAGACCGCGACGACGTCCAGCGCGACGGGGCGCGCGCGGACGAGGACCTCGAGCGCGTCGCCCGGCGCCGCGCCGAGCTCGGCGGCCAGGCCGCGGGACAGGGCCACGCCGCGCCCGAGCAGCCAGGCGTCGAGCGCCTCCTGCGGGTCGCGCTCGCCGAAGTCCAGCTCGACGGCGCGCACGCCGTCGTCCACCAGCACGTCCACGCCCAGCACGCGCGCGAGGTCGCCCAGCGCGGGGACGTGGGCGACGTCCTCGACCACGGGCGCGATCAGCGCCTCGCCGGCGAGCTCGCGCAGGTCGCCCAGGACGGCGGGGTCGACGCCGCCGGGGCGCCGCACCTCGAGCGCCGCCTGGCCGGCGACGACCTCGACGTCGGCGCCGAGGGACGCGACGGCCGCGCGGCTGGCGAGCAGCGTGCTGACGACCGCCGCCACGCCGATCGCGACGCCCGCCACGGTCGCCAGGAAGCGCAGCGGGCGCGACACCGTCGGCCGCAGCCAGAGCGCGCGCAGGATCATCCCGCCGGCGTCCCCGCGAGCCGGCCGTCGCGCAGGGCGCAGACGGTGTCCGCGCGAGCGGCGACCCTGTCGTCGTGCGTGGCCACGACCAGCGCCGTGCCCTCGGCGCGGTGCAGCTCGCCGAGCAGGTCGAGGATCTCGACGCCCGTGTGCGAGTCGAGGTTGCCCGTCGGCTCGTCGGCGACGACCAGGTGCGGGCCGTTCGCCAGCGCGCGGGCGATGGCCACGCGCTGCTGCTCGCCGCCGGAGAGCTCGGAGGGGTAGTGGTCGCCGCGCGCGCCGAGGCCGACGCGGTCCAGCAGCCGGGCCACGCGCGCGTCGTCGCGGCGGCCGTCCAGCGCGAGGGGCAGGGCGACGTTCTCGGACGCCGTCAGGTTGGGCATCAGGTGGAACGCCTGGAACACGACGCCGATGCTGCGGCGCCGCAGCCTCGTCAGGTCCGCCTCCCGCGCGGCGGCCAGGTCGGTGCCGCAGACGACCACGCGCCCGGCGTCGGGGCGGTCCACGGCCGAGATCAGGTTCAGCAGCGTGGACTTGCCGCAGCCCGAGGGGCCGACCAGGGCGACGAACTCGCCGGCGCGGACGGTCAGCGAGACGCCCTCGAGGGCCTGGACCGACACGCGGCCGTTGGAGTAGCGCCGGTGCACGTCCTCCAGCAGGACGACCGCGGGCGCGGCGGCGCGGGGCGGGCTCGCCACGCCGTCGGGGGTCGTTCGCGCGGGGTGTCGAGGGGTCCGGGTGCCGGTCATGGGGGCCGCCTCCTGGCGCGGCCGGCGAGCCGCGGGCGTTTCGCGCCGGGCTCGCAGTCGGAACTTCGTCGCCCGGCCGCCCGTGGACGCAGCCGGGGAGGCAGCGGGGGGCGGGCCGTGCGTCGCCGGCGCCCCGCGGACGGGCCCGCGGGCCGGTGCCGGGCGGTGCGCGGCTGCGCCGGCTACCCTGCGGGCGTGTTCTACCTCAACCAGGCGGGGACGAGCTGGCCCAAGCCGGCGCCGGTCCGCGAGGCGGTCGCCGCGGCCCTCGCGGCCGACCCCGGGACGTGGGACGCGTCCTTCGAGGCCCACCACCGCGCCGTCGCCGCCGCCTTCGGCGTCCCGGACCCCGGGCGCCTGCTGCTGACCCCCGGCTGCACCTCGGCCCTGGCCCTGGCGGTGGCGGACCTGCCCTGGGCGCCGGGCGACCGCGTGGTGATCAGCGGGCTCGAGCACCACGCGCTGCACCGGCCGGTGCGCGCCCTCGAGCGCCGCGGGGTCGAGGTCGTCGTGCTGCCCTGGGCGCCGGGCGAGCCGGTCGCGCTCGACGTGCTCGAGGTCGAGCTGGCGCGCGGCGGCGTGCGCCTGGTCGCGACCACCGCGGCGTGCAACGTGACCGGCGAGCTGCTGCCGGTCGTCGAGCTGGCCGCCCTCGCGCGCGCGCACGGCGCCCTGGCTCTGGTGGACGCCGCGCAGGTCGCCGGCTGGCTGCCGCTCGACGTCGGCCGGATGGGCGTCGATCTGCTGGCCTTCGCCGGGCACAAGGCCCTGCACGCGCCGTGGGGGATCGGCGGGCTGTGGGTCGCGCCCGGGGTGGCCATGGACGTGCCCGAGGCGAGCTGCGCGCTGCCGGTCGACGCCGCCGCCGAGCCGTGCAGCCCCATGCCCGGCTACTGCGACGGCGGTTCGGTCGACCGCGCCGCGCTGGCGGGGCTCGCCGCCGCGCTGGAGTGGCTCGCCGACCCCGCCCGGGCCGACCGGCTGGCGCGCGCGCGCGGGCGGATCGCGCGCCTGACCGAGGCCGTCGCCACGCTGCCCGGCGTGCGCGTGCGCGGCCCGGTCGACGTGGCGGCCAAGCTGCCGACGCTGGCGCTGACCGTCGCGGACCACGCGCCGGCGCGGCTGGCCGCCGGACTCGCCGGGCGCGGCGTGGTCGCCGCCGCGGGGCTGCAGTGCGCGCCCCTGGCGCACGCCAGCCTCGGCACGGCGCCCGCCGGCGTGCTGCGGTTGAGCGTCGGCCCGACGAACACGGACGAGGACGTCGACGCCGCCGCCGCGGCGCTGCGCGAGCTGCTGCGCGCCCCCCGGCCCGGGGCCGCGTAGAATCGCCCCCCATGACGCTCCGCCGCGCGCTCGTCCTGCTGTCGCTCCTGCTCGCCGCCGCGGCGCCGGCGTGCTCGTCGCGCGCGCCGACGCCCAACCTGGTCGTGATCGTCCTCGACACCGTGCGGCCGGACTTCCTGTCGGTGTACGGGCACCCGCGGCCGACCACGCCGTTCCTGGAGCGCTTCGCGGCCGCGGGCACGCGCTACGACCGCGCGTACTCGACGTCCAGCTGGACGTTGCCCGCGCACGGCTCGCTCTTCACCGGCACGCTGCCGAAGGTCCACCTGGCGAACCAGACGCACGGCCGCGTGGCGACGTCCCTGCCGCTGCTGTCGCAGGAGCTGACCGCCGCGGGCTACGAGACGGCCGCGTTCAGCAACAACGTGTGGGTCGGCGAGCGCTCGGGGCTCGACGACGGGTTCGCGCACTACGTGCCGCTGCACGAGGGCTACCGCGGCCGCGTCGAGGCGCTGGCGGGCGACCGCGAGGGCGCCGACCAGCCCGTCGAGGACAACGAGACCGTCCGCGCGGTGCGCGACTGGCTCGCGGCGCGCGACGGCGAGCGCCCGTTCTTCGCCTTCGTCAACCTGGTCGAGCCGCACATGCCGTACGTGCCGACGTGGGAGACGGCGCAGCACTTCCTGGAGGCGCGCGAGCAGCGCTGGCGCGCGATCCAGTCGCTGTACCCCGGCGGCCGCGAGATCCGGCTGATGCGCCGCCACTACCTGGGGCCCGACCGGCCCGACGAGGCCGAGCTCGAGGTCGCGCGGCGCATGTACGAGGCCGAGCTGCGCGAGGCCGACCGCATCACCGAGGCGCTGCTCGCCGCCTTCGACGCGGCCAGCGACCCCGCCGACACGCTGGTCTTCGTGCTGTCCGACCACGGCGAGAACTTCGGCGAGCACGGCCACCTGGCGCACGTGCTGAACCTGTACGACACGAACCTGCGCATCCCGCTGATCGCGCGCGGGCCGGGGTTCGCGGCGGGGGCGACGAGCGACGAGCTGGTCCAGATCCTCGACCTCTACCCGACGCTGCTGCGGGCGGCCGGGGTCGAGCCGGGGCCGCACTCGATCGGCGTGGACCTGCGCGGCGACGTGCCGGACGAGCGCGAGCTGATCGCGACGCTCGAGTACCCCCGGGTGTCGCTGAGGATGTTCGGCAAGCACCGCGAGTCGCCGCGCATCACGCAGCAGCACGGGCGCGAGCTGGAGGCGGTCGTGACGCCGCGCTTCAAGCTGATCCGCGGCTCGGACGGGACCGAGGAGCTGTACGACCTGCGCGCGGACCCGGGCGAGACGCGCCCCCTGGCCGCGACCGACGTCGGCGCCGACGTCCTGGCCCGCCTGCGCTCGGCGGCCGACCGCGAGCAGGCCGCGGCGGCCACCGCGGGCGCCGCCGAGGGCGAGGGGTGGGACGACCCCGAGGGCCTCGAGAAGCTGCGCGCGATGGGCTACGTCGAGTGAGCCCGCCGCGCGGGTGCGGTCACGGCGCGACGCGCTCGACCACCGCCACCCGGTCGTTCGCGTAGCGCACGCGCAGCGCGGGGTCGCCGCCGGGGTCGAACCCGCGCACCTGCGGGTCGCGCGGGTCGACGAGCAGCCAGCGGATGCCGTGCTGTTCGAGGAACGCGGCGCGCCGCGCCGGCGGCCAGGCGGTGAAGAACGCGGTCACCTCCTGCATCTTGCGCTGGTACTCGACGGTCGCGAACAGGTAGCCGCAGTACACGGTGCGCGCCGTGTAGCGCGGCAGGCGGTTCGCGTCGGCGAAGCCCGCCAGGACGACGTCGTCGGGCCCGGACAGCTCCGCGAGGCGCGCGTAGGCCTCCAGGCGGGCGTCCTCGACGCGGTGCTCGCCGCGCAGGACCTCGCGCACGACGCGGTTCGCGACGACGGCCGAGGTCGGGGCGTTCAGCAGCACGAGGACCGCGGTCGCGATCGCAGCCGCGCGCCCGGGACGCGCGAGCAGCGGGGCCAGGCCCCAGGCGGCGAGCAGCGCCAGGGGCACGAGCGTCGTGGTGGCGACCTGCAGCGTGAACGTCAGCAGCGGGTAGGAGTACACCAGCCCGAGGCTCGCGACCGCGCAGCACGCGAGCAGCGTCGCCGGCGCGTGGCGGAAGCGCCCCGCCGCGACGCGCGCGAGCCCGACCGGCGCCAGGAACGCCGCCAGCCCGAGCGACAGCGCCAGGCCGAGCACAGGCGGCGGGCCCAGCTCGTTCTGGATGCCCCACCACTGGAACACCGGGTGCACCCGGAAGACCCAGACGTAGTACAGCATCAGCGGCGCCGACACCGCGACCACCAGGCTGCGGTCGACGGCGGCGCGCAGGCCGTCGCGCCGGGCCAGGCCGACCAGGACGAAGAGCCCCGTCGCCGTCCACAGGTACAGCATGTCGAACGGCCGGCACGCTCCCGCGGCGAGGCAGGCGGCGCCCGCGAGTAGGTAGTCGCGCCGCGCGCGCGTCTCCTCGGCTCGCAGCAGCGTGGCCAGGCACGTGACCGCGAGGGCCTGCGCGATCAGGAAGTGGGGCTGGAGCAGCGTCCACAGGAACGGGTGGACTCCGGCGCGCAGGTCGAGGAACTGGATCGTCGCCAGCGAGCGCCGCAGCCCGCGGAACGCCGTCAGCCAGCCGAAGCCGCCGCCCACCAGCACCGCCACCGTCGTGACCGCGGCCGAGCGCGCGCCCGGCATCAGGCGCCGGCACAGGGCGTGCAGCGCGGCGACCAGCACGACGACCCCGACCAGGCGCTCGGCCTGGAAGCCGACCTGCAGCGCGCCGCCGCAGAGCGCCGCGACCTTGCCGGCGAACAGCCACTCGAGGTTGAAGAGCGCGGCGCCGTGGGGCTCGGGCGTGAAGGGGTTGCGGAACAGCCACGCGCCGTCGGCCGACTGGCGGATGAACGCGAAGTACGCGTTCATGTCCGTCTCGAACCCGAGCTGGCCGAGGGGGCGGCTGTCCGCGAAGCGCGGCAGGCGCGCCAGCAGGTAGGGGACGCTCGTCAGCAGCGCGAGCGCGCCCGCCGCGGCGGCGACGAACCGGCGCCCGCCCGGGCGGGGCGCACGGGGCGGAGCGGCCGCGGGGCCCGGGGGGAGAGCGGAGTCCATGGAGCGCGGCGCGCCGCCGCGCCGACATGCTGAACGGGCGGCGGGGCCGCGTCCACCGCCCGCCGCGTCAGAGCCCGGGCCGCGCCGGCCCGGTCTGCCAGCGTCCGAACAGGCGCGCGTCCAGCTTGTCCACGCGCCCGTCCTCGTCGAGGTCGACGAGCGTGTCGGGGAACACCGCCCCGCCGGGGCGCGGCACCGCGGCCTGCAGGCGGGCGAAGTCCGCCATGTCGAGGTCCCAGTCGCCGTCGGAGTCCCCCGGCGTGTCGTGGAGCAGGTGCGGGATCTTCTCGGCGCGGTAGATCAGGTTGAACGGCACCCCCGTGCCCACCTCGAGCCGCCACAGCAGGTCGCCGCCGGCGTCGACCTCGTCGATCGTCGCGACCGACCCCAGGTTCACCAGCGTGTGGCCGCCGGGCAGCCGGTCGGCATCGCCCACGAAGGGCGTGAAGATCGGCTGGCCCTGGCCGTCGAGCGCCTCGTAGCTCCACACGATCGAGGCGTCGGTCGGCGCGTCCGGGTCGTCGAAGGCGAGCTCGATCGCGCGCGTCTGGCGCGGCGTGCCCAGCGGCTCGAGCTCGTTGCCGTTGTCGTACAGCACCAGGTTGCCGCCCGGCAGCGGCTGCGGCGCATGCTGGTGCGAGAACAGGTTGTGCCCGAAGGCGACGTCGCCCGCCGGGTAGTCCTCGCGCCCCATGTGGAACAGCAGGTCGCCGGTGGCGAAGTCGATGCACGACACGCGGTCGAGCGAGCGGAACGACGCCCACACGCGCCCGGTGGCCGGGTCGAGCACCGCGGCGTTGCCGTGGGTCCAGTCCTCGGTGCCGTGCGCGGGGTGGACGTCGAGCGTCGAGCAGCCGTCGAAGGTGGACCAGCTCCAGACCACCTCGCGCGTGTGGCGGTCCAGGCGCAGGATCGCGTCGCCGAGCCAGAGCTGCTGCTGGCCGCCGAGCGGGTCGTCCAGGAAGCGCTCGTCGGTCACCATGGCGAGGTGGTCGCCGCCGGGCAGGGGCGACATCTCGTGGTGGACGGTGAAGTGCGCGGGCGTCGACCAGACGGTGTCGCCGTCGATCGTGGTCTCGAAGCCGCGGCCGTCGCTGATCCACGAGAGGCGCCCGCGCCGGTTGCGCTCGGTCAGCATGCGCACGTCGGTGATCGGGCGCGCCACGCGGCGGTGGTAGAAGTGGACGATCTCGCCCTGCGCGTCGACGGTCAGCACCAGGCCGTCGGTGAAGCCCGAGGCCGGCAGGCCGAAGTGCCCGAACGTCACGTAGCCGGGCTCGACGGGCGCGGCGCCCGGCGGGACGCGCAGCTGGAGCGGCGGGACGAAGGACGGCAGCGGCTCGATCGCGAAGCGGTGCACCGGGCCCGCGACGCGCGTGAGCGGCGGGGGGCCGACCCAGGCGACCGCGCGCCAGGCGTAGGCCTTGCCGAACTCGAGGCCGCGCGTGACGTTCACGCGGGGCTCGGCGGCGGGCGCGGAGTGGAACTGGACGGACCCGGAGGCGAACGGGTTGCCGGAGCCGTCGTCCTCGACGACGCGCAGCTCGTAGTCGCCGACCGCTTGCGGGATCGGCTCCCAGCGGAACTGCGCGTGGACGCGCGTCAGGGTCGCGCCCGGGCGGGGCAGGATCGTCTGCGCGGCCGCGGCGGGCGCCAGCGCCAGCAGGACCGCGGCCGGGAGCGTGCGGAGGAGGGGCTTCATCGCGGGAGCTCCGGGCGGGTCAGGGGACCGCGAACGTGACGGTGGGGGCGGGCACGGCCGTCGCGGCCTCGCGCACGCCGGACACGGCGGGCGGCGCCTGGATCGCGGTCAGCGTGTTCGCCAGCGGGTTCTCCAGGTGGAACGCGTACGTCCCCGACACCGCCGGCGCGGGGAACGTGATCGTGGCCAGCACCTCGCCGGTCGGGCCCTGCGCGACGCCGGGGTCGACGACCACGTCCTGGCCCACGCAGCGGTCCCGGTCGGGTCCGAGGCACGGCCCGGGGATGCCGAACGTGTTCTGCGCGCCGCCGATCTGCACCAGGTCCGTGCCGCCGAGCTCGTTGCGCACCGGCGTGCCGCCGAACCCGGACTCCGTCCAGCGCTTCACCGGGTTCGCGTAGCCGCGGGGCCAGTCGAAGCCCGCCAGCGCCGCCGTGCGCCGGCCGGGGGGCAGGCTGAGCTGCTGCGGGTTGGCCGGGTCCTGCACGAGGTCCACGAGCGCCAGCGCCAGCCCGAGGTTGTCGGCGGCGTGCGCGCGCACCCTCACCTTCAGGACGACCATCTGCCCCGGCGCGACCGTGCCCCCGTCCTGCGGCGAGGTCAGCCGGAAGCGCACGGGCGCGGGACCTCCGCCGCCCGGAGCCGCGGGGACGAACGAGGCGAGCCCCGCGCACAGGGCCACCGCCGCCAGGGAGCCCGCACGGCTCCCGCCAAGCCATCGCACCATCGGACCGACCTCCTCGGAATCGGGGGAGAGCGGTGGATCGTACGCGAGACCGCCCGGGCCCGATACGCCCCCCGGACGCCCCCCCGGTGGACGCGTCCGGCCCCCGACGCACGAGGAGGGCGGACGCGTGCGCGCCCGCCCTCGCCTCGTCCCCTCACGGGGCCCCCCGCTCGCCCGCGGCCGGGCGTGCGGGGGGCCGCGATCGGGGGCCCGGGTCCTGTCCGGTCAGGGGCAGATCAGGAACGTCGCGCCGTTGGTCAGGTTGTCGCCGAACCCCGCGGGGTCGGCGGGGTCGCGCTGGCGCCACTGGACGAACACGCGCTTGCCGGCCGTCAGCGCGGGGTCGTTGCCGCCCTGGATGGTGTTGTTGAAGTTGCGCCCGAGGACGCCGGTGCAGGGGCTCCCGCCCGTGTTCTTCGAGGCCTTCGCCGGCGTGCGCGTGAACGGCGCCTTCACGCACAGCTTGCCGCCGTGGAAGCTCAGGTTGGCCTTCTTGAAGCTGTAGAGCAGCAGGCCCGACTCGCCGGGGACGTGGTCGTGGCCCTCGATGCGGAAGGCGTCGGAGGACGACGCGCTGGCCGCGCCGAGGGTGATCAGGAACGGCACGCACCCCAGCGAGTTCGTCTTGCCCGTGCAGTACGTCACGGGCACGCACTGGTCGAGGAAGTAGGCGCCCATGTCGGCCACGGTCTGGTCGGGATCCTGGGGCGAGGCGGGGTCCCCGGCGTCGATGCAGGGCGAGCCCACCGTCAGCGTCAGCAGGCCGTTCGCCGCGTCGGTGAAGAGCGGGTCGGCGTCGATGTTGCCGTCGACTCCGGCGAGCAGCGGGTCGCCGTTGCTGTAGCGCACCTGGCCGGCCGGCCACGCCTCGAAGTTGTTGCCGTTGCCCCACGCGATGCTGTTCAGGACCTCGCCCGCGTGCGTCGTCGAGCTGCGGCGGATCCCCGCCGCCCCGTTGCCGTGGGCCGTGGCGTGCGTCAGCGGGCCGCCCCCGGACACGCCGAACCCGACGCCGGAGTTCGCCCGCGCCACGCAGCGGTCGGCGACCGCAAAGTTCAGCAGGTCGAAGCCGGTCGAGCCGAGCTCGCCGACGCAGTTGCGGAGCTCCGCGAACGAGCTCTCCGAGCGGTAGGCGGCGAAGCCGGTCTGGCCGGAGTACCGGACGACGGCCCAGCGGACGTCCGCGGTCGAGCCGGAGAAGAACCGCAGGCCGCGCCACCACCCCGCGGCGGGGACCGAGGCGCTCCCGTCCTGGTTCGTGTCGCCGGCGACCGAGTCGTCGCGCACGTCGGTGAACACGACCGGCGCGACCTCGGTGCCCTGCACGACGAGGGTGCCGGACACCGCCACCTGCTGGGCGGCGTCGAACTTGAGCTGGACGCCCGCCCCCAGGGTCACCGCGCGCCCGCCCGGGATCGAGAGCGTCGTGTCCACGAACAGCAGGTCGTTCAGCAGGTTGGCCTGCGCGATCGTGACGTCGGCGGTCAGGCCCGTGGTCGTGATCCGCATGGTGTCCAGGCCGTTGCCCGCCGCCGTGTTGTCGGTGAACCCGGGGACGGCGCCGAGCGTCAGCCCGTTCACGGCCTCGGCGGCGTTGTCGACGAAGCTGCAGCCGTCGAACGTCGCCCCGTTGTTGCCGGTGCTGCCCGCGAACTCGACGCCGGCGCTCGACCCGTCGCGGACCTCGGTGTCGGCGACGGCGACGGTAGACGTCCCGTCCAGACGGATGCCCGCGAAGCCGGCCTGCCCCGAGTACCGGACCACCGCGTGGTCGACGTCGCCGGTGCTGCCGCCGAAGAACCGGAGCCCGCGCCACCAGCCGGGCGTGCCGCTCGTGGCGCCGTCCTTGTTCGTGTCGCCCCCGTACGAGTCGTCCGCGACGTCGGTGAGCACCACGGGCTCGGCGGGGGTGCCGGCGAGCACGAGGCCGCCGAGGACGGTCAGCTGGAGGGCCGCGCCCCACTTCGTCACCACGCCGGGACCGATCGTCAGGACGCTGCCGAGCGGGACGTTGCACGTGCTCTCCAGGACCAGCGTGTCCCCGAGCAGGTTGTCCACCGTGATCGCGAGCGCCGGCGAGCTCACTGCGCCGACCGTCACGACGAGCGTGTCGCGCAGGTTGCCGCTGGCGGTGCAGCCCGAGAACCCCGGCACGGCCTCGATCGGCACGCCGTCGACGGCCTCGCCGCCGTTGTCGAGGAGCTGGCACGCCGTGAAGGTCGAGCCCGCGTTGGCGCCGATGGAGGCGAGGTCCAGGCCTGCCGCCGACCCGTCGCGCAGGACGCAGCTCGTCAGCGCCACGGACGGCGTCCCGTCCAGCCGCACCCCGGCGAACCCCGTCTGCCCCGAGTAGGCCACCGTCGTGTGGTCGAGCGTGCCGCTCGACCCCGCGAAGAAGCGCACGCCGCGCCAGTGCCCGGGCACGCCGCTCGACGGCCCGTCGCCGTTGGTGTCGCCCCCGGCCGAGTCGTCGTCGACGGAGGTCAGGACGACGCCGGTGGACGAGGTGCCCTGCACGTCGAGCGTCCCGCTGACACTCAGCTGGTGGGCGAAGCCGAACTTCACGATCGCGCCCGGCTGGATGGTCAGGGTCGTGCCGGCCGCGACCTGGAGGGTCGAGGTGGTGTGGTAGACGGTGCCCGCGAGCAGCGGTCCGGTGGTCGCGTCCGAGACCGTGCCGCCGATCGGCACCTGGGCCGCGGCGGGCCCGGCCACGAGCAGGACGCCCAGGGCGAGGCGCGCGCGGCGCGAGACGGGGGAACGGGTGAGGGAATGCATGAGCAGGAACTCCGGGTCTTGGCGTCCGGACCCCGCAGGTGGGGGTCCGCGGGAACGAGGAAAGGCCCTCCTTCGAGGGCTCCTTCCCCGGCGTCCCCGCGACCGGACACGATTCCCGGAACGCCTCGCCCGCGGCCCGGTCCCGGGCGGGCACGGATCGGCCCAAGTGCCTGGCGGGGAGGGGCTTGGGGCCCCCGGGCAGGTCGTGCGGCCTACGCGGCCAGGAGGGCGAGCGAGCGCGGGTCCTGCCGCAGGCGCTCGCGCAGCCGCTGCCAGCGCTTCGCGGCCGTCTCCGTGTTCAGGCCGAGGCGGCGCGCGACCTCCTCGTGCGGCAGCCCCTCGAGGCCGCGCAGGATCAGCAGCTTGCGGTCCTCCTCGGACCACTCCCCGACGGCGTCGACGAACTCCTGGAGCGACTCGTCGCGCGCGACGCGGCGGGTGATGCTCGTGGCCGTGTCCGGCAGGGCGGTCACGCCCGGGGCCCACGCGTCCGCCGCGGCGGGGGCCTCCGGCCGCGCCAGCTGGCGCAGGGCCTTGTGGAGGACGTTGCGCGCGATCCCGAAGATCCACGCGCGGAACTCGCCCTGCGCGGGATCGAAGGTCGCGAAGCGCTCGAAGGCGCGGCACGAGACCTCCTGCAGGACGTCCTCGGGGTCGAGGCGGGCCCGCAGCGCCCCGCGCAGGTGCAGGCCGGCCCAGCCGTACACGGCGGGGGCGACCTTCCCGTAGAGCTCGGCGAAGGCGCCGCCGGGGTCGCCGCGCGCGCGCTCCACCAGCTCCTCCGTCCGCGGCTCCTCGGGGCGCGCCGGGGCGTCGGGTTCGCGGGATCGGGGGTCGTTCACGGGGTCCGGGGCGCGCCGCCCGAGTGCGACATCCTAGCACCGCCCCCGGACCGGGGCGGCGGGCGTCCGCGCCCGGCGGGTCCGGGTCGCTAGGATCCCCGCCGGCTCCTCCCATGCCGTTCCCCGCGATCCAGCTGTTCCCCTCGGCGGCGGCCCTCGTCGTCCTTGCGGCCCTGGCGGGCCCCGCCCTCGCCCAGGCCGGGGACGTGGTCGGCGAGGAGCAGCCGGGCGTGCCCGCGCACGTGCGGGCGCCCGCGGCGCCGGCGCGCTCGGCCGCGGAGGAGCTCGCGACCTTCCGCGTGCACGACGGGCTGGTGGTCGAGCTCGTCGCGGCCGAGCCGCTCGTGCGCGACCCGGTGGCGGCGCGCTTCGACGAGCACGGCCGCCTGTGGGTCGTCGAGATGTCCGGCTACATGCCCGACGCCGACGGCGCGGGCGAGGACGCGCCGGCCGGCGCGGTCGCCGTGCTGACGGACGACGACGGCGACGGCCGCATGGACCGCCGCAGCGTGTTCCTCGACGGGCTGGTGCTGCCGCGCTCGGTCGCCCCGTACGACGACGGCGTGCTGGTCGTCGCGCCGCCGCACCTGCTGTACTGCCGCGACCTCGACGGCGACGGCCGCGCCGACGAGCGCACCGTCGTGGCCCGCGGCCTGCCCGGGCTCGACAACCCCGAGCACGCCGTCAACGGCCTGACGCGCGGGCTCGACGGATGGATCGAGGCGGCCAACTGGGCGCGCTCGCACCGCCGCGTCGACGGCTTCTGGACCGAGCGCGCGACCGCCGGCGGCGGCCAGTGGGGCCTGGCGCGCGACGACCGCGGGCGGCTGTGGTTCAACACCAACAGCCACGCGCTGCGCATGGACCGCGCGCCATCCCACCTCCTCGCGCGCAACCCGCACCACGGGCCCGCGACCGGCGGCAACGCGCTGGTGGCGGGCGCGGCGCCGACCTTCCCGGCGCGCGTCACGCCGGGCGTGAACCGCGGCTACCGCGACGGCACGCTGCGGCCCGACGGACGCCTCGCGACGGTCACGGCGGCCTGCGCGCCGTGGATCCTGCGCGGCGGCGGGCTCGGGGAGGCGTACCGCGGCGACGCGTTCGTGTGCGAGCCGGCCGGCAACCTCGTCCAGCGCTACCGCCTGACCGAGGGCGACGCCGGCGTCGGCGCCGAGCCCGTGGTGCGCGACGACCTCGACTTCCTGACGTCCACCGACGAGCGCTTCCGGCCCGTCGGCCTCGCCGGCGGCCCCGACGGCGCGCTGTACGTGGTCGACATGTACCGCGGCGTCATCCAGCACCGCGTGTACATGACGAGCTTCCTGCGCGCGCAGGTCGAGGCGCGCGGGCTCGAGGCGCCCGTCGGTCTCGGGCGCATCTGGCGCGTGCGCGCGCCCGGGCCGCGGCGCGCGCCGCCCGCGCGCGTCGCGGACGCGGGCTGGACCGAGCTCGCCGCGCTGCTGGACGACCCCGACGGCTGGTGGCGCGACACCGCGCAGCGCGTGATCGCGAGCGAGGGCGCGGACGACCCCGTCGCCGCGGAGGTCGTGCGCGAGCGGCTGACCGCCGGGCCGTCGGCCCTGGG
>JAUIDW010000391.1 GCA_030428395.1 bacterium | reverse complement strand
GGTCGCGCGGGCTCGCCCCACCGCGCGGTGCTCGCGCCCGAGCCGCCCCCGTGCGCGCCGTGCCTGCGGCGCGCGTGCCACCACCCGCGCGGACCGGTCTGCATGGCGGACCTGCGGGCGGAGGACGTGCTGGCCGCGCTCGGCCCGCCCCCCCGGGAAGCAGCCGTGGACGAGGGCCACAGCGCGCGGGGTGCGCCGGGCGCGCCGCCGACTGCATAATGTCGCGCCCATGCGCATGGTGCAGTACTACGCGGGCCTCGCCCTGATGACCGCCGCGGCCCTGCTTGCGACCCTCGCGAGCGGCGCGCTGGTCCCCGGCACGATCGCGCATCTCTCGATCGGGCTCCTCGGGGCCATGCTGGCGGTGGCCGCGCACACCCTGTGCATCGTGTTCATGATCGTCACGGGGCGCGTGCTGCGGGAGGCCATGCAGGCGCGGCCCCTGGGCGACGCGTTCCTCGCGCGGCTCAACGAGTTCTTCGGCCGCAAGACGGCCTACCCGGTGGCGGTCCTCGCGGCCGCGTCGATCGTCGCGGTCGGCGTGCTGGGCTACGCGCACCGCGGGTTCGGCCTGGACCCGCTGGTGCACATCGGGCTCGGCGTCGCCGCCATCCTGTTCAACCTGTGGGCGCTGCAGGTCGAGTACACCGCGCTGCGCGAGAACCAGGTGCTGATCGACGACGCGGCGCGCGCGCTGGACGACCTGGACCGCGAGGCCGCGGCGCGCGGGGAGGCCCCGCCGGTCGAGGACGAGCCCCTCGACCCGGCCCGCATCCGCAGGGGCGCGCTGGTCTTCGCCGTCAGCGTGTGGATGCCGTACCTCTACTGGGCGCTCGTCGAGTGGCGCGGCCAGTTCTCGAGGGTCTCCCTGCACCCGTGGATCGAGCTGAGCGCGGCCGGCCTGCTCGTGGCGCTGCTCGCGATCCGGGCCGAGCGGCGCGCCGGGGATCCGGCCGACGGCGGCTCCGGCGAGAGCGCGATCGGCGGCGAGGCGCCCGCGCGGCGCTGAGCGCGTCCGTCAGCCGTCGACGGGCGGCGAGGCCGCCTCGAGCTCCGCGAGGCGCTCGGCCACGTCGCGGTAGTCCGGCCAGAACACCTGGATCTGGCGCAGCAGTCCGGCGCGCTCGCGGTCGTCCTGCGCGGCCTCGTAGGCCGCGTAGAGCCGGCCCGCGTCCTCGATGAAGCTCTGCAGCGTCCGGCGGCGCGCGATGGCGTCCTCGTAGTACTCGGCCTCCGCGAGCAGCTCGTCGTACGCCGCGACCGCCTCCTCGAAGCGCCGGTCGCTCTCCAGGCTGATCGCGCGCGCGTAGAGGCGCGCGTAGCCCGCCTGCTCGAGGTCGACGAAGGCGCCCTCGAAGAGCTCCTGCTGGCGCTCGGTCAGGGCGCTGCCCTCCTCCAGCAGGACCCGCGCCTCCGCGAGGTTCCCGCGGCGGATCTGCATGTCGGCCTGCGCGAGCAGCTCGGCGGCCTCGGCCTCGAGGCGCGTGCGCTCGAGGCCCTCGAGCGCCTCCGGCAGGTCGGGGTCGAGCGTGAGCGCCAGGCGGTACTCGTTGCGCGCCGCCGCGAAGCGCCCCTCGAGGTCCAGGCCGCGCGCGATGGCCACGCGGGCCTGGGCGAGCAGCTCGTCGACCTCCTCGGTGCGCTCGACGCTGCGCTCGTTCTCCGGCAGGTACTTGCCGACGTAGCCGAAGCGCGACTTCGCCTCGTGCAGCCAGTAGTCCGACAGCGCGCGCACGCCCTCGTCGTAGTAGGCGTCGCCGACGCCCTGGCGGTAGTTCAGCTGGAGCAAGACGCGCGAGAGGCCCTCCCGGGCGTGGCGGTCGTCGGGCCGGAACTCGAGCACGCGCTCGTACGCGTCGTTGGCGCCCTGCAGGTCGTCCCTGATGTGCGCCTCGAGCGCCTCGGTCAGGAACCGCTCGGCCAGGTTGTCGCGCATCTTCGCGATCCACACGTGGACCTCGTGCGCCTCGGGGGCCACCTCGCGGGCGTCCCGGAAGTGCTCCAGGGCCTCGAAGTCGCGTCCCTCGAAGGCGGCGCGGCGCCCCTGCTCGAGGTACCAGGCCGCGGTCGCGCGGCGGTAGTTCGACAGCGCCAGGGCGTCGCCGGGGTCGGCCTCGTGCTGTTCCGCCGCCAGGACCACGGCCTCCTCGTAGCGCCCCTCGGCCACCAGGCGCGCCACGTCGCGGTCCTCCTCCGACGCGCTCTCGGGAGCGGCGCAGGCGGCGCTCAGCAGCAGGGCCGCCCCGGCGGAGGCCAGGGCGCGGAGGACGGGGGGCCGGGGATCGGGGCGCGTGGGCATGGGCTGGTGCGGGCGGGGCTCCGCGGGCGGTCCGCAGGGAGCGACGACCGGGCCGCGGGCGGCTTCCCGGCGATCGCCGATTCCGGGGCCGCGGGGCCCGGCGGGGATTCCACGGCCCGCGGCACGCCTGCGCAAGGCCCCGGCGGGCGTCAGGTGCGCATGGAGTCGTACAGGACGACCCCCAGGCTCCCGAAGAACAGCACGGGCAGCCACGTGGCCA
Source organism: bacterium (assembly GCA_030428395.1). Lineage (GTDB taxonomy): Bacteria > Planctomycetota > UBA1135 > UBA1135 > JAUIDW01. The sequence continues at coordinate 2,205 of JAUIDW010000391.1, read as the reverse complement.
CGACGGGGCCGATCGCCCCCTCCATCCCCATGGCCCGGGCGACGAAGTCGGCGGCGAAGTAGAAGAGGCAGAGGAGGCAGCCCAGGACGAGGCCCTCGACGCCCCGGCCGCGCTCCTGCCGCAGCAGGAAGGGCAGCGCCACGAGGAGCAGCACCAGGTTCGAGACCGGGAAGCTCAGGTGGTACTGCATGAGGGTCTGCCACTGGACGTTGTCGGGGTCGCGGCGGGCGAGCTCGCGCACCTCGGTGAACGACAGCTCCATGGGCGCCGTGCTGGCCTTGTGGGCCACGATGACGTCGTGCGGCGTGAACTCGATGCCGCGCAGCCGCTGGATCGGCGTCGGCACGATGGCCTCGCGCCCCACCTCCTCGATCCAGCCGTTCTGCAGCTGCCAGCCGGTGTCGTCCTCGTCCTCGTACCGGACGTACACGCCGCGGTCGGCGCGGATGCTCTGCCACACGCCGCCCTCGCGGATGATGGCCTGGACGTCCTCGACGCTCGCGATCGGCGGCTCGCCCGTCGCCGGGTAGAAGCGGCCGAGCCGGATGACGTTGCCGGAGCGGTCGCGCAGCCACTGCCCCTCGAACACGCGCACGTAGCGGCGGTTCTCGAGCAAGTCGTGCACGAAGTCCCGCTGGACCCCGATCGTGCGCGTGGCGCCCTCGCGCAGGCCGAACATCGCCAGGGCCACCACGACGCCGCCGAGCAGGATCGGGAGCATCAGCCGGTGCGCGCTGATCCCCGCGGCGAGCATGGCGACGATCTCGTTGTTCTTGCGCAGCCGCGTGGCCGTGAACATGGCCGCGATCACGGTCACGAAGGGCGCCACCTGCAGGTACAGGAACGGCACGTTCAGCACCCAGAAGCGCAGCGCCAGCAGCGTCGGCGCCTGGCCGCCGTCCTCCCACGGCTCGAGGTAGTCGATCTTGCTGGCGAGGTCGAGGATCACCATCAGGCCCACGACCAGCAGGAACGCCGTGGCGTAGGACGCGGCGAACAGCGCGCCGACGTAGCGGTCGACGTGGCCGCCGAGCTTCAGCCGGCCGAGCATCATCGCCAGAGCGCCCGGCGGCACAGCACCGCCCCCACCGCGAGCCCGAGCGCGTTCGGCACCCACGCGGCCGCCACCGGCGAGAGCGCCTCGAGGTCCAGCAGCAGCCGCGGCGCGCGCACCGACAGCACGTAGTAGGCGAGCGCGTACCCCACGGCGGCCGCCAGCGCGCCGAGCTGCGAGCCGCGGCGCAGCAGGATCCCCGTGGGCACGCCCAGGCCCAGGAACATCAGGTACACGAACCCGAGGGCGATCCGCTCGTGGACGTGGAAGTCCAGCTGGCGCTCCAGCGACGGGTTGTCGGCGAAGCGCCCCTCCGCCAGGGCGACGCGGATCTCGCTGTTCGTCATGTACTTGCCGGCGATGCGCCGGGAGCGGTCGACCTTGAACAGCTTCTCCAGGTTGATGCGGATCGTCGGGTACTCGCTCTGGAAGTCGATGTTGCCCGTCACCGTGCGCGCGTTGTGCATCGCGATGGTCAGGGTCTTGCCCTCCTCGATGCGGAAGCTGGCCTCGTCGGCCAGCAGGTCGCGCGCCTCGCCCTCGTCGCTGGACGGCACGTGGATGAGGACGTCGTAGAACTTGTCCTCCACCCGCAGGCGCCCCGAGATGTAGAAGCGCCCGATGCGCAGCTCGGTCCGCCCCGGGGCGAGCCGGCGGAAGGCGCCGACCATCGACTCCTTGAGGTAGGTGCGCTGCGCGAGCTTCAGCTGCGGCGACACGTGCGCCGCCAGCCACCACGTGCCCGCCCCCAGGACCAGGGCGAACACCAGCGGCACGAACAGCACCCGCAGCGGGTGCATGCCCGCCATGCAGATCGCGGTCCACTCGTTGTCCGCCGCCATCCGGCCGAAGGTCGCCACCAGGGCCAGCAGGAACCCGATCGGCACCAGGTACGGCACCAGCTCGACGCCGACCATGGGCAGGTAGCCGAACACCGCCTGCATGCCGACGCTGCCCAGCCGGTGGACGGCCCCCACGACGATCCCGGGGACGGCGATGAAGGCCATGCCGCCGACCGCGAAGGCGATGGCGATGCCGAGCTGCCGGAAGATGTAGAGCTGCAGCGTCACGGCGCCTAGTCTGCGCTCCGCCGTGTTCGATTCCGAGACCTCGCCCAGGCCGGGAGCCGCGCGCGGGCCGCGCGACGGCGG
>JAUIDW010000390.1 GCA_030428395.1 bacterium | reverse complement strand
GCTGGCCGCGGAGGCCTTCGAGGCCCACGTGCGCGTCCTCGGGCCCGACCACGCCGACACCGCGGAGTGCCTGGAGGTGATCGTCGGCGGCTGCGAGGCGCGGGGCGACGAGGCGCAGGCCGCGGCATGGCGCGCGAAGCTCGCGGACGCCGGCGAGGGTCGGTGAGGGACGCGTCCCCGTCCGGCCCCGCCACGCGCCTCGATTCGACGGGCCCCGACGGGGCCGCTACGTTGGCCCCGGACCCGAGAGGAGGTTCCCGTGAGCGCCGTCCCCCGCCCCGACCTGTCCGACCGCCCGCTGCAGACGACCTGCGAGCACGTGGTCGACGCGGCTCCCGCCGACGTCTACGCCGCCTGGACGACCCGCTTCGACGCCTGGTTCGCGCAGCCCGGGACGCTCGCCCTGGTGCCCGAGCCGGGGCGGCCCTACTTCTTCTACAACCGCGACGAGTGGGGCCGGCACCCGCACTACGGCCGGTTCCTCGAGGTGGTCGAGAACGAGCTCGTCGAGATGACGTGGATGACGGGCGACGGCACGCCCGAGGGCACGCAGGGGGCCGAGACGGTCCTCCGCGTCGAGCTCACCCCCCGGGGCGACGGCACGCACGTGCGCCTGACGCACTCGGGCTTCGTCTCGGCGGAGTCCCGCGACGGCCACGCCGAGAACTGGCCCCTGGCCCTCGAGATCCTGGCCGACGCGCTGGCGTAGACCGCGCCGGCGGCGGTCAGTCGTCCTGGGCGTGGTCGCTGCGCAGCTCGGCGGCCATCGACTCGATCTCGGTCAGGTCCAGCTGCATCTCGTTCCAGCCGTACCACAGCGCGTAGTCGGGGTTGTTGTGGAAGGCGCCCTGGAACGCGCGCATGCGGTGCTTCAGGTGCATGAGGAACAGGCGGTTCTCGATCGGCGTCGGCGAGTCGTGGAACGCCAGCAGGTCGGGGAAGGCGTACGCGTACTCCTCCGGCTTCTCGAGGATCCCGTCCGCGTAGAGACCCGCGACGATGCGGATCGCCTTCGCCAGCAGCGCGTCCACCTCGCGGATCATGTTGTCGCCCTTGGCCAGCTCGGCCTCGGCGTACTGCTGCGAGTGGCAGTCGGTGCAGACCCCGACCATCTTCTCGCGCTCGGCGTCGAACTCCGCCGCGCTCAGCCGCGCGACCTGCGCGCCCTGGACCACGTCGAGCCGCGCGGTCGGCTGGCCCTCGGGGTCCAGCACGCCCAGCGCCTGCAGGATCGTCACGCGGTCCGCCCACCACTCGTCGCTCTCGCCCGGGTACGGCGCCAGCCCGTCCGTGCGCACCGCGAGGAAGCCCCAGGCGGTGTGGACGTCGTGGTTGCCGTCGGGCATGTGGCAGGTCTGGCACGTCGGCGCCTGGGCGCTCGCCGGCAGCACACCCTGGCGCTTCAGCGTGTGGCGGATGCCGTGCTTCGACGTCGAGTACATCTCCCACTGCGGGTGGTCGAAGCCCATGTGGCACGTCGCGCAGGCCTCGGGCTCGCGCGCCTCGGCGATCGAGAAGCTGTGCCGCGTGTGGCAGGCGTCGCAGGACGCGAACCCGTAGCCGGACCCCTCGGCCTTCAGGCGCGCGATCTCCTCCCCGTCCTTCAGCCCGAGCTTGTGGCAGCCGCCGCAGCCCTTCATGCCGTCGATCAGCTCCATCGGCTTGAAGTGCGTGGTCGGCATCGCCTTCATCGCCGCCCAGGCGAAGGCGTGCTTGCTGCGCGCGAACTCCTCGTAGCGCTGCTCGTGGCACAGCTTGCACGTGGCCGCCGTGACGGTGAACACCTCGTCGACGTCGTCCGCGCTCGTGTGCTCGTCCCCGTGGCACGAATCGCAGCCGATCCCCTCCGCGGCGTGCGCGCTGACCTCCCAGTCGGCGACGATCCCCGGCGTCCGCTCCGTGTGGCACTCGACGCAGGTCTGCGCGGCGTCCTGCGCGACCGGATCGGTCGCGTCGGCCGCGGCGACCGGATCGGCCCCGGCCTCCCGGTTCTCCCCGGTGAGGACCGCGGTCGTCCCGAGGCAGACGGCGAGCGTGAACGGCACGAGGGTACGAAGTCGCGTGAGCTGCATGACGGTTCCCGATTCCGTGACGGGCCGGCGAGTCGAGCCGGCACCGGGTGAAGGAGCGATGGCCGCCGAGAGCGCCGCACGCGCTCTCGCTGCACGCGCGATTGTGAGGTCCGCGCCGACGCGTGCCTACCGGGATCCCCGGAGAGGTCGGGGGCAGACTCGCCACGCGCGAGCAACTCCCGCAACGGGACGAGGTCGGCGGGGCTTCCCTCCACCTCTCGCGAGCGGGACCTGCTACGGTCCGCCTCCCGGCGTCGGCCTCCAGCGCCACGCCCTTCCCGAGGCGAACTCGACGATGAAGCACCCCTCCGCAGGCAGCGACTCGCCTGGATTCACCCGACGTCAGGCCGTGGCAGGCGTTGGCCTCGGACTCGCGGGTGGCGTCGCAGCGAAGGCGCTCCGGCCTTTCGCACCCGACTCGATCGCCACACCCGTCATCGACGTGCACTGCCACGCGTTCAACGCGGCCGACTTCCCGTTGCCGCAGTTCCTCTCCAAGGTCCTGGGTCCGAGGGTGCTGGAGCTTCCGCTCTGGGCGTTCGGCGCACTCCTGCGGAGAGCCGTTTCGCTTCGGACCCCCACGGTCGAGCGGGAACTCAGGAAGCTCACCCGCGACGACTCCGCGGGGCCGCGGAGCGATCCGACCCGAGCGGCCGAACCCGACGAGTTCGAGCGTGACGACGAGATGGACGAGGTCGAATGGAACTCGTTCGTACGCGAGCTGCAGGAGAACCACGGGGACGAGATCTCCCGGTACCTGGGGCTCGAGACGCCGATCGACGCCCTCTCCCCCGAGCAGCTTCTCGACATTCCCGTCGTCAGCGCACTCCGTCGCCTCTTCCTCTGGGTGGTTCTCATGGGGCGGTACCGGTACCGGATCTTCGAGACGCTCAAGAGGCACCAGCCCGAGGTCAACAGGTTCGCGCCCAGCATCGTCGACTTCACGGAATGGCTCGGAGGAAAGGCGGAACATCCGTCGGAACAGCTGCGCCTCTGGGAGTACCTGCGAACCAAGCACTACCCCGACGAACTGATGCCGATGGGGACCTTCTGCCCCCGGCGACCGGATGGGCTCGAGACCCTGAAGTCCGCGCCAGTTGGCTCGCTCTTCGGCGTGAAGGTCTACAACCCGATGGGCTTCCGCCCGCTGGGCAACGGCGAGGTTCTGGACGGCCGGCTCGAGGACCTGTACGGGTGGGTCTCGGGCAAGTCGATCCCCATTCTGACGCACGCGAAGCAGAGCAACGGACCCGACGGGCACAGCGAGGAAATGGCGGCGCCCCGGCTGTGGCGTGAGGTCCTGGGCAAGTACGAGAAGCTCCGCCTCTGCCTCGGACACGGGGGTGGAATCGAGAATCTCGCGACCGCCAAGTCGGAGTGGGCGAGGCAATCCCTCGATCTCGTCGAGGAGTTTCCCGGCAGGGTCTTCCTCGGGTTCTCGTTCTCTCCCATCGGCTTCGCCGACCCGGAGAAACCGAAGCCGAAGGAGAGTGCCTTCTTCTCGGAGCTCGCCAGGCGCCTCCAGCAGAGCGCGAACCTGCGCGGCGGCATCTGCTATGGAAGCGACTGGCACATGATCCGTCGCAAGGAGGGCCAGAAGCTCCATCCATCGCGCGCCCTGGAGAACCTGCGAAGGCACATCGCACCGGACGAGCGCACCGTCGAGCAGATCATGGGCCTCAACGCACAGCGGCTGCTGGGCGTCGGCTAGCGGCGCCGATCCGAACGGGATCCGCCGGACGGGGCACCGGGCGGGCGGGGCATTTCGTAGAGTCCTGCGCCCATGACCACCGGGGACGTTCCTCTCATCCTGCGCGACGGCAGCACGGCGCGTGTGCGGGTCTCGCGGCCGGAGGATGCAGCCGACGTGGCTGCGTTCATCGAGCGCGCGCGGGAGCACCACGGCGGGGCGATGCCGTTGCTGAGCCGGCCGTACGCGACGCTGTCGCTGGAGGAGCTGCTGGACTCGTCCGATCCCGGGCGGCACCTGACGCTGCTGGCGATCCGCAGCGTCGACGGGGAGGACCGCGTCGTCGGGGCCGCCGGGTACCGCGTGGTCGAGCCCGGGGGGGCGGACATCGCGCTGGGCGTCGAGGAGACCTTCCGCGGCAAGGGGCTGGCGACCCGGCTGGTCGAGCGCATCGCCATGGCGGCGGCCGACCAGGACCTGTGCCGGCTGACGGCGCGCGGCGGCGAGGGCAGCGAGGCGCTGCTGGACGTGCTGCGGCGCTCCGGCTTCTCGCTGGGCGAGCGCCAGGGCGAGGAGGGCGTCGTGATCGACCTCGCCGTGCTGCCCGACGCCGAGTCGCGCCACCGCTCCGAGCTGCGCGACCGGCTGGCGACGCGCGCCTCGATGCGGCCGTTCTTCCACCCGCGCGCGGTCGCCGTGGTCGGCGCGTCGCGCGACGAGGACAGCCTGGGGTTCCGCACGCTGCACCAGCTCGTGCTGAACCGCTTCCAGGGGCCGGTCTACGCGGTCAACCCGAAGGCCGCGTCGATCGGCGCGATCCCCGCCTACCCGTCCGTGCGGTCCCTGCCCGGGCCGGTGGACCTGGCCGTCGTGCTCGTGCCGAAGCAGCACGTGCTCGCGGTCGTCGAGGACTGCGCGGCCGCCGGCGTGCGCGCGCTGGTCGTGATCACGGCCGGCTTCGCCGAGGTGGGCCCGGAGGACCGCGCGCGCCAGGACGCCCTG
>JAUIDW010000389.1 GCA_030428395.1 bacterium | reverse complement strand
CTGCTGGTGCGCGGCCCCAACGTGATGGCGGGGTACCTGGACGACCCCGAGGCGACCGCCGCGGCCGTGGTGGACGGCTGGTACCGCACGGGCGACGTCGCGCGCGTGGACGCCGACGGCTTCCTCCACCTGACCGACCGCCTCGCGCGCTTCAGCAAGATCGGGGGCGAGATGGTGCCCCACGGCCGCGTCGAGGAGGAGCTCGTCGCCGCCGCGCGCCGCCTCGCCGCCGCCGGCGCGCCCCCGGCGGACGTGCACGTCACCGCCGTCGCCGACGCCCGCCGGGGCGAGCGCCTGGCCGTCCTCGCCGCGGACCTCGCGGTCGAGCCCGAGGCGCTCGTGGCCGAGCTGCGCGCCGGCAGCCTGCCGCGCCTCTTCCTGCCCCGCGCGGACGGCTTCGTCCCCGTCGAGACCATCCCGCGCCTGGCGACGGGCAAGGTCGACCTGCACGCCGCCCGCGAGCTGGCGCGCGCCGCGCTCGGCGAATCCCGCGACTAGTCCGCCAGGAGGGCAATGGCGGCTGCCGGACTCGGCCGCCAGCGATCTGCCGTCTGGGACGCTGGTGAGGCAGGGGGCAGCGGGGCCAGCTCCGGCCTCCAGTCGCCGCACAGAATGTCGTGGCGACTGAACACTGGGAAGAGCCAGGGGCGAACATGCAGGGTGGAGTTCGGACGATGAGGTACCCGGTGGAGCGCTACTCCGATGAGAAGAACACTCGAGGTCCTAGGAAGAGCCGTCGGCACGAATGTCGATTCGTGTCTTGTGGAGGTGCTTGTTCACGACGGGGAGGACGTAGGTAGCATCACCAACGTGGCGCTTTGCACGGAAGGCCGGCGTCACGTACTCCTCGGGTGCGCTGGTGATGGGGGCATCCTCGTGATGCGCGACGGCAAGGAGCCTGTCGGAGCTCCCCCGGGGTTCACCCTGTTTCGGAGCCAACTTCCTGGTGTTCGAGGACCCCTCCTTGGCGTGCAAGAGCACGAGGCTTCGCTAGTCCTGAGAATCGGTACGCATGTGCTTGTCGTGACAAACGGCGACGACGAACTTCTGGTGGCCGTAGATGGCCAATCTGTCCCGGGAGAGATGCTGATGGGGTAGTCTGGCCGCCCGTGGCAGAGCGAAATCCGCTGCGTGTCGCAAGACGGACGCTTCGGCATGCGCGAATTCGAGAGGAACCTCTTCGGCAAGCGCTGTCGTGTGCCTCGTTGCGGGCAGATTCCTGCGGAGGCTCCTGGTCTTGATTCCGATGCCTCCTGCTCTCGTACAGCTTCGGGCTCACTCTTGGGCAGCGCGCTGCTCCTGACTCGCGTGTGCTAGCCGCGGTCACGCCGTCGCCGCGCGGCCGGCGCCGGCGAAGCGTCCCGGGTCGAAGGCCGCCGCCAGCGGGTCGGAGGCGTCGCCGCCCAGGAGGTCGGCCGCCAGGCGTCCCACGCTGGCGGAGGCGACCATGCCGTGGCCGCCGAGGCCGGCGACCCAGAACAGCCCGGCGACGTCGGGGTCGGGCCCGACCAGGAAGCGGCGGTCGCGCGAGAAGGTGCGCATCGCGGCCCAGGTCGCGACCACCGGCGCGCCCGCGTAGGCCGGGAGGTGCTGCGCGACCTTGCGCGCCACGTCCTCGCGGACCGCGGGGTCGACGCCGCAGCGGTCGGGGTCCACGTCGACCTCGTCGCAGGCGCACAGCAGCAGCCCGCCGCTCTCGGGCCGCGCGTAGAACGCGTCGCCCAGCGTCCACACGATCGGCGCGCGCGGGTCGATCGTGGGGTCGGGCGCCGTGGTCAGCAGGTGGCGCCGCGTGGGGCGCAGCGCGACGCGCGAGCCGGCCCGCGCGCCCAGGCGGCCGGCCCAGCCGCCGGCGGCGACGACGACCGTGTCGCAGGCGAGCTCCTCCCCGCTCGCCAGCCGCACGGCGACGACCGCGCCGTCGCGCGTCCGCAGGTCGACGACCTCGGCGCCGGTCTCGATCGTCACGCCGCCCGCGCGCGCCCCCCGCGCGAAGCCCTGGACCAGCTCGTGGATGTCGATGCGCCCCTCGGTGGGGGCGAGCAGCCCGCCGGCGGTGGGCGCGCCGTAGTAGGGGGCCGCCGCGCGCACGCCGGCCGCGTCGAGCGTGCGCAGCTCGAGGCCCTCGGGCGCCTGGGCGCGGACCTCGTCGAGCGGCGGCGGCGCCTCGCCGTCGGCCGGCAGCAGCAGGCCGACGGGGTCGACGAGGGGCTGGTCGGTGAACCCCGCGGGCGGGTCGAACAGGAACCGCGCGCCCTCGACCCCCGCGCGGCGCAGCCAGGGGTCCGGCATCAGCGTGCGCAGGATGGCGGCGTTCAGGCCGCTCGACTGCGTGCCGAGGGCCGGCTCGCGCTCGAGCAGGACCACGCCGGCCCCGGCGCCGCGGGCGGCGAGGAAGTAGGCCGTGGACAGCCCGGCGGCGCCTCCGCCGAGGATCGCGATGCGTGCGGACACGGCCGGCGATTCTAGCGCGCTGGCGGCCCACGCGCGCGTCCGCGCGGACCCGGGACCACGTGCCGGATCCTCGCCCGCGGAGCCGGGCGCGAGGACGCGCGCGGCCGCGAATCTCGACGCCGCGCGGTCTCAGCGCGCGGGGCGCCCGCTGAGCGCCAGCCGGAACGTGCGGGAGAGCACGACCCCCTCGGTGTCGCTCGCGCCGAACCAGGCGCGGTAGGGGTCGGTCGAGAACCACAGGGCGTCCCCGTACGTCACCGTGAACACGGCGTTGGTGACGCCGGCGGGGCTGGAGGTCAGCTCGCCGCGCTCGTAGTCCGGGCCGGGCTCGAACACGATCCCGGCCGTCGGCGAGCGCAGGGCGCAGACGAGCTCCAGGGCGGTGGGCAGGCGCGCGCCGCGCCAGCACGCGTAGGCGTGGGCGACCACCCAGGGCACGACGGCCGGCTCGTCGGGGTGGACGAACTCGACGCGGTTGCACAGCCACAGGCGCGACCGGGGCTCGAGCGCCGCGAGCTCGGCCGGGTGGGCCTCGGCGAAGGCGCGCAGCTCCGACCAGCGCACGGGCTCGCGCGCGAGCAGGAACGTGCGGGCGCCCATGAGGTCCAGCGGGGTGGCGGAGCCGAGGTCCTGGCGCTTGCCGGTCCAGAACACGGCCTCGAGCACGTCCTCGTCGGTCCAGGCGACCTCCACCAGCCCCTCGCGCACGCCGGGCGCGACCGGGCGCAGCGCGACCTCGTGGCCGGGGTCGTTCCAGTCGATCGGGAAGTCGCCCTCCCGCAGCACGTCCAGCGTGTCCGGGTCGCGCACCTGCAGGCGGTACAGCCCGCTCGCGAGCGTCAGCGGCAGCTCGCCGCGCCGGGCCGCGTCGGGGACCGCGTGCGCGACGAAGACGGGCAGCACGCGCGTCGTCGAGCGCGTCCCGGGGCGCTGGGCGGCCAGCGAGACGGACGCGGGCCCCGGCGGCAGCTCCAGCGTGACGCGGCCGCCCTCGCGGTCGACGCGGTTGTGGACGCAGTCGGGGCAGAGGGCGCGCTCCTGCGCGAGCACGCCGCGCCAGGGGGCCAGGTCCAGGTCGTACTCGAGCGCCTCGGTCCGCGCGCGCTGGACCGCGAGCACGGTCGCGAGCCGCCGCGACAGCTCGTCGACCGCTTCCTCCACGGCCGGGACCGCGGGCCCGAAGAGCAGCGTGGGCACCTCGCGCCCGTCGAGCCGCGACGCGCGGGAGCGCCACTCGATCGCGCGCTGGAAGGCCACCTGGAACTCGTCGGGCACCCGCAGGGCCCCCAGCTGCGCGCGGGCCGCGGCGACCTCCTCCGCCAGCTCGCCGCGGTCCCCGTGGTCGTCCGCGAGCCAGGCCAGGCCGGCGCCGACCAGCAGCACGGCCAGGACCAGCGCCGCCGAGACGAGCCGGCGGCGCTGGCGCCGCAGGATCCCGCGCAGGGACGCGAGCGGCGAGGTGGACAGCGAGATCGCGCGGTGGTCCAGGAACGCCTCGAGGTCCTCGGCGACGTCGAGCATCGTGGCGTAGCGGTCCTCGGGGCGCGCCTCGAGGCAGTGCAGCGCGATGCGCTCGAGGTCCGGCGGGATCTCGCGGTCCTGCGAGCGCGGCCGCGGCAGCACCGCGCGCTGGATGGCGCGCCGCGTCTCCTCGGTCGACTCGCGCTCGAACGGGTTGGTGCCCGTGAGCAGCTCGACCAGGATGATCCCGAACGAGAAGATCTCGCTGCGCGCGCTCGAGCCCGTCGCCTCCTGCTGGACCTGCTCGGGCGACAGGTACGCGGGCGTGCCCATCAGGACCTGCGTCACGCGCGGCGACGGGCCCCGCGCGCCCCCGACGTACGCCAGCCCGAAGTCCACGAGCACCGGCCGCAGGTCGCGCGTGACGAGCACGTTCTCGGGCTTCACGTCGCGGTGCAGCACCCCGCGCGAGTGGCAGTAGGCCAGCGCGTGCGCCAGCTGCGCCGCGAGCTGGCAGCGCTCGGTGATCGGCCGCAGCTCGCGCGCGAGCCGGGCGGCCTGCGCGTCGTCGTGCGGCTGTCCCCCCAGGGCGTCGAGCACGACCCGCAGCGGCGCGCCGTGCACGCGCTCCATGGCGACGTAGGCCAGCCCGTGGGCCTCGCCGACCTCGAGCACCCGCACGATGCCCTCGTGGTCGAGCGCCGCGAGCGAGCGCCCCTCGCGCAGCATCCACCCGCGCACGTCGGGCGTCCCGAGCTCGAACGGCGACAGGACCTTCAGGGCGACCTCGCGGTCGAGCTCGGTGTCCCGCGCCAGGTAGACGCGCGAGTGCGCGCCGTGGCCCAGCGG
>JAUIDW010000388.1 GCA_030428395.1 bacterium | reverse complement strand
GTTCAGGCCGAACTGGTTGAAGTCGTCGGAGCGGTAGTGGACGTTGCCGTCCGCGTCGATCGCGCCGACGTACAGCGTGCCGTTGCCGTTCGACGTCACGGAGGTGCCGTTGACGGCCGAGACGATCCGGCGGACGTACAGGCGGCTCGGGATGGCCGGGTCGTAGTTCACGAACGCGCTCGTGATGGCGTGCGCGTTGATGATGCCGCCGTCGCTGCCGTTCTCGGCGAACGCGACCGCGAACTGGTTCGAGTTGCCCACCGGCATGACCGTCGACGGGGCGTTGTTCTTGGTCGGGTCGCCGTTGATGCCGAACTCAGGCTGGGTCCACAGCGCGTACGAACTGGCGGGGTAGGCCACGTTCGTCTTCAGGTCCGGGCTCGCAGCCTGGCCGACGATCACGTTGTTGAAGAAGGCGGGGTCCGCCTTGCTGGACTTGACGATGGGGCCGACGCCGAACTGCGTGCCCCAGCTGGTCGAGATGGTCGCCAGGTCGACGACGTAGTTGTTGGCCTGCTCGCCCGCGAGGAACGGGTCGATGGCATCGCCGGGAAGGCCGTTGGCACCCGAGTCGATGGCAGTGCTGTCCTGCGCGAAGGTCGGGGCCGTGAGGCCGAGGACCGCCGCCCAGAACCAGAGACGCTTCTTCATTTGCGACAGCTTCCTGGTATTCCGGTTGTGAATGACGTGGGGAGAGAACTCGCTTCTCTGCGCGATGGCAGGCCCCGCATCTTAAAGGAAATTCCCAGGGCCGCACCGGCGGAGGTCCCAGCAGTTCCGGGGGCCGGACCAAGGCCCCGCGGCGGGCGTCCGGGGGGCCGGGAGCGACCCGGATCGGCCCTGGCGGGCCCGTGCGGGCCGTTCTGGGCGCCTCCGCCGCGCGCGATCCTGAAACGCGGGTGCGCGCCCGCCGGCGGCTTGATGGAGGATTGATGGTCCGGGGACCCGCCCGGCGGGGCTCCGCGCGCTCCGGGAGGGAGCCCGGCACCGCGGCCGGGCCTAGGCGTCCTCGTCGTCGTCGGGCGCGGCCTCGCCGTCCTCGTCCTCGTCCGGCAGCGGGTCCGCCTGGGTCGAGTCCGTGCGGACCTCCTCGAGCACCTGCTCGACGACGCGGATCGGCGCGCCGGCGCGCATGGCCAGCGCGATCGCGTCGCTCGGCCGCGCGTCCACCTCGATCTCGCCCTCCGGCTCGTTCGGCGAGCGCAGCACGAGGTGGGCGAAGTAGGTGTTGTTGTGCATGCCGACGATGTCGCAGCGCACCACCTCGGACTCGAGGCCCTCGACGATGCTCAGCGCGAGCTGGTGCGTCAGCGGCCGCCCGACCTCGGCGCGCGTCACCACGCGGTGCAGCTCGCGCGCCTCGTTGGTCCCGATGACGATCGGGAACCCGCGGTGCCCGTCGCGCTCGACGAGGTAGATGTACTGGAAGTCCGACCCCTCGCGGATGACGATCCGCCGCAGGGCCATGTCGACCATGTTGTTCATCGGCGTGGCAGCGCCCGGGGGAGGAGCGCGCGCGACGCCGGGGCAGCGGCGTCGGCTCCGTGGGGGGTCGTCCGGCCCGCGGCGCGGGAAGTGCGGAGGTCGTCCAGCTCAGATCCTCCGGGGCGGGCCGTCGTGGGGCAGGTGACGCTCGCGCAGGACGATGTCCTCGAGCGCGGGGACCTCGTCCTCCGCCAGGAAGAACGAGCTGGCCGTCTCGTCCTGCCAACCGCAGGCGCCGCAGCGGATGCCGCGGGTCGTCGCGGGGTGCAGGCGCTCGATCGAGTCGTGGCCGCACTGCGGGCAGCGGCGGTCCGCCTTGGCCGGCGAGAGGGCGGACACCACGACCCAGCCGACGGCGGCCAGGACCATCGCGCCGAAGATCCACGGGAACAGGCTCTCGGGTCGCGCGCGCACCAGCAGCACCCCGACCCCGATCGCCACGAGGGCGAGCGGGGGCACGAGCCAGCCCACGATCCCGGGGGCCTCGAGCCGCGGGCGGCGGCGCAGGTCCTCGGGGCGCGGGTCCAGCCGGATCGTCCGGACCGGCGGGCGGTCGGCCGGACGGGCGGCGCCCCCGGACGGCGGACCGGAGCCGTTGCCGGCGGGGCGGCCGAGGTCGTCGGGCCAGCTCTCGGAGGTCTCCACGGGTTGCGAGTCTAGCCCCGACGGCGCGCCGGCTCACGACGCCAAGTCGCCTCCGTCTGCCCCCGGTCCCGCCCGGCCCGCGATCCGGCGCGCGATCCGCCTGGCGATCCGGCGCGCGCGCCGGCCGCGGGGCGTACGTACAATTCCGCACCCCCCCGAGCGATGCCCGCACCCCCGAGCGACCTCCCCGACAACCCCGTCCTGACCCGCGTGTGGCGCGGGCCCGCGGTCGAGTCCCAGCACCGCGGCGCGTGGGTGCTCGTGGACGCCGAGGGCCGCACCGTCGCGGGCGCCGGGGCGTGGGAGCGGTCCGTGTTCGCGCGCAGCTCGCCCAAGTCCATCCAGGCCCTGCCGCTGGTCGAGACCGGCGCCGCCGACCGCTTCGGGTTCGGCGCCGAGGAGCTGGCCCTCGCGATCGCGTCCCACGACGGCGAGCCGCTCCACGTCGCCGTCGTCGAGCGCATGCTCGAGCGCATCGGCCTGGGGCCCGACGCGCTGCGCTGCGGCGCCCACCGCCCGACCAGCCGGCGCTCCGCGTGGGAGCTGCGCGAGCGCGGCGAGGAGCCCACCGCGCTGCACAACAACTGCTCGGGCAAGCACGCCGGTTTCCTCGCCCTGGCCGTGCACCTCGGCGAGGACCCCGCGCGCTACCTCGACCCCGAGAGCCGCGTGCAGCGAGCAGTGCGCGCCGCGGTCGAGGAGGTCACCGGCGTCCCGCCCGACGAGCTCGAGGTCGCGATCGACGGGTGCAGCGCGCCGAGCTTCCGGCTGCCGCTGCACCACCTCGCGACCGGCATCGCCCGGATCGCGAACCCCGCCGGCCTGTCGCCCGAGCGCCGCGCGGCCTGCGAGCGCCTGACCGCGGCCGCCGCCGCGCACCCGGCGCACGTGGCCGGCTCGGTGGGGCGCATCTGCACGGACCTGCTGCGCGCCAGCGGCGGGCGCCTGTTCCCCAAGATCGGGGCCGAGGCCGCCTACGTCGTCGGCGTGGTCGGCGGCGACCGCGGCCTCGCGCTCAAGATCGACGACGGCGCGGTGCGCGGGCTGCAGGCGCTGCTCGTGGACGTGCTGCACCGCCACGGCTTCCTGGACGACGCGCAGGTCGAGAGCCTGGAGCCCTGGAGCGGGAGCTCGTTGCGCAACTGGGCCGGCCTCGAGGTCGGGCGGATCGAGGTCGTCGGCTGAGGCCATGGGCTCCCCGCGCACCGTCCCGCCCGAGCTCGCCGCCGACGCGCACAAGGGCGACGCGGGGCGGGTGCTGACCCTGTGCGGCTCCGCCGCCATGCCGGGCGCCGCGCTGCTCGTCGCGCGCGCGGCCCAGCGCGCCGGCGCCGGGCTCGTGACGGTGGGGTGCCTCGACCGCGAGCTGCTCGCGCTCGTCCCGATCGCCGCGCCCGAGGCGCTGCTGCTCGACCTGTCGGCGGACGCGTCCGCGGGCGCGCTGCGCGGGCGCCGCGACGACGCGCGCGTCGTGGGCTGCGGCCTCGGCGACGTGCCGCGCACGCGGCGGCTGCTCGAGTCGCTGGACGCCGGGGACTTCGCGGGCCCCACGGTCCTCGACGCCGACGCGCTGAACGCCCTGCGCGGCGAGCCCGAACGCCTGCGGGACGCGCGCGGGCCGCTCGTGCTGACCCCGCACCCGCTCGAGGCGGCGCGGCTGCTCGGCCGCGACGTGCCGCGCGACGAGCCGGGGCGCGTCGAGGCCGCGCGCGAGCTCGCCGGCCGAGCCGGCGGGGCGATCGTGTGCCTGAAGGGCCGCGGCACCGTCGTCACCGACGGCGAGGCCACCTGGGTCAACGGGACCGGCAACCCGGGGATGGCCACCGGCGGGTCCGGCGACGTGCTCGCGGGCGTGCTGGGCGCCTACCTGGCGCAGCGCGCGGAGGACGCGCCCGACTGGACGCCGTTCGCGGCGGCCTGCGCGGCGGTCCGGGCGCACGGGCTCGCCGGGGACCTCGCCGCCGCGGAGCTCGGCGAGCGCGGCGTGATCGCGCGGGACCTGATCGAGAGCCTGCCGGCCGCCCAGCTGCGCATCGCGGACGTGGGCGGATGACCGCGGCGGTCCTCTGCGCGGCGCTCCTCTGGCTGGGCGCGGGCGACCCCGCCGTGCCGCGCGAGTGGGCCATCCGCCGCGCGGCGCTCGCTCCGGCCGAGCGCGCCGAGGAGCTGCGCGCCGGGCTGGAGGCGACGGACTGGACCGCGCGCGCCGCCGCCTGGGAGGCGCTGGTGCGGGCGGACCGGATCCACCCGACCGCGCTCGACGCGGACGGCGCGTCGGCGTGGCGCGACGCGGTGCCGGCCGGGCTCGACGACCCGCACCCCAACGTCCGCGCGCTGGTCCTGGCGCTGCTGGCCGAGCACCCCGGGTGGTACGCGCTCCCGCCCGACACGTCGCGCCGCCTGGCCGCCGACCCGCTGCCCGCCGTCCGCGCGGCGCTCGCCGACGTGCTCGCGCGCCAGCCGGGCCCGGTCGCCGTCGAGGTGCTCGCCGCCCTCGCCGCCGACGACGACCCGCGCGTCGGCGCCCGGGCGCGGCGCGCGCTGTTCCTCCAGGAGCGCGGGGCCGAGCCGGCCAAGTTCGCCGCGCTGGACGACCTCGACCCGCGCACCGAGCGCGACGCGTTCGCCGAGCGGCTG
>JAUIDW010000023.1 GCA_030428395.1 bacterium | reverse complement strand
CCCTACAAGAAGATGGGGCAGTCCGCCGCGGACATCGCGCTGGACACCACCGGCGGCGCCTTCGGCCCGTTCACCGGGCAGTTCTTCGTCGGCGACCAGACGCTGGCGACGGTGATGCGCGTCGACCTCGAGAAGGTCGGCGGCCACTGGCAGGGCGCGTGCTTCCCGTTCCTCTCGGGGCTGGCCTCCGGCGTCAACCGCCTGGGCTTCGCGCCGGACGGCTCCCTCTTCGCCGGCGAGACCGACCGCGGCTGGGCCTCGATCGGCCGCAAGCGCTACGGCCTCGAGCGCATCGTCTACACCGGCGTCGCGCCCTTCGAGATCCTGCACGTGCGCGCGCGCGAGGACGGCTTCGCCCTCGAGTTCACGCAGGACGTCGACCCGCTGCGCGCCGGCAACCCCGCGTCCTACGTCGTCTCGAGCTACACGTACGACTACCACGCGGACTACGGCGCGCCTGAGAAGGACACGCTCGAGCTGCAGGTCGTGTCCGCCACGGTCACCGACCGGCGCAAGGTGCGGCTGGTGGTCGACCCCCTGCGCGCCGGGTACGTCCACGAGCTGCGCGCCGACGGCGTGCGCTCGACCGGCGGCGCCGAGCTGCTGCACCCCGACGCCTACTACACGCTGCAGAACGTCCCCGGCCGCGCGCCCACCGCCCTGCCCGACGACCTGCCGCGCGCGCTCTTCCTGACCCACTCGGCCGGCTTCGAGCACGAGGTCGTGACGCGCCCGCGCCCCCACATCTTCTCCCGCGCCGAGGAGCGCCTGGTCGAGGCCACCGCCGGCGTGTTCTCCGTCACCGCCACGCAGGACTGCGCCGCCCTGACCGCCGCGTCCCTGGCGGACACGGACGTCGTCGTGTTCTTCACGACCGGCGAGCTGCCGCTCGACGCCGGCCAGCGCTCCGCGCTGATGGACTGGATCGCCGCCGGCGGCGCCTTCGTCGGCGTCCACAGCGCGACCGACACCTTCCACGAGTTCCCGCCCTACCAGGAGATGCTGGGCGGCGCCTTCGACGGCCACCCGTGGAACCAGCAGGTCCGCGTCCGCGTCGAGGACGGCACCCACCCCGCGACGGCCCACCTGCCCGCCCTGTTCGACGTCGAGGACGAGATCTACCAGCACCGCGCCTTCCGCCGGCACCCGACCCGCGTGCTCCTCTCCCTGGACACGACCTCGGTCGACGCGACCCTGGGCGCGCGCGCCGACCGCGACTACGCCCTGGCCTGGTGGCGCGACTGGGGCCGCGGCCGCGTCTTCTACACCGCCCTCGGCCACCGCCCGGAGCTCTGGCAGGACGCGACCTTCCTGCGCCACGTCGTCGGCGGCATGCGCTGGGCCGCCGAGGGCCCCGACCTCGGCACCCCCGCCCCGCGAGGCGCCGTGGCGCTGCTCGCCGACGACGACCCGTCGGCCTGGCACCAGCGCGCCGGCGGCCCCGCCCGGTGGACCCTCGGCGGCGGCGAGCTCGAGGTCGCCGCCGGCACCGGCGACCTGGTCACGCACGACGCCTTCGGCGACTTCCTCCTCCACCTGGAGTTCTCCGTCCCACAGCTCCCCGACGACGTCACGGGCCAGGACCGCGGCAACAGCGGCGTCTACGTCCAGGGCCGCTACGAGGTCCAGGTCCTCGACTCCTTCGGCCTGGACCCCACCGACGCCGACTGCGCCGGCCTCTACGGCCTGAAGCCCGCCGACGTCAACGCCTGCCGCCGCCCCGGCCGCTGGCAGTCCTACGACATCGAGTTCCGCGCCCCCCGCTTCGACGCGAACGGCACCAAGACCGAGAACGCCCGCATGACCGTGTGGCACAACGGCATCCCCGTCCACCGCGACGTCGAGCTGCCCGGCCCCACCCCCGGCGCCATGACGGCGGACGAGTCCCCGCGCGGGCCGATCCTCTTGCAGGACCATGGGGCGGCGGTGCGCTACAGAAACATCTGGGTCATCACCCGGAACTGACTGGGTTCGGTGTTGCTGCTGGTCGACTCCTGGCCACGCCCGTGGACCCAGTGCGCTTCACGCGCTCGTGGCTCGCGCCGCAGCTCCCGATCGGTCCAGGCCGAGCAGCGGCACGCTCCGGCGACCCCAGTCCTGCCTCCACCCCAGCAGCTCCCCCCACCGTAGCCGGCGCGGCACGATCCCCAGCAGCTCCGCTGGCGACGCTCGATCCCGGTTGAACCGCCGGCGCACGAAGTTGCGGTACGCTGCGAACACGGCCAGGCCAAGGTCCAGATACCGCCGCTGCTTGCTGACGAGCCAGGACTCTCGCCTCAGCCTCCCCATCAGGTCCCGCGCCATGGCCTCGGTGTGATTGATCGGGAACAGGGGATTCCAGGTCGTTCGCGGCAGCTTGCTGTTGGTGCGGCGGTGGTCCAGGCGCTCCGCCCCGAAGGCCTTCCTGGCGAGGGGCCCGTAGCTCGACTTCTCGTCCGTCTCGAGCACCACCCGCTCGTGGTCGCGCACCAGTCTTGCACCCCTCGCCAGGGTCCGGATCAGGCTCCTGCGCGAGCGATCTCGGCGGCGGCCGAGCCTCCGGTCCTCCTCCGCGATGGCCCTCCGTCGCGCCTCGGGCATGTTCCCACGCGGCCGGATCGGGGCCGACTCCGCCCAGACGACGAAGCGCGTCTCGGCCTCGATCAGCACGGGGACGCTCAGAGGACGGGTGCTCCGGCGAGTCTCGTAGGTCTCGAGCTCGTCCAGCTGGAACCGGATCTCCCGGGGGAAGGGACCACGGACGTTGGAGTTGAGGTAACGCAGGTGGCGAGCGAGCTTGCGGAACTTGAGCTCGGTACAGCGCTGGCTCAGCCCCACCAGGCGAGCGGACTGCCGGAGACCGAGTCCCGAGGCGAGCAGCTGGAACAGCCTCGCGTTCAGATCGGGCCGGTGATCGCGATAGTCCATGCGAAACGTCTGACGCGAGAACGTGCGCCCGCAGGACTTGCAGAGGAAGCGCGGTACCGCGTGCGAGCGGCAGCCGGGCCGGTACGAGCCGTGGCGTCGGTAGAACCCCGGCCGAGGGTGGCGGAAACGGGGACAGTTCCGGTGCGGGCAACGGGGAGGGTCGAACATCGCGCATGTCTCCAGCGAGGGGGGGTAGGACCTCGTGGGAGAAACGACCGGCGCGATGCCGCTGGGTTGCGCATGAGACGGGGCGAACCTCGTCGCCCGCGCAACACGGAAACCAGGCAGCTCGATAGTGGACCAGGGAGCTTCGGGGGTGGCACCCCCCGAGGCTCCCTGGATCCAGCACACACCTGAGAGAAAGGAAGGAGCCCCACTCCGGTGGCTCCGTCCGCGGTGTCGGCGCGGTCCCGGGGTCCGCTGGAGTCCCGCGTGGCTTCGGGCACAGCTCGAACATCCCGGCTACACGAACCTTGCGCGATCCCGCCGGAGGGGCCCTCGCGCCGCCTCGTCGGGGAGGGTCCGGAGCGCGGGTTCAGGTCGGCGGGGGCGTGACGCGGACCGGCGCGGCCGTTGCGAGGGACTCGCGCTCGGCCTCGATCAGGTGCAGGTGTCCGACGGCGTCGGCGACAGTGGCGGTCAGGTCGCGGCGGCCGTGGAGGATCGTGTCGAGGAGGTGGCGGATCTCGCCGTCGTAGCCGTCGTGGTCGGGGACCCTCACGCGTTTCCGGCGGCCGTCGCGGGCGAGCCACGGGTTCGGGCCGGCGGCCGAGGAGTGGTCCGCGGTGCCGCGCTCGAACACGACCGTGTACTCCATGCGGAACGGCGCGCCCGGCGACAGGTCCCAGCCGCCCTCCAGGGCGACGTGGGGCGGGCCGTCCGGGCCGTAGCGCCACAGCGCCGTCAGGTGGTCGATCGAGCCGGCGGCGGTGACCTCGGTCGGGTCGCCGAAGCACCAGCGCGCGAAGTCCGCGTCGTGCACGTGCAGGTCGAACAGCGCGCCGCCGGTGCGCGCGGGGTCGCGGTAGAAGTCGGGGGACCACGCCGGGGGGGCCGCCAGGCGGCGGAACGTCGCGCTGCGGACCGGGCCGAGGTCGCCGGAGCGGACGCGCTCGCGCAGCCACGTCCAGGCGGGCCAGAAGCGCACGCAGAGCGCGGGCATGCACAGCCCCGGGGCGTCGGCGGCGGCCGCGGCCAGGCGCCGGGCAGCGCGGGCGGTGAGTGCGACGGGCTTCTCGACGAGGACGTGCTTGCCGGACGCGAGGGCGGCGACGGCCAGCTCGACGTGCGTGTCGGTGGGCGTGCAGACGCTGACGAGGTCCACGTCCGGGTCCGCCAGCAGCTCGGCGGGGTCGGCGCACGCGCGCACGGTCCGCGGGTCGAACAGGCGCTCGCCGGACGCGCCGGTCCGCAGGTTGCCGCCGGCCGCGGGGCGGCCCTCCCGGCGCGCGGGGTCCGGGTCGCAGACGGCCACCAGGCGGTTGGGCAGGCTCGCCGCGGCGGCGCGCCGGTACGCGGCGACGTGGGTCCGCCCCATGAAGCCGAGGCCGAGGACGCCGACGCCCACGGGACGGGGGGCGCGCGCCGCCGCGTCGCTCACCGCCGTGCCTCCGCGGGGTCGCCGGGCAGGCGTCCGGCGAGGTGCTCGCGCGCGCGGCGCGCGTCGCGGACGCGGTTCCTGCCGGCCTCGCGCTCGATCACGGCGTCGATCGGCCGCCCGGCGTCGCGCAGGGCCGCGCAGAAACCGTCCCAGTCCACGGCGCCCGCGCCCACCGGGACCTCCTTCCCCCACTCGCCGGCGCGCGCCGCGGGCAGGGCGTCCTTCACGTGCACCTGCAGCACGTGGGGCAGCAGGCGGCGCAGCGACTCGACCGGGTCGCCGGTGCCGTACAGCACCATGTTGGCCGGGTCGAAGTTGACGCCGGCGGAGGGCCGGTCGAGCTGCGCGAGCACGTCGAGCAGCGTGTCCGCGGTCTCCTGGCCCGTCTCCAGGCCGACGGCGACGCCCTCGGCGTCGAACACGTCGACGAGCTCGCGCAGGCGGTCGACCATGCGCGCGCGCTCGGGATCGCTGCGCGCGTGCGGCAGGAAGCCGGCGTGGAAGGTGACGAGCCCCAGCCCGAGCCGTCGCGCCAGGCGCGCGTTCTCGACCGCCGCCGCGCGGTTGGCGGGCCACGTCGCGTCGGGGCGGACGCCCCCGGTGGCGCGGATCGACGCGAGGGTCGCGTAGTCCTCCCCCCGCATCCCCATCATCCCCGAGAGCACGCGCACGCCCGCGTCCTCCAGGCGGTCGACGGTCTCGTCGGTCGACCAGGCTCCGGTCCGCAGCGGGTCGAGGGCGAGCTGGACCGCTTCGACGCCTACACCCGCGACGCCCTCGACGAGATCCGCGGGACTCGCGGGGCGCAGGGACCAGGAGCAGACGCCGAGCATCGCCGCGGGGGGGGACCGGGAGGACCGGGGGGGACCCCCGCGAGGTGCGGGGGTCCTACCGCGTCATCAATGACCGTCGAGGGCGTCCTCGACTTCCTCGGCGCCTTCCTCGATCGCGTCGCCCGCGTCGTCGGCGGCTTCCTCGACCGCGTCGGCGGCCTTGTCGGCGTTCTTCTCGAGGGCGCTGGCCTCGTCGCCGGAGCAGGCGAACGAGATCAGGGCGAGGGCGGGAATCAGCAGCGTCTTCTTCATGGGTGGTCCTCCAGAGGGTTCAGGGGGGGTAAGGGCGGATCGTAGCAACGGCCGCTGGCGGGGAACACCGGCGGTGCGCATCCCCGCGGCGGAGCGGCGCGCAGCGGGTTCTACGCAGCTTTTGCCCCCCCCGCTGGAGCCTCGCGGGGGCCGCGGTCGATGGGTGCCGGCACGGGGATCGCCGGCGCACGTGCGCCGGCGCACCGAGGGACGAGGGCGCGGGAACGCCCTCGAGAGAGAGAGAGAAAGGGACAACACGCATGAGGACCTTGGCACTGGTCCTGGGCACCGCTCTGCTCATGGTCTCGCTCGGAGAGCGAGCCGTGTCCGACGAGCCGCAGCCCTGGAGCTTCGACGAGCACTACCAGATCACGATGACGCGGGTCTCGGCGCGGCACTCGCCGCGACACATCCGGACGGACCAGGGGCTGCAGACGCTCCAGGCCGACCTCGCGCCGATCTGGAACCGACCCCTGACCCCCGACGAGATGGTCGACGCGATGCTCACCGAGCTCGCCGACCAGTGCGTCGAGGTGAAGCGGTCGAAGGGTCTCTACGAGTGGCGCAAGTACGCCGACTGCCACTGGGCGTACATCTGCCGCGAGGACATCCTGCTGACGGTCGACCCCGAGGGGGACCCGATCGAGATCAACGTGCGCGCCTACATGCCCCTGTAGCGGGGGCGCCCAGCGCGTCGGCCACGCGCTCGGCGGCACGCCAGCCGCCGAGCGACGTGGCCAGCGTGCTCTGACCGGGGAACACGCTGTCGCCGACCAGGTGCAGGCCGCCGTGGTCGCGGCTGGCCAGCGCGTCGAGGTAGCTGCGCAGACCCGCCCGCCGCGGGACGCCGCCGACGAGGCCCTCGGGCCGTCCGGTGAACCGCTCGAACGTCCGCGGGGACGCGGGCAGCTCGTGGACGACGCCCGCGGCCCACTCCGGCGCGCGCTCGCGCAGCAGGGCGCGCATCCGCTCCTGGACGCCGGCGACGAAGGTCGCGGGGTCGGAGGCCGCGCGCAGCGCGTCCATGCGCACGTGCGTCGACACGGTGATCGTGCGCAGGCCGTCGGGCGCGCGGCCGGGCTCGCCGGCCCCGCCGATCGAGCAGAACAGGTGGTTGCCCTCGCGCAGCGGCGCGTCGGCGTCGCCGATCAGCTGCAGGTGCACGGCGTCGTCGGCCGCCCCCGCGGGCGGGCGCGCGACGAGGTAGAGCATGCACGCGCCCCAGCTGCCGTCGACGCGCCGCGCGAGCGAGCGCAGCCGCGCGCCGCCGCGGAGCTCCGACGGGTCGACCAGGCGCTCGAGCGCGCGCGGCAGGACGTTGGCAACCACCGCGCGGCAACGGCGCGGACCGCGGCGGGTGGTGACGAGCCAGCCGTCGCCCGCGCGCTCGATGCGCTTCACGCGGTTGGCGAGCTCGACCGCGCCGCCGGCCTTCTCGATCGCCTCGACCAGCCCGCGCGCCAGCGCCCCGAGCCCGCCGCGGACGTGCGCCGTCCCGCGGTGGTAGTAGTCGGCGGCCGCCAGCGCGAACGGCGCCTCGGCCTCGCGCACGCCGCACTGGACGGTGATCTGGCACAGGGCGTCGAGGTAGGTGACGAGCGGCCGGAATCCGAGCAGGTCGAAGCGCTCCAGGACGCGCGCCAGCGGCCGCCCCGTCCAGCGCAGGGCCGGCAGCAGGCGCGGCACGCTCGCCGCCTGGCGCAGCAGGTCGCGCGGACGCGGCGAGGGGAGGTTGCGCGGATCCTGGAAGAACGACCAAAGCGCGTCGGCGACGCGGGCCTGGTGCTCGAACCAGGCGTGCACGCGGTCGGCGGGCGCGCCGGGCAGCGCGGCGAAGCGCGCGGCCAGGGCCCGGCGGTCGCGGGGCACCTCGACCGCGCCGGTGGGCGCGCGGAAGTCGACGATCGGGTCGATCCAGTCGAGCTCGACCGGCAGGTCGTAGCGCGCGATCCAGCGCCCGAACAGGTCGTCCGGACCCAGCCCCGAGGAGAGCGTCGCGCCCGCCTCGAAGGCGTGGCCGTCGCGCCGGAAGGTGCCGGCGCAGCCGCCGGGGTAGTTCAGCGTCTCGCAGCAGGCGACGCGCAGCCCGCGCTCCGAGAGCCGCAGGGCCGCCGCCAGGCCGCCGAACCCCGCGCCCACGACCACGACGTCGAGGTCCTCGCCCCGCGGCGTCCGCCGGAGGGCCGGGCCCGCCCCCGCGCCCACCCGGGCGTCGCGACCGCTGGGACGGGCGGTCTCCGGGGGGGTGCTGCGGACCCCGGGCGCGGCTGCGAGCTGCGCGCGCCGGGGATTCGCAGTCGCCGTCGGATCGGGGCGCATTGCCCCGATCTTCGACAGCACCTCTCCATCGGATGCACCCCCCACGGCGCGCCGAGACGCGCCATGGACGCCCCTCCCGCGGGCGGCCGGCCCCCCGGAGAGGGAGCCGGCCCGCGGAGAGAAGCGACCGCGGAACCGGCCCCCTGACCGGAGGACGGCCCCGGCGAACGCAGCGTCCCCAGGTGGCGAGGGGGGCCCCGCTCCCACGGAGCAGGTCTGGCTGCGCTCGTTCTCGGCGGTCTCGCTTTCCGGTGCGGAAGCGCAACCACTTCGTGGAGACGGGGCCCTCGACGTCCTCGCGATGCTGTCGACGCGACGATCGCAGACCACGCCACGGCGGGGTCGACCTCCTCGCGACCCTCGGGAGGGCCAAGGTCGACGGCGACGCGGTCCGTGGCCCAATCCGCCGACCCGGCCCGGGCCCCTTCGGGTTTCCCCGATTCCCGTGCCGGAGGGGGCGAGATTCCGACCCGGGACCGGCCTCAGGGCCCCTGGGAGGTCCTCCAGGCGGCTCCCTGGAGAGGAGACCCAGGGAAAACCCTGAAAAGACGAAGGGGCGGGAAGGGGAAGGGCGGATGCCGGGGTGGAGCCGGTCTCCGGATCGGCCCCATCGAGTGAACGGACCGCGGCGAGACCTCCCTCTCCCTGCCTTCTCGCCCGGCCCTGCCTGCTCCGAGTGCTCGGGTCCTTCCAAAGGGAACGCCAGTCCTCCTCCATCCTCCGGCCTCGGAGCAGGCCACTCCCCTCCCGCCGGCATCGCGGCCGCCGGGCGGCCCTAGCGGCGCTCCGCGCCCACCGCGGCGCGGACCTCGGCCACCAGCGGCCCCAGGGTCGGCCCCACCGGCTCCGCCTCCAGCCGCGCCAGCGCCCCGCGCGCCTCGGCCGGCCGTCCGCGCGCGGCCGAGACGAGCCCGCGGAAGGCCCACTCGCGCGGGTCGTCGGTCGGGCGGACGGCCGCCAGGGCGTCGTCGGCCTCCGCGGGACGGCCCAGCCGCAGGAGCGCGGCGGGGACGTGCCAGGACGCGACGCCCGTCAGCGCGTCGGCCCGGCGCCCCGCCAGCAGGGCGAGCTCCACGACCGCCGGGTCGAAGGACGCCGGACGCAGGGCGTACCAGGCGAGCGCGCGCAGGCGTTCGGCGTTCACGTCCTCGGCGATGCGCCCCTCGAGGTGCTCGCGCAGGTACGGCGCGAGGTCGCCGGGGCGGCCGGCGTCGGCGAAGTGGTCGCGCAGCGTGGTCAGGGCCAGGGCGCAGTGCTCGTGCGACACGCCCAGCTCGTCGCGGCACGCGAGCCACGTGTCGACCAGCGAGGCCTCGACCTCCGCGTGCCGACCCCGGGCCCACAGCGAGCGCGCCAGCCGGGACTCGACCCACAGGCTGGAGCGGTCCAGCGGCCCGCGGGCGTCGCGCATCACGGAGAGGGCGCGCCGCAGGCGCTCCTCGCGACGCGCCTCCTCGGCGGGGTCCGCGGCCAGCTCGAGCAGCGCCTCGGCGACGAGCTCGGGCAGCTCCGCGGCGCGCTCCCCCAGGACGTCGACCACCTCGCGCGCCACGTCGCACCGCGTGGCCGCGGGGGCCTCGGGTCGGCCGGGGAGCAGGTCCACCAGCGCGCGGGCCACCAGCGCGGCGAGCGGCGCGTCGGCCGGCAGGTGCGCGCGCCGGGCCTCCAGCACGGCCGCGAACGCCGCGGACAGCTCCGCGGGGTCCGACGCGTCCTCGCCGGGGGTGCGGCGCAGCTCGTCCAGCCGGTCGAGCGCCTCCACCAGGGGCGCCAGGTCGGCGCCGAACGCGGCGCGTCGGCAGGGCCAGCGAGCCGGCGCGTTGCGCACGCGCGCGAGCGCTGCGGCCAGCTCGGGCCGCAGCGCGTCGGCACGGGCATCCCGGTCGCGTTCGGAGCGCAGCGCGTTCGCGCTCGCGCTCCGGTCGAGCGTGGCCCGCGGCGCGTTCGCGCTCGCGGCCGGGCCGGCGCCGTCGAGGTAGCGGACGAGGCGGGCGGCCGCCTCGGCGGCCGCGGGGCTGAACGGTCCGCGGGCGGCCACGATGGACGCGTGCGAGTCGGTGAGCACCGCGTGCGCGCGGTCGCCGCGGCCGGCGGCGGCCAGCGCTCCGCCGAGGCGCGAGCGCGCGAGCTGGACGCGGAAGTGGTCCGGCGGGAGGACGCGCTCGTAGGCGAAGATCGAGCTGCGGGCCAGCGCCTCGGCGCGCTCGGGGTCGCCGTGCTCGACCAGCAGGTCGGCCAGGCGCCCGCGCGTGTCCGCCAGCTCGAGGTCGACGGCCAGCAGCTCCGCCGTGCGCAGCTCGAGCGCGGCGTCGAGCAGGTCCACGCCGACGGCCCGCCCGCGCCGGTCCCCGAGGACCCGCGCCGCGTGGTCGAGCACGTCGGCCGCCGCCAGGCGCTGGGCCGAGCCCAGCGCGCTCCCCGCCGCGGCCTCGTCCGCTCCGGGCGGGGACGCGGGCGCGGCGGCCGGCGCGTCGGCCCGCCCCGGCACGCGGCGCAGGCGCTCGCGCAGGTCCGCGAGGCGCGCGCGCAGCTCGGCGTCGGGGACCGCGACGAGGTCGGTCGCGACCAGCGGCTCGAGGTCCGCCGCCAGGTCCGGGTCGGACCGCGCCACGAGCTCGACGGCCAGGCGCGCCGCCTGGCGCAGCGTGGGGCGCGCGTCGCGGCCGTCGGACTCCAGGTACACCTGCGCCAGCAGGCGCGTCGTGGCGTGGAGCTCCTCCAGCGGGGTCGACAGCAGCCCCTCGCGCAGCTGGAGCGCGCGCCGCAGGTGCAGCTCCGCGTACGCCGGCTCGCCGATCGAGTGGAACGCCCGCCCGAGCGCGTGGCGCAGCGAGGCCTCGCCCTCGGGGTCGTCGCGGAAGTCCTCGCCGACGTGCTCGCCCGCCAGGTCGAGGACCGTCTCCAGCTTCATGTCGGGGTCGAGCGACATGCGCGGGTCGGCCAGCGAGATCGTCTCGAGCAGGAAGCGGCGCACGGCGTCGGCCTGGCGGAACGCGCGCTCGGCCAGGCGCCGGTCGCCCTCGGCCTGCTCCTTGGAGTGCACCGCCTCGCGCATGGCGTGGCGCGCGAGCCGCTCGTTCGCGCGCGCCTCGAGCATCAGCCACGAGGACGTCGCGGCCGCGGCCACCACGGCCAGCGCGACCAGCCCGCCCGACAGCACGCCCACGCGGTGGCGCCGCACGTAGCGGGACACGCGACCCGCGAGCGTGTCGCGGCCGGCCGCGACGGGCTCGAGCGCGAGGTAGCGGCGCAGGTCGGCGGCCAGCTCGGACGCCGAGGCGTAGCGCTCGCGCCGGTCGCGGGCCATCGCGCGCGCGACGATGGCGTCGAGGTCCCCCGACAGCGCCCGGATCCAGCGCCGGCGCGACAGGCGGCGCGCGCGCGCCAGCGGCTCGGCCTCGTGCGAGGGCAGCGCGGCGGCGCGCTCGCTGGGCGGCAGCAAGGCCTGCTCGGCCAGCACCCGGCGCGCCTCCTCCGACGACTTCCCGCGCAGGCCCTCCGTGCGGAACGGCAGCACGCCGACGAGCAGCTCGTAGGCCAGCACGCCGAGCGACCACACGTCCGCGCGCGTGTCGACGTCGAGGTTCGCGGGGTCGGCCTGCTCCGGGGCCATGTAGTGCAGCGTCCCGATCGCGTCGGCGCCCGCGCCCGACCCCAGGTGGCGCCGGCTGCCGACCGAGGCCGCGATGCCGAAGTCGATGACCTTGGGCTCGGGCGCGCCGTCGCGCTCCGCGACGATGACGTTGGACGGCTTCAGGTCGCGGTGGACGATGCCCTTCTGGTGGGCGTGCTGCACGGCGTCGCAGACCTTGGCGAGCAGCGCCACCCGCTCGTCCAGCCGGGCGCGGTGCAGCTCGCAGTGGTCGGTGATCGACTCGCCCGGCACGTACTCCATCACGAAGAACGGCCGGCCCGAGTTGGTCGTGCCCGCGTCCAGGATCCCGGCGATGCCGGGGTGGTCCATCATCGCCAGGGTCTGGCGCTCGTGCTCGAAGCGCTCGAGCACGCGCTCGCCGTCCATCTCGGCGCGGACGATCTTCAGCGCCACGCGGCGGCGGACGGGCCGCTGCTGCTCGGCGAGGTAGACCGCGCCCATGCCCCCCGCGCCGATCTTGTCCAGCACGTGGTAGCGGCCGACGCGCTCGGGGATCGAGTGGCGCAGGAGGAAGGTCGTCTCGTCCGCGGTGGAGTCGCCGGCGGGCAGCGAGACCGGGCTCTCGACGACCGGGCTCTGCAGGAAGTCGCGCGTGTCCTCGTCGTGGTCGAGCAGGGACTGCAGCTCGCGGCGCAGCTCGTCGTCCCCCGCGCAGTGGCGCGCGAAGAACGCCGGCAGCTCGGCGCCGGGGACGGTGACGGCGACCTGGAAGAGCTCCTCGAGCTTGCGCTGTCGATCGGGGTCCAGCACGCCTGTACCGCGTCAGGGCAGCCGGATGCCCTCGACCTCGCGCTGCAGCCAGGCGCGCGTGAAGCGCCACTCGCGCTCGACGCGGGTCAGCGGCACGCCGAGGATCTCGGCCGACGCCGGCATCGAGAGCCCGGTGAAGAAGCGCAGCATCACCAGCCGCGCCTTGAAGCGGTCGCGGGCCTCGAGCCGGTTGAGCGCCTCGTCCAGCAGCAGCACGTCGGTGGGAGACCGCGTGATGCCCTCGAGCTCCTCCTCCTGCAGCTCGATGCGCTTTGCGTCGCGCTTGCGCCGCGACTTGCTGCGGTACTGCTCGACGAGGATGTTCCGCATGGCCTGCGCCGCCGCGCCGAAGAAGTGCGCGCGCCCCTGCCAGCCGGGGTCCTCGTCCCCCACCACCCGCAGCCACGCCTCGTGGACGAGCGCGGTGGCCTGCAGGGTCTGGCCGGGGCCGATCTTCGCCAGCCGCGAGCGCGCGAGGCGCCGCAGCTCGTCGTAGACGAGCGGCAGGAACTCCGCGGCCGAGCGGCCCTCGTCCTGGGGAACCGCCTCGAGCACGCGCGAGACCAGCCGAGGATCGGGCTCGGGGTCGGAGCTTGCGGAGCTCATGGGAACGCCACCTGGACTCTAACCGGGCCGGGCGCCGCCATCGCACCGGCGGGGCGGAAAGCTCGGGCGCGGGTTCCCCGCGGCGGGATCCCGCGCCGCGGGCGGGACCGCTCCGGCCGGGGCGAACGCGCCGCGGCGCCGGACGGAAAGTCTTGCCGGTCGGCCGCCTCAGCGGCCTCCCTGCATGCGCCCCGTCCACTCGCGCGCGAGCTCGGCCTGCCCCATCGCGTCGTAGCAGTAGGCGAGCAGCTGCGCGCTCCAGCGCGCGCGCTGGAAGTCGGCTCCGAACAGGCTCGTGTCGATGGCGTAGGACTCCTCCAGCACGGGGACCGCGTCGTCGAGCATGCCCGCGACGCACATCACGTTGCCGACGTTGTAGAGCGCCAGGGCGTGGTGCGCGCGGTTGTCCGGGGCGATCTCGCGCAGGAGGGTGAGCGCGGCCTGCAGCTCCTCGAGCGCCTCGGGGTAGCGCCGCGCGCCGGCGAGCGCCTGGCCGAGGTTGCCGCGCGTCGTCGCGGCCGCGAACGCGCGCGGGCCGGCGCGGCGCTCGTGCTCGGCGAGCGCCTGGCGGAACAGCTCGATCGCCTCGTCGAAGCGCTCCTGGCTGTCCCGCAGCAGCCCGAGGTTGTTCAGCGCGGCCCCGCGGCTGCGGTGCGCCGACCCGGCCAGCTCGACCGCGCGCAGCAGCATCGCCTCCGCCTCCTCGAAGGCCCCGCGCTCGCGCAGCATGTCCCCCAGCGACACGAGCGGATAGGTCAGGTCGGGGTGCTCGTCGCCCAGGCGCGCCCGCGCCGCCTCGAGCGACTCGCGGAAGCACTGCTCGGCCAGCGCGTACTCGCCGCGCTCGACGTGCAGCTGGCCGACGGAGTCGAGCGTGGCCGCCGCCACCGGCTGCCCCAGCTCGCGGCGGATCTCGATCGAGGCCAGCAGGTGGTCGAGGGCCTCCCCGGGGCGCCCCTCGAGCGCGGCGAGCGCCCCCAGGCCCCCCTCCAGCTCGGCCACGAGCAGGGAGCTCGGGCGCAGCGGCCGGTGGACGGCGAGCGCGCGCTCGTGCAGCTCGCGGGACTCCGCGTACTCGCCGCGCGAGCGGAGGATCCCGGCCAGGACCGTCAGCGCCCAGCCGGCGTCGGGGCTGTCCTCGCCCAGCTCGCGGACGAGGACGTCCCGGGCCCTGCGCACGGCCTCCTCGGCCTCCGCGTACTCACCGCGGTTGCGGTGCACCTCCGCGCGGCGCCGCAGCAGGTTCGCGCCCCGCGCCGAGTCCGCGCCGCCGAGGGACGCGCGCAGCTCGAGCGCGCGGTCCAGCAGCTCGGCCGCCGGGGCGCCGAGCCCGAGGTTCGCGTACACGCCGCCCATGACGCCGAGC
Source organism: bacterium (assembly GCA_030428395.1). GTDB lineage: Bacteria > Planctomycetota > UBA1135 > UBA1135 > JAUIDW01. Next base: position 17,711 of record JAUIDW010000023.1, on the reverse strand, counting down.
AGCCGGCAGCGCAGCTCGGGCGCGTCGTCCAGGCCCGCGTCGACGCGCTCGGCGGCCCGGTCCAGCAGCTCGCGGGCGGTCGTCTCGGCGGCGGGTCCGGGCGCCCCCGCCGCGGGGCCGTCCGCCGGCTCCTCGAAGAGCTCCTCGAGGAAGCCCGAGACGCGCGCGGCGAGCCGCGCTTCCTCGCGGGCGCGCCCGGCGTCGCGGCGCGCGCGCTGCTCGGCCTCCTCGGCGCTCGCGCGCTGGCGCGCCTCGTCGTCCCGCGCTTGCACCGCCTCGTCGCGGCGCGCGCGGGCCAGGTCGCTCGCGCGCTCCGCCCGGACCCGCAGGGTCTCCGCGCGGACGTAGAACGCGGTGCTCGCCGTGGCCGCCCCCACGAGCGCGACGAACGTGGCCGCCCCGGCCGCCACCAGGCGCCGGTGGCGCCGCGAGAACTTGGCGAGCTGGTACCACGTCGTCGGCGGGCGCGCCTCGATCGGTCGGTCCGCGAGGTGCCGGCGCACGTCCGCGGCGAGCTCGGCGGCGCTGGCGTAGCGCCGCGCCGGCTCCTTCTCGAGCGCCTTGTGGACGATCGTCTCGACGTCCCCGCGCAGGCGGCCGACCAGCGTCCCCAGCCGCGTGGGCTCCTCCTCGAGCACCGCCCGGACCGCGCCGGCGAGCGGGCGCCCGGCCACGGGGACCGGCGGGGACGCGGCGAACATCTCGTAGGCGATCGCGCCCAGGGCGTAGACGTCGCTGCGCGCGTCGACGGCCGCGGAGTCGCCGCGCAGCTGCTCGGGGCTGGCGTAGGGCAGGGAGCCGACCAGCTCGCCCGCCCGCGTGCTGCCCGCGGGCTCGCCGGACGCCTCGAACTCCCGCACCAGGCGCGCGACGCCGAAGTCCACCACGCGCGGCCGGCCGTCGGCGTCGACCAGGACGTTGGCGGGCTTCAGGTCGCGGTGGACGACGCCCTGGCGGTGGGCGTGGTGCACCCCGTCGGCGAGCGCCGCCAGGACGCGCAGGCGCGCGCGGTCGTCGGGGTCCTCCTCGGCCAGCCAGCGGTCGAGGCGGCGCCCCTCGACGAGCTCCATGGCGACAAACGGCCGCAGGCCGCGGTCCGTCTCCGCGGTCCCCGCGTCGTAGACGTGCGCCACGGCGGGGTGGTGCAGCCGGGCGAGCAGCTCGGCCTCGACCTCGAAGCGCCGGCGCAGCCGGACGCCGGCCTCGCCCGCGAGGTCCGCGCGCAGGAGCTTCAGCGCCACCCGGCGCCGGGGGTGGTCCTGCTCGGCCTCGTAGACCACGCCGCTGGCCCCGGCCCCGAGCACGCCGAGGACCCGGTAGGGGCCGAGGCGCTCCGGGCACCCCGCGGGCGCGCCGCCCGCGGCCGCACGGGGCGTCGGACCCGGGGCGTCCTCCCGGTCTCCGCGCGACTCCTGCACGCCCCGATCGTACCGCCGCGTCCGCTCGCCGCCGGCGGGGCCAGCCGGTAGAACCTGCGGATGCTCTTCGCCGAGCGAAAACTCGTCCAGGCCCTCCAGCACTGGGACGTCGCGGCCTCCCTCGAGATCCTGGGCGTGCGCCCGGGGCTGGCCCGCAAGCGCCTGCTGGACCGCGCCTCGGGCCGGTCGATGTGGTCGCTGTCGTGGGCGTCGTACTGCGGGCTGGGCGAGGTCGTCGACCGCATGATCGACCTGGGGGCGGACCCGGAGGTGCAGGAGGAGCCGCGCAACTGGCGGCCGATGCACTTTGCCGCGCACCTGGGCCACGCCGCCGTGTCCGCCGCGCTGATCGCGCACGGCGCCGAGCGCGACCCCGCCGACACCGACGGCCGCACGCCGTTCCAGGTCGCGATCCGCGAGGCCCGCCTGGAGGTCGCCCGCGTGCTCGCCGAGAGCGGCTGCGACGTGGACCGCGCCCCGCCCGAGGGGGGCACCCTGCTGCACGGCCAGGCCGCCGTCGGCCGCGGCGCGGCCGTCGAGTTCCTGCTGGCCGCCGGCGCGGACGCCAACGCGCGCGACGACGACGGGGCGACCCCGCTGCACCTCGCCGCGCGCGCCGACCGCGAGGATGCGGTGCGCATCCTGCTCGAGTACGGCGCGAAGGTGAACGCGCGCGACGGTCGCGGGCGGACGCCGCTCGACCTGGCGCGCGCCGCGCCGCGGGCCGCGACGGTCGGACTGCTGCTGGAGCGCGGCGCGACGTCGGGCGGCTGACGCGGGTCAGTCCCGGCGCTCGACGTCGAGCGGCGGCGCGCCGGCGCGGGCGCGCATCCAGTCCATCGCGCGCACGATGCGCGGGCGCCGCGCCAGGCCCAGCTCGAGCGCCCGCTTGCCGGGGAAGTTCATCAGCGTCAGGCCGGCGGCGACGGTCAGCAGGCCCTGCCCGGGCAGCACGAGCATCGCCAGGCCCGCGGCGACCAGCAGGGCGCCGACCGCGTTCTTCACGACGAACGCGGCCACGCGCACCCCCGTCGGCCGGTGCGGCCACGGCAGCAGGGTCGGGCGGTGCGTGAAGTAGTCGACCGGGACGCGCGCGAGGATCCACGGCAGCGTCAGCAGGCTCGCCACGAAGACGAACAGGCTCCCCGCGCCGAGCCATCCCAGCCAGGCCTGGTGGCCCTCGAGCCAGTCGAGCACGACCCGCACGGGCGCGGAGGCTACGCGGATCCCGCCGCGACGCCAGCCGCGGCCGCGGAGTCCCGGGCGGGGCGCGCGGGTCCGCGGGCGCCGTCCCCGACGTCCGGGCGGCGCCGACGGGGCCCCGGGGACCTCGGTGCGGGAAAATCCGCAGTAAGTGCGGATTTTTCAGCACCCAGGTCCGGCCGGGGCCGATAGGGTCGAGCGCAGCCCCGCAGGAGAGCCCCGTGACCCGACGCAGTCCGCGCGACCCCCTCGACCTCAGCCGCCGCGAGCGCCAGGCGCTCGAGATCCTCTACGAGCTGGGCTCGGCCACCGCCGCCGAGCTGCACGCGCGGCTGCCCGACCCGCCCAGCTACTCCTCGGTGCGCTCGCTGCTGCGGCTGCTGGAGGAGAAGGGCCGCGTCGAGCACGAGCGCGACGGCCCGCGCTACCTGTACCGCCCGACGCTCGCCCGCGACGACGCCCGCGTCCACGCGCTGCGCAACCTGCTGCAGACGTTCTTCGAGGGCTCGACCCGCGACGCCGTCGCGGCGCTGCTCGACCAGGAGGGGCTCGACCCGACGGCGGTGCAGCGCATCGTGCGCTCGATCGAGCGCGCCAAGAAGGAGGGCCGCTGACGTGGACGCCGCCTGGATCGCCGACGTCCTCGGGAAGGTCACGGCGCTCTTCGTCCTGGGCGTCGGCGGCGCCGCGCTGCTGCGGCGCGCGCCCGCGGCGACCCGCTACGCGCTGTGGGCCGGCGTGCTCGCCGGGGCCGCGCTGCTCCCGGGCCTGGGCCGCTGGCTCCCGCACGTGCACGTCGCCGTGCCCGGCGCCGCGGCGCGGACGAGCGCGCCGGCGTCCCTCACCGCGGACCCGGTGCCGGCGGCGGCCGCGGACGCGCTCCTGCCCGGAGCGGCCGCGCCCCGCTCCCCGGACCCCGCGCCCTCCCCCGCGGCGCCGCTGACCGCCGTGTGGCTCGCGGGCGTCGCCTTCGCGCTGGGGCGCCTCGCGCTCGGCGTCGCGCGCGCGCGGCGGCTCGCGGCCGAGGCCGACGAGGCCTCGCCCGCGTGGCAGCGCCTGGCCGGCGAGCTGCGCCGGGGCCTGCCGGGCCTCGGGCCCGTGCGCCTGTGCGCGAGCGACGCGATCCGCGCCCCGGCCACCTTCGGCGTGCTGCGGCCGGTCGTGCTGCTGCCCGCCGAGGCCGAGCGCTGGCCGCTCGCGCGCCGGCGCGTCGTGCTGATGCACGAGCTCGTCCACGTGGCGCGCCGCGACTGGGCCGTGCAGATCGGCGGCCAGCTCGTGCGCGCAGTGTACTGGTTCCACCCGCTGGCGCACGTCGCCGCGCACCGCCTCGCGGCGGAGCGCGAGCGCGCCTGCGACGAGCGCGTCGTCGCGCTCGGCGCCGCGCCGTCGGACTACGCGTCCCATCTCCTCGCCATCGCGCTCGCCCTGCCGCGGCGCAGTGCACTCACGGCCGCCGTGGCCATGGCCCGCCGTTCGCAGCGGGCCCAACTGGAAGGAAGACTCATGTCGATCCTGGAAGGCAAGCCGACGACGCGCGCGGGGCGCTCGCTCGGCCGCATCCTCGTCCCCGCGCTCGTCCTGTCCGTCCCCGCCCTGGCCGCCGTGCGGCCGGGCCCCGACTCGCTCGCCGCGCACGGCGCTCCCCACGAGCACGCGTGCTGCCGGGCGGACGCCGGGCAAGGAGTCGACTCCGCTCGCCCGCGGGCGGCCGCCGCGGCCGAGGAGGCCGCGCGGGCGAAGGCGGCGGCGGGCAAGCTGCGGCTGGCCGGGCTGCAGAAGCGCCTCCTCGAGGCGGAGCGTCAGCTCGAGGCCCAGCAGAGCCACGTCCACCAGCTTCGCGCGCAGCTCGAGGAGCTGCACTCCGCGCTCGCCCACGGGCTGCACGACCCGTCGTCCGGCGGGGCGAGCCACCCGGACGCGCACGGCCGGAGCGAGCGCGAGCGGGCCGCCGCGCTGGAGGCCGAGGCGCGCCACCGCGCGGCGATCGAGCGCGAGCTCGCCGCCGAGCACGAGCGGTTCGCCGCGGACCGCCACGCCGCCGAGCGCGACCTGCGCGACGCGGCGCGGGAGCTCCGGCATCGCCACGAGCGCGAGCGCGAGGTGCTCGAGCGCCTGCACGAGGTCGAGGCGCTGAAGCGCAAGGTCGACGCCGGGCGCTCGCACGACACGGCGGTCGAGCAGCTGCAGGAGGCCCTGCGGCAGACCCGCGAGGCCGCTCCCGCGACGGACGCCCAGCGGGCGAAGGAGCGCGCCGAGCGCGCCTACGCCGAGGCCCTGCGGGCGCGCGAGCGGGCGCTGCAGGCCGAGCACGCGCGGAAGGTCGAGCAGGAGCTGCGGGCCGAGCGCGCCCGGCGCGACGCCGCCGACGCCCGCGCGCAGCGCGACGACGCGCGCGACGCGGAGGCCGAGGCGGCCATCGAGGAGGCCCTGCGCGAGCTCGACGCCCGCGCGTCGCAGCGCTCGTCCCGGGACGCTGCCGACGTGCGCGTGGCCTCGGGAGCGCGCTGAGACCGGCGCTCCGCGCGACGGACGCGGGGCGGCGTCGGGCCCCGGCCCGGCGCCGCCTCGCGTTCAGAGCAGCGGGCTCGCGAGGCGCACGACGTTCTGCAGGAAGCGCCGGCCGCCCGACCGCTGGCGCCAGGCCTCGAGCTCGAGCTCCGTCGAGTCCTCGAGGTAGCCCTTCTGCAGCGAGCGCAGCTGCCGCGCGAACCCCGCGGTGTAGCAGAACAGCGTCACCTCGAAGTTGATGTAGAAGCTGCGCATGTCCATGTTCGTCGAGCCGATCATGGCGATCTGCCCGTCGATCGTGAGCGTCTTCGAGTGCAGCAGGCCGCCGCGGTACAGCATGACGCGCACGCCGGCCTCGAGCAGGCGCTCGTAGGTGGACTCGCTCGCGTGGCGGACCAAGACCGAGTCCACCCGCGCCGGCACGACCAGGGTCACGTCGACCCCGCTGTATGCGGCCGTCGTCAGGGCGTGCACGAGCGTGTCGGTGGGTACGAAGTACGGCGTCGTCAGGACGAGCTCGCGCCGGGCGGAGTAGATCGTCTTGAGCAGCAGCTCGTGGATCACCTGGCCGTCCGTGACGCCCGGCGTCGACGGCACGATCTGCACCACCTCGTCCCCCGCGGGCTCGACGAAGCGCACGTTGCCGGACTCGACCAGCTCCTCGGCGCCGACCTCGGTCTCGATCTCCCAGTCGCGCAGGAACACGAGGTTCAGCAGGCCGACCGCCGGGCCCTGCACGCGCACCATGGCGTCCACCCACAGGCCGACCTTCGCGTCCTGCTTGAAGTAGCGCGGGTCGACCATGTTCATGCTGCCCGTGTACGCCACCTCGCCGTCGATCACGACGACCTTGCGGTGGTTGCGCAGGTCGATGCGCTGGAACAGGACGCGCAGCGGCCCCACCTCGAGCGCGTCCTCGACCTGCACGCCGCTGCGGCGGAGCCGGGCCGCGACGCCGCCGGCGAGGAACTCCTTGCTGCCCACGTAGTCGACCAGCACGCGGCAGACGACGCCGCGCCGGGTGGCGCGGACGAGTGCCTCGGCGACCTGGTCCGCCTCGCCGCCCTCGTGCCAGATGTAGAACAGCAGGTGGCAGGTGGACCGCGCGCGGTCGATGTCGTCGCGGATGGCCTGCAGCGTCGCGGCGGGGTCGGAGTAGAGCTGCAGCCGGTTCCCCGGCAACGAGGGAGCGCCGCGCATCTTGCGCGCCACGCGGTGGATGGCGAGCGCCTGCGGGTGGGTCCCCGACCAGTCGACGGGGTGCTCCTCGCCCACCTCCTCGAGCAGGTCCAGGATGGGCTGCGACAGCTCGGCCGCGCGCGCGGCGCGGCGCGCCCCCAGGTGGTGCTCGCCGATCAGCCAGTAGAGGATGGCGCCGCCGTACGGCGCGAACGCCAGGACGGCCAGCCAGGCCAGCGTGGCGTTCGCGGGCCGGCCCCCCATCACGACCCGCGCCCCGAACCAGAGGACGATGCCGACGTGCAGCAGGACCGGCAGAGACGCGAGCATCCAGTGCAGGTTGTCCACGGCCGGGGTCGACGGCGCGCGCGGGCGCGTCGCGGCGCGAGTGTAGGGCGCGCCGGGCGTGCCGCCGCAAGGGATTCCGGAGCGGGGGCGCGGGCTCAGCGCGCCGGGCCGCCCGTCGGCCCGCTCACCGGCCCGCGCACGGCGGGCACGTCCGCGAGGCGCAGCGTCGCTCCGCCCGGGAACGACAGGCGGGGGTCGACGCGTTCCCAGAAGCGCTCCGGGTCGCGGACGGGGTCGAGGTCCGGGTCGAGGTCGGGGTCGAGCTCCGGCGCGCCCGCCCGCAGCTCGGCGCAGGCCCACGCGAGCGGCTCCGCGGACAGCTCGGGCAGCTCGCGCAGCAACACCTCGAACGCCTCGGGGTCCGCGGTCGCCCAGGCCGCCGCCAGCCAGTCCGCGTGGGCGTCGAGCCGCGCGGCCTCGAGCAGCCACTCCGGCGGCACGCAGGCGAGGCCGGAGTCCCACGCGCGCCGGCAGATCGCGTGCAGGCCCGCGGGTCCGCGGTCGCCCAGCGCGCGCCGCGCCAGGAGGTAGCCGACCTCCTGGAAGCGCGCGGCTCGCTCGACGCCGGCCGAGGCGCAGAAGTCGGTGTACGCGGCGCGCCCGCACAGGCGCAGCAGCGCGCCGGGCGAGGACGGCTCGCGGCGGCGCTCGAACGGCACGAACACGGCGGTCGAGACGCGCTCGCCGGTCGCGGGGTCGACGTGGTCCAGCGGCAGGGCCAGCTCGCCGAGGTACGCGCCCAGGCGGGCGAGCCGCGCGGCGCGCGCGGGCGCGTCGAGCGGCTCGAGCCGCTCGGCCACCCACGTGCAGAGGCCCTCCTCGACCAGCGGCGGCAGCACGCGCCACTCGGGGCCGAGCAAGGCGTGCACGAGCTCGTGCGCCAGCGCGCCGCGCCGATCGCGCTCCGCGGCGTCGAGGTGGATCGTCGCGCGCGGGCCCCCGGCGGCGTCCGGGTCGATCTCCGTGTAGCCGGGCCCCGCCGCGTCCCACTCCTCCTCGAGCACGACCTCGAGGTCGACCGCCCAGGTCCCCGGCAGCAGCGCGCGGATCCCGGGCTCGAGCTCCGCCACGAGCAGCGTGCAGCGCGCGGCCTCGTCCGGCGACGGCGCCACGACCTCGCGCCCGGACCCGGCGCCCGCCGCGCAGGCGGCCGCCAGGGTCGCGGCGACCCAGGCCGCGGCCCCGCGCGGCGCCCCGCGGGGGCCGGCCGATGCGCCCGGCGGCGGTCCCATGGCGGCATCCTAGCCGCGCGCGCGTCGGCGCGGCCGGCACCGGGGCCGGGGAGACTAGAGTGGAGCCATGGGAACGGCGTCCCCGCGCGGCGTCGAGGGCCCCGAGCTGGACCTCGGCCGCAGCCCCGCAGCCCTCGACGCGCTCGGCGCGGAGGCGGGCTTCTTCACCGTCGACGCGCGCGCGCGGATCGTCGGGTGGAGCGCGGGAGCGGAGGTGCTCACGGGGCTCGCGCGCGCCGACGTCGCCGGGCGCTCGTGCGAGCTCCTCGAGGGACCCGCCTGCGACGGGTTCCGCGCGCTCCTCGAGCTGCTCGCGTCGCCGCGCCCCGCCGCGGAAGGGCTGCCGGCGGAGCACCGGCGGCTGCGCGGTGCGGACGGCCGCGAGGTCGACGTGCTGGGCTGGGCGCGCCTGCTGCGCGACGGCGAGGGCCACGTCGCCGGCGCCGCGTGCGGCTTCGTCGACGCCTCCGGGCTGCTGTCGGAGCGGCCCGCCGCGCGCGCCGGGTCCGCGGCCGGCCTCGAGGGCCTGGTCGGCTCCAGCGTCCCGATGCGCGAGGTCTTCCGCCGCGTGCGCCTGGCCGCCGACAGCGACGTCACGACGCTGATCACGGGCGAGTCCGGCACCGGCAAGGAGCTGGCCGCGCGCGCCATCCACGCGCTCAGCGCGCGGCGCGGCGGCCCGTTCGTGGCGGTCCACTGCGCGGCCTTCCCCGAGTCGCTGCTCGAGAGCGAGCTCTTCGGCCACGTCCGCGGCGCCTTCACAGGGGCGACGCGCGACAAGCCCGGCGTGTTCGAGTCGGCCTCGGGCGGCACGCTGTTCCTCGACGAGATCGGCGACCTGAGCGCGCTGCTGCAGCTGAAGCTGCTGCGCGTCCTGCAGGAGCGCGAGGTGCGCCGCGTCGGCGACGAGCGCGTGATCCCCGTGGACGTGCGCCTGGTGGCGGCCACCCACCGCGACCTGCGCGAGCGCGTCGAGGCCGGGCACATGCGCGAGGACTTCTACTACCGCGTGCGCGTGTTCGACGTCCACCTGCCGCCGCTGCGCGACCGGCTCGGCGACGTGCCCGAGCTGGTGGCGACGTTCCTGCGCGAGCTCGGAGCCGCCGACGTGCCCCTGACGCGCGACGCGCTCGAGGCCCTGCTGCGCCACCGGTGGCCGGGCAACGTGCGCGAGCTGCGCAACGCCGTCGAGCGCGCGCTCGTCGTGCGCCGCGGGGAGAGCCTGGAGGCGCTCGACCTGCCCGACGACGTGCGCGGCCTCGGCCCCGGCCGGCGGCCCGGCGCGGACCCGGCGGCGTGGTCGGCGGAGGAGGAGATCGAGCGCCGCCGCCTCCTCGAGGCGCTGGAGGCCCACGGCTGGAACCGCACGCGGACCGCGGAGAGCCTCGGCTTCAGCCGGGTGACGCTGTGGAAGAAGATCCGCAAGTACCGCCTCGACCCCGGCGTGTTCCGGCGCGGCACGCGCGACGAGCTGCGCCTCGAGGACGGCGGCCCGGGCGCGCCGGCCGACCGTCAACCCGGCGGTTAACACCGTCAAGCCAGGCGTGAACGGTCCGCGCGGCGCGCTCCCGTCCGCGGGACCGCGCGCGGACCCGCCGCCGGCGCGCGTCGCCGTCGCAAGCTCCTGTCCCGGGTGGGTCTAGGGAGCTCGCGGGTGCGCCGCGAGCTCCGCGCGGCCCGCGCCGGCACGCGGCTTGTAATCCCGGCCGGCTTTCCAGCTCCACACGTTCGCCATGATCGATACCCTCCCCACCCGCCTCCCGCCCGGCCTCAACGAGCCGGCGCCGGACTTCCGGGCCGACACCACCTTCGGGCCGGTCGCGCTCGAGGACTACGCCGGGCGCTGGCTCGTGCTGTTCTCGCACCCCGCCGACTTCACGCCGGTGTGCACGACCGAGTTCGTCGCCTTCGCCCGCGCGTGGCCGCGCTTCCAGGAGCTCGGCTGCGACCTCCTGGGCCTCTCCGTCGACAGCACCTACGCGCACATCGCCTGGACCCGCGGCATCCGCGAGCGCTTCGGCGTCACCGTGCCGTTCCCCGTCGCCGAGGACGTCTCGATGCGCATCGCGCGCGCCTACGGGATGATCCAGCCCGGCGCCAGCGACACGGCCGCGGTGCGTGCCACGTTCGTCATCGACCCCGACGGCATGGTCCGGGCGATGGTGTACTACCCGATGACGACGGGGCGCTCCGTGGGCGAGATCCTGCGGCTCGTCGCCGCGCTGCAGGTGTCCGCCGAGCACGGCGTGACGACCCCCGAGGGCTGGAGCCCCGGCCAGCCGGCGCTCCTGCCGCCCCCGACCACCGCCGCCGAGGCCGACGAGCGCACCGCCGGCGGCGACGGCGACCCCTCCGCCTGGTACCTCAGCTCCCGATCGATCCCCGCGACCCGAGTCCCCCGCGAACCGTCATGATCGTCAAGCAGTTCTATCTCGGTTGCCTGGCCCACGCCTCCTACATCGTGATCGACGAGCGGACCCGGACCGCCGCCGTGATCGACCCGCAGCGCGACGTCGCGCAGTACCTCGACGAGGCGGACCGCCACGGCGCGACGATCCAGTACGTCCTGCTGACGCACTTCCACGCCGACTTCGTCGCCGGGCACCTCGAGCTGCGCAAGCAGACCGGTGCGCGGATCTACCTGGGCGAGCGGGCGGAGCCGGAGTACGAGTTCACTCCGCTGAAGGACGGCGACGCGCTCGAGTTCGGCGACGTGCGCCTGTCGATCCTGGAGACCCCCGGCCACACGCCGGAGGGCATCTCGATCGTGCTGTACGACCTGCCGGTCAGCGACCGCGAGCCGTACGCGGTGTTCACCGGCGACACGCTCTTCGTCGGCGACGTCGGGCGGCCCGACCTGCTGGCGTCGATCGGGTTCACCGCGCCGGAGCTCGCCTCGATGCTCTACGACTCGCTGCACGGGAAGCTGATGAAGCTGCCCGACGCGACGATCGTGTACCCGGCCCACGGGGCCGGCTCGATGTGCGGCAAGAACCTGGGGAAGGAGACGCACACGACGATCGGCGACCAGCGCCGCTTCAACTACGCGCTGCAGCCCATGGACCGGCAGGCGTTCGTCGACACGGTCTCCGCCGAGCAGCCCGAGGCGCCGGCCTACTTCCTGCACGACGCCGTGCTGAACCGGCAGGAGCGCGAGACCCTCGAGGACAACCTCGAGAAGGTCCTGAACCCGCTCTCCCCGGACGAGGTCGTGGCGTTGCGGGACTCCGGCGCCCACGTCGTGGACGTGCGCGACGCGGCGGACTTCGCGGGCGCGCACCTGGCCGGCAGCGTCAACGTCGGGCTGGACGGGAAGTTCGCGACGTGGGCGGGCACGGTGCTTTCCGCGGACAGCCGCATCGTGATCGTGGCCGAGCCGGACCGCGAGTACGAGGCGGCCATGCGCCTCGGTCGCATCGGCCTGGACGGCGTGGTCGGCTTCCTCGAGGGCGGTCCCGGCGCGCTGGACGGACGGCCCGAGCTCCTGGCCACGCTGGAGCGCACGACGGCCACCGAGCTGGCCGCCCGGCTGGGCCGCGACGACGCGCCCTTCGTGCTGGACGTGCGCACGCCGAACGAGTGGAGCGACGGGCACGTCGAGGGCGCCGTCAACGTGCCGCTCAACCACCTCGAGGAGCGCCTCTCCGAGGTCCCGCGCGACCGCGAGGTCGTCGTGATGTGCCGCAGCGGGTACCGCTCGTCCCTGGCCGCCAGCCAGCTCGGGCGCGCGGGCCACGAGCGGCTCGTCGACCTGGTCGGCGGGTTCGAGGCCTGGAAGGCCAGCCAGCTGCCCGTCGCGACCCCGGTCGCCTGACCCCGGAGCTCCCCACCGTGATCCAGAAGCAGAACGACCGCAGGTTCCAGGTCCTGATCGTCGGCGGCGGGGCCGCCGGCATCTCCGTGGCCGCGCGCCTGGCCAAGGCCAGCCCCCGCCCGGACGTCGCCATCGTCGAGCCGTCCGACAAGCACTACTACCAGCCGCTGTGGACGCTCGTCGGCGGCGGCGAGGTCCGCAAGGAGACCACCGAGCGCGCCGAGGCCGACCTGATCCCCCGCGGGACCACGTGGATCCGCGACCGCGTCGAGACGTTCCTGCCCGACGAGAACGCCGTCGTGACCGCGTCCGGCGAGCGCCTGGGCTACGACGTCCTCGTGGTCGCCCCGGGCATCCAGCTGAACTGGGGCGCGGTCGCGGGCCTCGAGGGGCGCGTCGGCCGCGGCGGGATCTGCAGCAACTACTCCTACGCCACGGTCGACTCGACCTGGGAGGCGATCCGCGGGTTCCAGGGCGGCACGGCGGTGTTCACGCACCCGGCCACGCCGATCAAGTGCGGCGGCGCGCCGCAGAAGATCATGTACCTGGCCGCCGACTACTGGCGCCGCAGCCCGCCCCGCGAGGCGTACAGGATCGTCTTCTGCATCGGCATGGCGAAGATCTTCTCCGTCGACCACTACGCGCGGAGCCTGCTGAAGGCGGTCGAGCGCTACGGCATCGAGGTGCGCTACCAGCAGGACCTGGTCGCCGTCGACGCCGACGCCAGGACGGCGACGTTCCGGCACCTGGAGACCGGGGAGACGACCGAGCAGCCCTGGACGCTTCTGCACGTGACGCCGCCCATGAGCGCGCCGGAATTCGTGCGCGCGAGCCCGCTGGCGAACGAGGCCGGCTGGCTCGACGCCGACAAGCACACGCTGCGCCACCCGCGGTGGGACAACGTGTTCGCGCTGGGCGACGCCTCCTCGCTGCCGACGTCCAAGACCGGCGCCGCCGTCCGCAAGCAGGCCCCGGTGGCCGCCGCCAACGTGCTGGCCACGCTGCGCGGCGCGCCCCTGACCGGCTCGTACGACGGCTACACGTCCTGCCCGCTCGTGACCGGCTACGGGCGCCTGGTCATGGCCGAGTTCGACTACGACCTCGCCCTGCGGGAGACCTTCCCGATCGACCAGAGCGTCGAGCGCCGCAGCATGTACCTGGTCAAGAAGCACCTCCTGCCGCAGCTGTACTGGCGGGGCATGCTCAAGGGCCGCGCGTGATCGCCGGGCTGCTCGGCGCCGTCCTGGTCGGGCTGGCGCTGGGTCTCATGGGCTCGGGCGGGTCCATCCTGACCGTGCCCGTGCTGACCTTCCTGGTCGGTCAGGACGAGAAGGTCGCCGTCGCGGGCTCGATGGCGATCGTCGGCCTCGTGTGCGCCGTCGCCGGCGTGCCGTACGCGCGCCAGGGCAACGTGGACGTGCGCAGCCTCGTGTTCTTCGGGCTGCCGGGCATGGCCGGCAGCTACGCGGGCGCCTGGGCCTCGCAGTTCGTCGTCGGCGCCGTGCAGCTCGCCGTCTTCGCCGGCCTGATGCTGGTCGCAGCCGTCCTGATGTTCCGGCCGCTCGACCTCACGCGCGCCGCCGGGGGGCCGCGGTCGGGGGTGAAGATCGCGATCGAGGGGATCCTCGTCGGCGCGGTCACCGGCTTCGTCGGGGCCGGCGGCGGCTTCCTCATCGTGCCCGCGCTCGTGCTGCTGGGCGGCCTGCCGATGCACCGCGCGGTGGGCACGAGCCTCTTCATCATCGCGCTGAAGTCGATCCCGGGCTTCGCCAAGCACTACCAGATCCTCGGCGAGCTCGGCCTCGCGCTCGACTGGTCGGTCGTGGGGGCGTTCACCGTGGTGGGCATCGCGGGCAGCTTCGCGGGCAACGCGATGGGGCGCCGGCTGCCCCAGGACGTGCTGCGCAAGCTGTTCGCGGCCTTCCTGGTGATCCTGGGCGTCTACATCGTCGCGCGGAGCGTGCCCCGGCTGGTCGACCCGCCCGCGGCCGCCGTCGAGTGGACGGACGGGCCGGCCGCGCCCGCCGGCGACCCACAGACCCCCTGAGCCGCCGGGCCCGGGCCGGGATGCGCATGTCCGGCCGGGCGGCCGGCGGGTATCCTGCGCGCTCCATGGAAGAGAAGCTGCGCAAGGCCCTCGCGGCGCTCCGGGCCGAGCTCGAGACCCTGCAGGTGGACTCCGAGGCGAAGGCCAACCTCCAGGGGCTGGTCGCCGACGTCGAGCGCCAGCTCGCCGAGTCCGAGGAGTCCCCGGACCTCGCCGACCACCTCGAGAACCTGCCGAAGCTCGTCGAGCGCTTCGAGGTCGAGCACCCGCGCCTGACGCGGACGCTGAACGAGATCATGATCACGCTCGGCAACATGGGGATCTGAGCCCCCGGCGCCGGGTCCGGCCGGCGCCTACGCCGGGACGACCGCGTCGAGCGCCAGGAAGGCGAGCCGCGTCTCGACCGCCGCCTCGTCCACGTCCAGCAGCCGCGCCGCCACGCGCGCGTAGGCCCGCATCTGGGGGCGGTAGAACTCCGCGCGCGCCTCGAGCCCGCCGGGCTCGACCTGGTCGGTCTTGAAGTCGACCACGCGCGCGCCGACCACGGCGCCTCCCCGGCGGCGCACGACGACGCGGTCGAAGGTGCCCGACCACAGCTCCTCGCCGCCCCCCTCCGCGGGCAGCACGGTCGAGAACGAGCGCTCGCGCCACACCTCGAGCTCGTCGCCGGGGTCGGCGTCCTGGCCGGCGCGCGAGAGCAGCTCGCGCAGCCCCGGGCAAGCGAGGAACTGCTCGAGCTCGCGCAGGCGCTCGCGCCGCGCGCCCTCGTCGGGCTCGAGATCCGCCGCGCGGGCGAGCAGGCGCGCCTCGTCGAAGGCGAAGTCCTCGAGCCACTCGACCTCCTCCAGCCAGCGGTGCACGAGCAGGCCGCGCGTGCGCGCGCCCGAGCGCGGGGCGCGCAGCAGCTCGGCGCCGAGCACCCGCCCGTCGCCCTCCTGCCCCGACGGCGTCCGCCGCGGCAGCCCGCGGGGTTCCGTCGCGACGGCGAAGGCGACCGGTCCGGCGGCCGGCGCGGGCGCCGCGGGGGCGCCCTCGGCCGCGCGCTCCGGGCCCCAGTCCTCGACGCTCCCCGGGTGACGCCACAGCACGCGGCCGCCGGCGTCGCCCGCGGCGGCGCCCTCGTCGCCGTCGTCGCCGGACGGCGCCAGCGCCGCGCGCACGACGTCGGCGAAGCTCGTGCCGCCGTGCCTGCGGTCGGGGGCCGCGACGATCAGCTCGAGCCGGTGGCGCGCGCGCGTCATCGCGACGTAGAGCAGGCAGAAGCTCTCCGTCAGGTCGGTGCCCTCCTGCGCCGCGTGCAGCGGGACGAGCCCCCCGGGGTCCAGGGCGCGCACCTCCTGGGACGGGTTGGTCGATACCGCGTCGAACGGCTCCGCGGGGTCGGCGCGCCGCTTCAGCAGCGGGGTGTGCCGCACCAGGGGCTCGTCCAGCTCGGGCAGGATCACCGCGTCGAACTCGAGGCCCTTGGCGGCGTGGATCGTCATGACCTGCACCTGCGTCGCGGTGGGGTCCTCGACGCGGGTCTCGCGGACGGCGTCGACGAACTCGTCGGCGCGCCCGCCGCCGCGCGCGTCGAAGGCGTAGGCCAGGTCGACCAGGCGCTCGAAGCGCCGCCGGTTCCAGGCGTCGTACCCGGCGAGCACGGCGGGGCGCAGACCCACGCAGAGCCCGCCGAAGCCCTCGGACGCCAGGCGCTCGCGCACGCCCCGCGACACGCGCGCGGCCTGCCCGGCCAGCCCGTCCACGGTGGGCTCCCAGTCCAGCGCGCCGGCCAGGGGCGAGCGGGCCACGTGCAGCGCGGCGACGGTGTCCGCCGGGTGGTCGGCGAGGTGCAGGAGGGACACGACGTGCAGGACGGCCGTCGAGTCGGTGAGCGGGTTGCCGCCCTCGCCGCTGGCCCGCAGGCCGCGCGCGCCGAGCAGCCGCAGCAGGCGGTTGGCGCGCTGCTTCTTGCGCAGCAGGATCCCGATCGACGCGCCCGGGGCCTCCGCCGCGATGGCGGCGGCGCGGTCGGCGGCCAGCGCGAGCGCGGCGTCGCGGGCCTTCTCGCCCGGCGCCGGCGGCGGGCCCTCGAGCAGCGTCGCGGCCCCGCGCAGGTCCTTCGCGGCGAGGTGCTCCGGGTACGACCGCCCCCAGGCCAGCGCGGCGGCGCGCGCCGTCTCCCGCTCCTGCAGCGCCCCGTTGCCGGCCAGGTCGGAGAAGACGCGGTTCACGGTGTCCAGCACGACGTGCGACGAGCGGTAGCTCTCGTCGAGGTCCTCGATCACGCCCCGCTCGCGCAGCACCGCGTAGCGCTCAGGCAAGCTGGCCAGCAGCCGCGGCTCCGCGCTGCGCCAGCCGTAGATCGACTGCTTGACGTCGCCGACGCAGAACAGGCTGCGCTCGCCGGTGCCGCTCGCGAGGATCTCCTCGACGACCGGCCGCAGGATGCGCCACTGGACCGACGACGTGTCCTGGAACTCGTCCAGCAGCAGGTGGTCGATGCGGCCGTCCAGGCGGTACCAGAGGTCGAACCCGCGCTCCTCGAGCGTGCGGTCGTCGCGCGGCGCGAGCTTCTGGGGCAAGTCCTCGAAGCGGAACGCGCGCTCCTCGCGCTTCTGCGTCTCGTAGGCCGCCTCGAAGCGCTCGAGCCACGCCCGCAGCGCCTCGTTGCGCGCCGCGACGACGCCGACCATCCGGTGCGCGACGCGCGCGAGCAGCGGCCCCAGCGCGGCGACGACGTCGTCGTCGATCGGATGGCGGCTGAACGTGACCTCCCCGGCCAGCACCTTCTTCACCAGGCCGATTCCGAGCAGCCCCTCCCAGTTGCCCTCCGCGACGTGGTCCTGGAGCGCCCGCCGGGCGTTCTCCCAGTGCTTGACGGGCGCGCCCGCCTTCGTGCGGGGCAGCTCGAGCTCCGCCAGCGCGCGCGCGGCGGCGGCGATCTCCTCCTCGGTCGCGTCCGGCGGGGCGGCGACGGCGTGCCACGCCTCCGGGCTCGCCTCCAGGAACGCGTCGCGACCGTCGCGGACGGACTCGATCAGGTCGGCCTCGATGCGCTTGGCCGCGTCCGCGCGCTGGAGGTCGCGCATCAGCGCCAGCACCTCGCCGCGGTCCGCGCGCGCGAGCGCCAGCCCGATCGCCGCGCGGCGCAGGGCGAGGTCCTCGAACTCGTCGGCGATCGTCCAGTCCGCCGGCAGCCCGAGCTCGAGGGCGTACAGCTTGCCGAGCTGCACGAAGAACGAGTCGAGCGTCTGCACGCGGAGGCGGTCGAGGTGGCGCACCAGCCGGGCCAGCAGGGCGCGGTAGGCCTCGGCCGTGCGCGGGCCGCCGCCGATCTCCTCGTCGAGCGTCGCGCGCTTCCCGTCGTCCTCGACGGCCTCGACCAGCCGCTTCAGGACGCGGTCGAAGATCTCGCTGGCCGCCTTGCGCGTGAACGTCGTGGCCAGCACGCGCTCCGGCGGAACGCCCTGCACGAGCAGCTGCAGGAACCGCCCGGTCAGGCGGTACGTCTTGCCGGTCCCCGCGGACGCCCGCAGCAGCTTGTGCGGGTTCACGCGCCCTCCTCCGCCTCGTCGTCCCCCTCGAGCAGCCCCTGGTCGAACAGCGCGGCGACGAGCGGGTCGTGCGCCGGCGCGTCGCCGGGGTCCTCGAAGTAGTCGCCGGCGCGCACGCGGCGGACCACGTCGCGCGCCACGTCGAGCGCCTCGGCCAGGTCGCCGTCGGCCCACGGACCGGCCAGGAAGGCGACGTCCTCCTCCTTCTTTCCCAGAGTCACGTACCCCAGCTCGGGCGGACCCTCGACCCCGAGCTCCTTCGCCAGGCCGCGCGTCAGGTGGGCGTACAGGGGCAGCTGCAGGTCGACCCAGTCGTCGCCCTTGCGGTGGGCCTTCACCGGGTCGCGCTTGGTCTCGCCGGTCTTGTAGTCCAGCACCGCCCAGCGGCCGGTCGCCGGGTGCACGTCGACGCGGTCGATGCGG
>JAUIDW010000387.1 GCA_030428395.1 bacterium | reverse complement strand
GCGCGCAGCGCGGGGGGTACAGCGCGTCAAGCACCTCGCGCAGCGCCGCGCACCCCACGGCCCGCGCCGTCCCGACGAGCGCGCCGCGCGCCGTGCCGCCCCGCCCGCCGCGCGAGGTCGCTGGCGGCTCCTCCGCGAGCCCGCGGGCGGGCCGACGGTCGCCGTCGCCGCCGTGCTCGGGATCGAGCCCGCGCGGAGGGTCCAGCGCCGGGGAGATCGCCTGCGCACGAGCGGTGTCCGGAGCGCGCGACGTGGCGGGCGTGCGGGGAGTGGCGGTCACGGGGGACGCGCGCACGGGTGGCGCGCACCGTGGTGGACTGCCCGGAACCCGTGCGGTGACGCCTCGACCCGCGAATTCCTCGCTCCCCCCGGATCGAACGCCCGCGGCGGCGCGCGGACCGCAGCGACCGGCGGCTCAGCGGTCGTCGTAGGCCGGCTCGGGCTCGGGCTCGAGCGGGCGCCGCGGCGCGTCGTCCGCCTCCCACGCCGAGGACCGCCCGCCCGCGGGCAGCCGCAGGCGCTCGCGCAGCCGCGCGGCGTAGGACTGCACCGTCTCGTCGCCGTGGGTCGGCACGCCGAAGAGGTCGCCGACCTCGCGCGCCATGCCCACGTCGCCCTCGAAGTTCGGCGGGTTCTCGGCGAAGCTGCGGCGCACGTAGCGGCGGAAGGCCTGGCGCGACCAGGCCCACCCGAAGTACTGCAGCCCGATCGTCACGACCACGACGATGCCGATCCACGCCAGGGGGAAGGGCGTCTCGAGGTCCGCCGGCGCGGGGCGCACGCGCCCGTAGAGCTGCAGCGAGAACCCGCCGAGCAGGTAGCCGAAGCCCAGCGTGATCTGCACGCGGTGGAAGATGTACTCGCGCAGGGTGCGCAACCGCTCGCGGGGCTGGCCGAAGTGCTCGCGCACGAGCTGCTGCGGGCTGCGGAACAGGATCGAGTTCGCCAGCAGGAAGCAGCCGACGATCGCCAGCACGAGCCCGAGGGTGGCCCAGTCCGGCGCGCCGAAGGCGCTGTCGGCGGCGGCGAGGAGCGGGGGCCGGGACGCGGCGAACATCATCAGGAAGGGACGGTAGACGCTGCCCCCCGGCCGCGCAAGGTGGCCGCACACCGCACGAACTGACTGGGTTCCGTGTGGACGCGCAGGTCGGCGGCGCGGCCCGGGGCGTGCTCGGCGCGTGGGCCGACAGGGCCGGCCCGGCGGTGGGAGCGCCCCGGGGTCGAGGTTCCCGGGGCGAGGCGGCGAGGCCGCGCGGGTTCTCGCGGGCGGAGGGCTCCGCCGGGGCGCGGACCGAGGGGCCCCCGCGGGCCGGTGCCCGCTCCAAGTGCAGTCGGTGGCAGGGGATCCGGCCGACCGCGGCCCGCCGTTCCACACGGAACCCAGTCAGTCCCGTCCGGGACAGGGAGATCCCGGGCGCGCCCCCGACCCCACCCGCCGTCCACTCGGCCGACACCGCCGCCGGACACTACAATCCGCCGCGACCATGGCGCAGGACGAGCGCGAGCAGGTCGAGCGGGTGGCGCGGCTGGCCCGGCTCGAGCTCGAGCCCGGGGAGGTCGAGCGCCTCGCCGGGTCGTTCGAGCGCATCCTCGAGGCGTTCGCCGGTCTGCGCGAGCTGGACGTCGGTGGCCTCGCGCCCATGACCGGGCCGTGCGAGCGGACCGACGTGCTGCGGGCCGACGAGCCGCGGCCGGGCCTGCCGCCGGACGAGTTGCTCCGTCGGGCGCCGGAGCGCGTGGACGGGTTCTTCGGGGTGCCGAAGACCGTGCGGGGCGCGGAGGACGATGGCTGAGGCCCTCGCCGAGCTGTTCGCCGGCGACGCGAACGCGTGGCGCGCGGCGCTGCTGGCGGGGCGCGCGACGGTGCGCGCGGCCGTCGACGCGGTGCTCGCGCGGCTGGAGCGCTGCGAGCGCGGGCCCGGGGCGCTGAACGCCGTGCTGGCGGTCGACGCCGCGGGTGCGCGGCGGCGGGCGGACGCGCTGGACGCCGACCGCGCCGCGGGCCGCGTGCCGGGGCCGCTCTTCGGCGTGCCGGTCGCGCTGAAGGCCAACCTGTGCGCGGAGGGACTGCCGACGAGCTGCGGCAGCCGGCTGCTGGCGGACTGGTGTGCGCCGTACACCGCCACGGCCGTGCAGCGCCTGGTGGACGCCGGCGCGGTGCCCGTCGCGACCGGCAACATGGACGAGTTCGGCATGGGCTCCTCGGGGGAGAACTCGGCCTTCGGCCCGACGCGCAACCCGTGGGACCCCGGGCGCACTCCCGGGGGATCGTCGAGCGGTCCGGCGGCGCTCGTCGCGGCGGGGCTCGTGCCGCTCGCGCTGGGCTCGGACACCGGGGGCTCGGTGCGCCAGCCCGCCGCGTTCTGCGGCATCGCGGGGTTCAAGCCGACCTACGGGCGGGTGTCGCGGCACGGGCTGGTCGCGTACGGGTCGTCGCTCGACCAGGTCGCGCCGCTCGCGCGCAGCGTGCGCGACCTCGAGCTGTGCCTGTCGGTGCTGTCGGGCGCCGACGAGCGCGACGCGACGACGCTGCCGGAGCCGCCGGTGGTCCCGGAGCTCGCGGACGAGCACATGACGCTGGACGGCGTGCGGGTCGGCGTCTGCCCGGAGCTGCTGGAGGGCGAGGGGCTCGACCCCGCGGTGCGGGCGCGCGTCGAGGCGGCGGTGGACCGGCTGGTCGAGCTCGGCGCCCGGCGCGTCGCGGTGCGCCTGCCCAGCGCCGCGCACGCCGTCGCCACCTACTACGTCGTGGCCGCGGCGGAGGCCTCCAGCAACCTGGCGCGCTTCGACGGCGTGCGCTACGGCCGGCGCGAGGGCGGCGAGCGCTCGCTCCAGGAGATGATCGCGGCGACGCGCGAGGCGGGCTTCGGCGAGGAGGTCAAGCGCCGCATCCTGCTGGGCACGTACGTGCTGTCGCGCGGCCACGCGGAGGCCTGGTACGTGCAGGCGCTGCGCGTGCGGCGCCGGCTGCGCGACGAGCTCGACGCGGCCTTCGAGCAGTGCGACGTGCTCGTGGCGCCGACCGCGCCCACGCCGGCCTTCGCCCTGGGCGAGCACGTGCGCGACCCGCTCGCGATGTACCGCGCCGACGCGCTGACCGTGCCCGCCAGCCTGGCGGGCGTCCCGGCCCTGTCGGTGCCCTGCGGCTTCGTCGACGGGCCCGCGGGTCCGCTGCCGGTCGGGATGCAGGTGCTCGCGCCGGCGCTCGCGGACGCGCGCGCGCTGCGCGTCGGGCGCCTGTACGAGGAGGCCTCGCCGTGGCGCGACCGCCGTCCCCCGTGGGCGCTGCCCGACGAGGTGCCGGCGTGAGCGCGCCCGGGGGCTGGGAGGCCGTCGTCGGCCTGGAGGTGCACTGCCAGCTGCGCACGGCGACGAAGCTCTTCTGCGGCTGCCGCAACGCGTTCGGCGAGCCGCCGAACACGCTGTGCTGCGAGGTCTGCACCGGGCAGCCCGGCGCGCTGCCCGTGCTGAACCGCGAGGCGCTGGCGCTGGCGGTGCGCGCCGCGCTGGCGCTGGACGGCGAGGTCGCCGGGCGCAGCGAGTTCGACCGCAAGAACTACTTCTACTGCGACCTGCCCAAGGGCTACCAGATCACGCAGCTCGCCCACCCGTTCTGCCCGGGCGCGCGGGTCGAGCTGCCGAGCGGCGAGCAGGTGCGCCTGACGCGCATCCACCTCGAGGAGGACGCGGGCAAGGCCGTCCACGACCGCGGCGCGCGCACCCTGGTCGACCTGAACCGCGCCGGCGTGCCGCTGATCGAGATCGTGTCCGAGCCCGACCTCGCGGGCGCCGACGAGGCCCACGCCTACCTCACGGAGCTGAAGGCGATCCTGCAGTACGCCGGCGTCAGCGACTGCGACATGGAGAAGGGCAGCCTGCGGTGCGACGTCAACGTGTCGGTGCGGCGTCCGGGCGAGCCGCTGCGGACGAAGGTCGAGCTGAAGAACCTGAACTCGTTCTCCAACGTCAAGGCCGCCATCGAGCACGAGATCGCGCGCCAGGTCGCCGCCTACGAGGCGGGCGACCCGGCCGGGTTCCCGGTGCAGGAGACGCGCGGCTGGGACGACCGCGCGCGCACCTCGCGCCCGCAGCGCGGCAAGGAGGACGCCGACGACTACCGCTACTTCCCGGAGCCGGACCTGCCGCCCGTGGAGGTGTCCGCGGAGCTCGTCGAGCGGCAGCGCGGCTTCGTGCCGGAGCTGCCCGCCGCGCGCCGCCGCCGCTACGTCGCCGCGTTCGGCCTGTCGGAGTACGACGCCGGCGTGCTGACCGCGTCCCGGGACGTGTCGGACTTCTTCGAGCGCGCCGTGCAGCTCGCCGGCGAGCCCAAGGAGGTCGCCAACTGGGTCACGAACGACGTGCTGCGGCTCGTCGCCGACCCCGACCTGCCGCACGCCGACCTGGGCGAGCTGCCCCTGCGCCCGGGGGACGTCGCCGACCTCGTGCGGCTGGTCGCCGCGCGCCGCGTGTCGAAGAGCGCCGGGCGGCGGGTGCTGCGCGGCGTGGTCGAGCGCGGCGCCCGCGTCGAGGACGTGGTGCGCGACCTCGGCCTCGAGCAGGTGGACGACGCCGACGCCATCGAGGCCTGGTGCCGCGCGGTGCTCGCGGAGCGCCCGGACGTGGTCGCCGACGTGCGCGCCGGCAAGCGCAAGGCGGTGGGCGCCCTGATCGGCGCGGTGATGCAGGCCTCGGGCGGCTCGGCCGACCCCGGCCGCGTGCGCGCGACGCTCGAGCGCCTGATCGACGCGGGCGCCTGACCCCGCGCGGACCCCGCGCCGCGCGCGGGCCCGC
>JAUIDW010000386.1 GCA_030428395.1 bacterium | reverse complement strand
CCCGCCGCGACAGCAGCTGCATCGAGCGCAGCTTGTCCCGCGACCGCGCGATGGCCTGGGACTCGTTCACGGTGTACGTGCCCATCATCTCGAACTGGCGGACGACGGCCGTGCCGTAGAACGTCTTGGACGCACCGATCCGCGGGATGATCGCGTCCACCTCGAGCGGCTGACCGCCGTACACCACCTGCGGGCGGTGCGCGGCGATGTTCATGTAGCAGCGGAGGTAGTCGACCACCATCGCCTCGTGCCCCGCGGCCTCGACGGCCTCGCGGAGGCGCCGCGTCGAGTAGAGGGAGGCCTTGCGGGAAAGGATCGCGATCTTCATCGGTGGCTCCTGCGGCGAGGTTTGATGCGGCGCGTCCCCTTGACGCGCCGGCCGTTGAGGAACGAGCGGCCCGGATCGACGACGAAGTGTCCGCGCAGGGCCTGGCGGCCGAGCAGCATCCGGAAGCCCATCTCGTCCCGGCGGGTGAGGGTCAGCTCGACCTCCCAGCGCTCGCCCATCAGCTCCACGACGGTCAGGATGACCGGCCGCAGCTCCGAGTGGCCGCTGGAGGGGGTGACCTTGCGGTGCTCGCGGAGCGGCGCCTCCGCGGCGACCTCGTGGGTGGCGTTCCGCTGCTCGGGGTGCAGCGTGAAGCGCACCATGCGCTTGCGCCCGCGGCGGAACTCCTCCACGTCGTAGGCGTGGAGCGACGACGTGCGCGCCCCGGTGTCCACCTTGGCCTTGATGCTCGACACGCCGAGCTCGGGCAGGCGCACCCACTCGCGCCAACCGATCACCAGCCGTTCGCGCCCCGGGGTGGGCTCCCTGCTCCGCTTCTCCATGGGGCCGACCATCCTAGCGTCCGGCCGGCCGGGTCCCAGCCGCACGCGGTCGGCGCGCGCCCGCGACCCGACGGGCGGGCGCCCGTCGGGTCGGCGTCGCGCTCAGAGGGACGCGGGGGTGCCGGCCGAGACGCGGAGCGGGACGCGGGTGATCGTCCGGCACGGCGAGAACTCGGACGTCGCCCCGACGGGCTCGTGCGTCGCCGTCGAGGAGACGACCCAGCCCTTCGGCGCCAGCGCGGGCACGTGGACCGCGAACGGAGCCTGGCCGGCGGCGTCGGTGGTGACCGAGGTCGAGCCGAGGAACACCTGCCCCTGGCCGACGCCCGCGGCCCCGCAGGCCGGCGAGGCGTAGAGCTCGATCGTGTAAGCGCCCAGCGGCTCGCTCTCGAGGCGCCCCGTGACGAGCATCGTCATGCCGCGGATCGCCGCCGTGTCGACCACGGGGTGGTTCTGCAGCGCGTTCGCGCCGACGTCCGCGTCGAGCGGGTCGTTGGCGGTCGGGCCGAAGGTCCACGAGTTCGGCGTCAGGTCGATGCCGAGGTCGCCGTTCCCGTGGATCGAGTTCCCCGTGATCCGCACGTCCAGGGGCGACTCGTCGTAGAAGCCCCCGACGAGCACGCCGGTCGAGGCGTGGCCGGCGATCTCGTTGGCCTCGCCCGGGGCCGTGCCGCCGATGCGGACGCCGGCGAGCCCCTCGTAGTTCCAGGGCCCGAACTGGATCCCGCTGACTCCCCCCAGCGTGGGCTGGCCGGCGGCGTCGAGGCCGATGGTGTTGCCGACGACGGTGACGCCGGCGCCCGAGCCCTCGAGCCACATCCCCCAGCCGTACAGCGCGCCCTGGGAGGGCCCCACGCCCACGGCGCGGATCGCGATCTGGTTGTCGCGGACGAGGAGCCCCTGGGTGTCCCCGAGGACCCCGATGCCGACCGTCGAGGCCGGGTTGCCGATGGCCGTCCCGTCGGGCGTCGTGCCGATCGTGTTGTTCTGGATGACCGTCCCGGACGAGTCCAGCAGCTCGACGGTCGTCCCGGCCGGAACGCCGTGCTCGCCGTAGTTGCCCCAGCCCGTGATGGCGTTGCCGTCGGCGGGGTCCGGGCCGCCGATGCGGTTGTTCGCGGCCCACTGCCCGGCGAAGTGGTTGCCGGTGATCCGCACCCGCTCGAGCTCGTTGCGGACGACGACGTTGTCGTTCGAGAGGTAGAGCTGCAGGGTCCCGATCTCGTTGTCGCGGACCGTGCTGCCCGACCCGGAGTACAGGACGACGTGCATCCCGCCCGTGTTCCCGTGCACGAGGTTGCTCGAGCCGTTGAGCTCGACGCGTGTGTCGTGGAGCCCCGTCACCACGCTGCCGTCTCCGTTCAGGTAGAGGGTGAGGCCGTACAGCACCAGCTCGTTTCCGCCGGGGAACGTGTCCCCGGTGAACGCCGTCTGCGTCGTGCCGTCGATCGTCACGGGGTCGGCCGCGCTCAGGGCCAGGCTCGCCTGCAGCAGGCACTGGCCCGGGAAGATGTCGGGGAGGTACCAGTCGCTCTGCGGGATCGCGAAGCCGACCGTCTGGTGGCCGGGCTCGTTGTCGGACACGCGCAGCGCCTCGCGGAACGACACGACGCCGTCGGGGCCGGGGAGGTCGGCGAGGACCGCCGCGATGGGCACGTCGACGACGTCGGCCGAGGTGGTGACCGTGATCGTCTGCGCGCTGGACACACCGACCAGGCAGGCCAGGGCCAGCAGCGCGGAGGCGCGGCGACGCACCTTTCGAAGCTCGGTTCGCATGACGTCCTCCTGGAAGTCGTCTCGGGGGTTCGCGAGGCGCCGCGCGTCCTGCGCTCGCGCCGTCCCCAGCCTCCCGGGCAAGTCGCGTACCGCCATACGGCACAGGGCGCAGCCGCCGCGCGCCGGTCCGTGGACGCGCCCCGCGGCCTCCAGACGCGCCCCGGTCCAGGATCCGGACGGCCGCGTCCGGGGTTCGGACGCCCGCGCGCCGCCGCGACGGGCGGCCGACGCGCCCCGGCGGCCCCACGCGCGGGGTCGCGCGTGCCTCCGGGGGCCCCCGGTCCCGCCTGGCTAGACTGTCGCCCATGGCACCGGCACCCGACCCGACGGCCTTCCTGCCCACCACGGCGGAGGAGGTCCGCGCGCGCGGCTGGGACGAGGTCGACGTCGTCTTCGTCACGGGGGACGCGTACGTCGACCACCCGTCCTTCGCCATGGCGCTGCTCGGCCGCGTGCTCGAGCGCGCCGGGTTCCGCGTGGCCATCCTGCCCCAGCCCGGCTGGCGCGACGCCGAGGCGTGGCGCGCCCTGGGCCGACCGCGGCTCTTCTACGCGGTCAGCGCGGGCAACATGGACTCGATGATCAACCACTACACGGCCAACCGGAAGCGGCGCAACCAGGACGCCTACTCGCCGGGGGGCCGCATCGGGCTCCGGCCGGATCGGCCGACGAACGTGTACGCGCAGCGGTGCCGCGAGGCGTTCCCGGGGGTGCCCGTGGTGGTCGGCGGGGTCGAGGCGTCGCTGCGGCGCATCGCCCACTACGACTACTGGTCGGACCACGTGCGGCCCAGCATGCTCGTGACCAGCAAGGCGGACCTGCTGGCCTTCGGCATGGGCGAGGAGGCCGTGGTCACCATCGCGCGGCGGCTGGACGCTGGCGAGACGATCCAGGACCTGCGCGACATGCGCGGCGTGGCCTACCTGCTGGGCAAGCGCGAGGAGCTGCCCGACCACCGCTGGGACGACGCCGCCTGCGACAACGCGACGCGCGAGCTGCCCTCGTTCGAGGACGTGCGCGAGGGGGGGCGGCCGTTCGCGGACATGACCCGGATCCTGCACCAGGAGACCAATCCGCTGAACGCGCGCCGCCTGACGCAGCGCCACGGCGACCGGCTGCTGGTGCTGAACCCGCCGGCGCTGCCGCTGGACCGGGCGGGGATGGACGCGATCTACGACCTGCCGTACACGCGCCGCCCGCACCCCGGCTACGACGAGCCGATCCCCGCCCACGGCATGATCCGCGACTCGGTCACGATCATGCGCGGGTGCTTCGGCGGCTGCACGTTCTGCTCGATCACGATGCACCAGGGGCGCGCGATCCAGAGCCGCAGCCAGGAGTCGATCGTGCGCGAGGTCGAGCGCATGGCGGCCGACCCCGAGTTCAAGGGCGTCGTCAGCGACCTCGGCGGGCCGACGGCGAACATGTACGAGATGCGCTGCACGAAGCCCGAGGTCGAGGCGGTGTGCCGGCGCCTGTCGTGCATCCACCCGACCGTGTGCAAGCTGCTCGACACCAGCCACGCCCCCAACCTCGAGCTGCTGCGCAAGGCCCGCGCCGTGCCGGGCGTGAAGAAGGTCCACGTCGCCTCGGGCATCCGCATGGACCTGGCGCGCGAGGACCCCGAGTACCTCGAGGAGCTGGCCGAGCACCACGTCGGCGGCCACCTGAAGGTCGCGCCGGAGGCGGTCAGCGACAAGGTGCTGGACCTGATGAAGAAGCCGGCCAATCGGACCTTCGAGGAGTTCGCCGACCGCTTCGAGGCCGCCTCGCGGCGCGTCGGCAAGGAGCAGTACCTGGTCCCCTACTTCATCGCCAGCCACCCGGGCTCCACGGTCGAGGACATGATCGACCTGGCGGTGTTCCTGAAGCAGCGCGGCTACAAGCCGCGGCAGGTCCAGGACTTCATCCCGGCCCCGATGGACATCGCCACGTGCATGTACTTCACCGGGCTCGACCCGATGACGGCGAAGCCCGTGGACACGGTCAAGCGCCTGCAGGACCGGCAGGTCCAGCGCGCGCTGATGCAGTTCTTCAAGCCCGAGAACTGGTTCGTCGTGCGCAAGGCGCTGCTCGGCGCCGGCCGCGGCGACCTGATCGGCAGCGGACCGCTGTGCCTGATCCCCGAGCGGCCGCCGCGCGAGGCGCTCGAGAGCCGGCGGCGCGAGGCCGGCCGGGCCGCGGCGCGCGCCGACGAGCGCGGGTCGCGCGGGCGCGG
>JAUIDW010000022.1 GCA_030428395.1 bacterium | reverse complement strand
CCACAGGTTCTCGTGGCCGCGGGCGCGGCCGTCGGGGGTGGTCGTGCAGGGGCGGTCCTCGGCCGTCATGGGCAGCAGGCCGGCGTAGTGGACGCTGGCGCCCATGGGGCGCACGTGCATCATCCCGGGGGGGACGATGCAGCCGAGCTTGCGCAGCACCTGCTTGGTCGTGCGCAGGGCGCGGCGCAGGTTGGCGGGCTCGGCGGGCGAGGGCTCGTAGTGGACGCGCAGGCGGGACCCGCCCCCCCCATCGTCCGGGCCGTCCTCGAGGCCGACCCAGCTCGACGCGCGGCGGTCGTCGTGCAGGTTGACGTTCACCAGGCCCAGGGCGGCGTGGACGTTCCTGAAGATCCCGACGGCCGTGCGCAGGTCGAAGGGCACGTTCTGGACGATCGGGTGGATCAGCGCGGTCTTCAGGGTCGTGACGAGGCCGTGCACGTACTCCTTCTCGCTCGCGCCCTCGAAGCCCAGCGCCAGCTGGTGGTACTGGAAGCTCGACGGCTCGTAGGGGCGGCGCAGCATCGCCAGGTTGACGAAGGGCACGAGCACCTGGCGGTTGTCCATCAGGCCCTCGAGGCGCGGCACGGGCTCGCCGGCGCGGCGCAGGGACTCGAGCCAGATGCCGCAGGACGACAGCGTGCCGGCGGCGAGCACGAGGCGGTCCACGTCGTGGTGCTCGACCTCGCCGTCCGCGCGGCGCGCCACGACGCGTCGCACGACGCCGTCGGACGACTCGAAGTGCGTCACGCGGCGGTCGGGCAGGTACTCGAACCCGTCGCGCTCGCGCAGCTCGAGCAGCGTCAGGCGCGGCGTGTACAGCGAGTGCGTGGGGCAGCCCCACAGGCAGCGGCCCGAGCGGTTGCAGGCCGGCCGGCCGTCGCGGTCGCGCGTCAGGGTCGCCGAGCGCGTGCGCCCCAGCGCCACGCCCATCCCGCGGATGGCGTCGCGCTTCGCCAGGTAGCGCTCGTGCAGCTTCGCGCCGTGCTCGTCGAGCGGCAGCGGCTCCTCGAGGTGCGCGTGCACCGGGATCCACCGCGCCAGGTCGTCCTCGGCGCCGTTCACGCCGATGCGCGCGGCGACGAGGTCGTAGTACGGCCTCAGCTCGTCGTAGCCGAAGGGGAAGTCGGCCAGCTCGGCGGCGGAGAACGGGAACGCCCCGCCCGTCCAGGCCTGGGCCAGGCCGCCCTGGGCGAAGGAGAAGAGCGGCGCGAAGCCCGTGGCGTTCCAGCGGAAGCCCGGGACGCCCTCGAACACGTAGGCCTTGCCGGGCGGGAAGCCGTAGTACTCGGACGCGTCGCCGGGGAACAGCACGGCCGAGTAGTCGTCGCCCAGGAAGTACTCCGCCGGGTCGGGCAGCTCGCGCTTCAGGCCGGCGAACGACAGCTCGGGCGCGACGACCGGCGGCGGCTCGTGCCCGACGTCGAGCAGCGTGACGCGCATCCCAGAGTCCAGCGCCGACTGCGCGAAGTGCAGCGCGCTGGGCCCGGCGCCGACGACGTGCACGCGCGCGCCGCCGTCCGCGCGACCGCCCCCGTTCCCCTGGGGAGCCATGGGCGGGGCCTACGCGGCCCTCCGTCCGGACAGCACGAGCCGCGCGGGCGTCAGCACGAGCGCCGCGCCGACCAGGCGCAGCGCGAAGAGCCCCATCGAGAGCGTCATGCCGGCCAGGAAGCCGGCGCGCGAGCCGGGCTCGACCTGGTCCACCAGCGCGTCGGTCGGTGCGCGGCTCTCGAGCAGCGCCAGCACCAGCACCAGCTTGCGCCGCAGCAGGCCGCCGGACGCGAAGAAGCGCGCGTAGCCGTCGACCCACCGTGCGCGCAGCGGCCCGGCAGCGGCCCAGCGCACGAGCGCGGCGTCGAAGCCGTCGGTCGCCTCCCCCACCGCGCCGCGGGCGTGCGCGTCGCGGTACTTCGCCAGCACGTAGTCGCCCGCCGCGCCGCCCTGTCCCGGCGAGGACGGGTCGGCGCCCGTGAGGTAGCGCACGAACACGGCGGCCTCGCGGTCGAGCGCGGCGTCGGCGCTCACCCGAGCCCCCCGACCCAGTCGGCGACCATCTCGTCCACGCCGGTGCGCGGCCGCACGCCGTCGATCTCGGGCGGTTCCTCCGCGCACAGGCCGTCGTTCACGAAGGCGGAGAGCTGGCCGGCGGTGAAGGGCAGCAGGCCCAGGATCGGCTCCTCGACCTTGCTCAGCACGGCGATCGGCAGGCGCACCGGCAGGTGCAGCACGGGGCCCTCGGAGCCGCGCGCGGCGACGCGCATGCGGCGCAGCAGGTCCTCGAGCGTCAGCACGTCGGGGCCGCCCAGGTCGATCGTCTCGCGCACGAAGCGCCCGGCGTGCACGAGCGCCGCCACGTACTCGGCCACGTCGCGGACGTGCACCGGCTGGACGCGGGCGCGGCCGTCGCCGAACACCGGCAGCACCGGGGCGCGCGCCAGCTTGCCGAGGCTGTCCGCCAGGGGCGAGCGGCCGCCCAGGATCACCGTCGGGCGCACGATCGTGTACGCCAGGTCGCTGGCGCGCACGATCTCCTCGGCCGTCTCCTTCGAGCGCGCGTAGGCGTAGGCGCGCTTGTCCGGGTAGCGCACGGCGATGGTGCTGACGAACAGGAAGCGGGCCACGCCGGCGGCCTTCGCGCGCTCGACCAGCTCGCCGGTCGCGACGGCGTTGGCGCGCTCGAACTCGGACGCGCGCGCCTTGCCCGTGCGGGCGGCGGCGTGGACGACGCAGCTCGCGCCCTCGAGCTGTGCGGCGTACGTGTCGGGCCGCTCGAGGTCGGCCTGGACGAAGCGCGCGCCCATCGGCGCGGCGGTCGGCTCGGCGCCGCGCGTGGGGCAGACGACCTCGACGCCGGGGCCCGTGGCGAGCCGGGGCAGCAGCCAGGAGCCGACGAAGCCGGTCGCCCCGGTCAGGAAGATGCGCTGGACGGCCATGGCGGGCGCGGGGCGGACGGCGCGGCTGAACGGGCCGCCGGGTCCGCGGGGCGGAGTGTAGCTGCGCGCGCGAGCGGGGCGTAGCTACACTCCGGCCCATGGCCGAATCGCAAGGAGCGGACGGAGCGGGGGCCGGCCCGGGCGCCGAGGCGCTGGACGTGCGCGCGCACAACCGCCGGATGTGGGACCGCCAGGTCCGGCGCGGGAACCGCTGGACGGTCCCGGTCTCGCCCGCGGAGGTCGCCGCCGCGCGCCGGGGCGAGTGGGCGGTCCAGCTGACCTCCTCCACGCCGGCGCCGCGGGCGTGGTTCCCGCCCCTGGCGGGGGCCGACGTGCTGGCCCTGGCCAGCGGCGGCGGCCAGCAGGGCCCGATCCTGGCGGCGGCCGGGGCGCGGGTGACGGTGCTCGACAACTCGCCGGCGCAGCTCGAGCGCGACCGCGAGGTCGCCGCCCGCGAGGGCCTCGAGCTCCTGGCGGTCGAGGGCGACATGGCCGACCTGTCGCGCTTCCCCGACGCCGGCTTCGACCTGGTCTTCCACCCCTGCTCGAACTCGTTCGTCCCCGACGTGCGGCCGGTCTGGCGCGAGGCCTTCCGCGTCCTGCGCCCCGGCGGCGTGCTGCTGGCGGGCTTCGTCAACCCGGCGAGCTACGTGTTCGACCAGCCCGCGGCCCAGCGCGGCGAGCTGCGCGTGCGCCACGTCCTGCCGTACTCCGACCTGGCCGACCTGACGGACGAGGAGCGCGCCGCCTTCGCCGCGGAGGACGAGCCGCTGGCGTGGAGCCACACGCTCGACGACCAGCTCGGCGGTCAGCTCGACGCGGGCTTCCACCTGACGGCGCTGCGCGAGGACCGCGGCCGCGAGACCCTCGACGCCTACATGCCCACCAACGTGATGACGCGCGCGGTCAAGCCGGCGTGACGCGCCCGCGCGAAGGGCGGCGAGGGTAGCCTGGGCGGATGCCGCGCCTGGCCGGACACGACGTCGAGGGGATCTCGATCGGCGGGATCGAGACGTGCCTCGAGCTGCCGCGCCTGAAGCTCGCCTTCGACATCGGCCGCTCGCCGCTGTCGGCCATCCAGCGGCCGACGGTGCTGTTCACCCACGCGCACATGGACCACCTGGGCGGCGTGGCGCACCACGCCGCGACGCGCGCGCTGCGCGGCATGCCGCCGCCGACGTACGTGGTCCCGCGCCAGAACGCGGCGGACCTCGACGAGCTGTTCCGCGTCTGGCGCCGCCTCGACGGCGCCGACCTGCCCTACCAGCTGGTGCCGCTCGAGCCCGGCGAGACCTGGCGCCTGCCCAACCGCATGCTGGTCCGCCCGTTCCGCGCCGTGCACCGCGTGCCGACGCAGGGCTACGGCCTGTGGAGCGTGCGGCGCAAGCTGCGCCCGGAGCTCGCGGGCCTGTCCGGCGACGCCATCCGCCGGCGCCGCGAAGCCGGCGAGGAGGTCACGACCGAGATCGAGACCTGCGAGGTCGCCTTCTGCGGCGACACGCGCATCGAGGTCCTCGAGCGCGAGGAGGTCGTCCGCACCGCGCGCCTGCTGATCCTCGAGTGCACCTTCGTGGACGACCGCGTGTCGGTCGAGCAGTGCCGCGCCAAGGGCCACGTGCACCTCTTCGAGATCGCCGAGCGCGCGGAGCTGTTCGAGAACGAGGCGATCCTGCTGACGCACTTCTCCGCCCGCTATCGCGCAGACGAGATCGTCCGCGCCCTGGACGAGCGCCTGCCCCCCGCCCTGCGCGAGCGGGTGACGCCGCTGCTGTCCGCGCACTGACGCGGCCCGCGGGTCACGGCCCGGGACGCGGCGGGCGGAGCGCAACGCGCGCGAAGCCCGCGCCCGTGCGGACCTCGCCCAGCTCGAAGGGAACCGGCGCGTCGAAGAACGGCGCGTCGTGGACGAACGTGTGGAACTCGCCGTTCTCGCCGCAGGGGTCGACGCCCGGCGGCAGCGCGTCCAGGAGCTCGAGCGAGAACGGGCGCCCCAGGAACGACGGGTCCAGCGCCGCGGTGTCGACGCTGACCAGCGTGGCGCGGAGGCCGGCCTCGACCATCTCGACCGCCAGCGCGCGCGTGTCGGACCGCCACAGCGGGAAGGTGGTCCCGAGGCCCGTGCCCGCCATGTTCGCCTCGCGCCGCGCGCGCAGGTCCTCGAGGAACAGGTCGCCGAAGGCCACGTGCTCGGCCCCGGCGGCGCGGAGGTCGTCGAGGGCCGCGCGCATGAGCGCCGCGTAGCGTTCCGGCGGGCAGGGGTCGGCCAGCGCCACCTCGAGCAACGGGACGCCGACGCGCCGCGCCTGGGCGCGCAGCAGCTCGCGCGGGACGCCGTGCATGGTGACCTCGCCGGCGGGCTCGACCACGGTCGTCAGCAGGGCGACGACGTCCCACGCCCCGTCGTCCAGCAGGCGCCGCAGCGTCCAGGCGCTGTCCTTGCCGCTGCTCCAGGAGACGGCGACGCGCCGGCGCGCGCCGGGGCCGCCGTCTACCACCCGAAGAACTCGGTGATCAGCCAGCTGCCCGGCATGTCCGGGGCCGTCTCGGCCAGGGCCTGGAGGGCCTCGACGTCGCCGGCGTCCACGGCGGCCTGGACCGCGGCGCGCAGCCCGGTCGCGAAGGTGCCCTCGAGGCGGTCGAGCTTGGCCAGCAGGTCGGCGGCCTTCTCGAGCTCGGTGCCCGGCTTGGCGCGCTTCTTCCACCGGGCCAGCTCGTCGAGGGCGTCCTTCCAGTCCTTGGCCGCGTCGCTGCGCTGGACGAAGGCGAGCTTCTTCAGCTCCTTCTTGTCCGGCTCGCGGTCGAGCAGCGGGGCCCAGCCCAGCAGCACGTCCATGGCGGGCTCGGTGCCCTCGCGCACGAGGGTGTGGCCGGTCGTCTCGAGGGCGTCCAGGGTCGTCTCGAGCGCCTCGAGCTTGCGCCAGGCGTCGTCGACCTCGGCCACGGCGCCCTTCTTGAACTCGCGCGCCTCGAACAGCACCGGCAGCGCGGTGGCCACGTCGCCGCGCTTCAGGGCGGGCAGCGCCTCGTCGTTCCAGCGCGCGCGCCACGGCTGCAGCTGGCGCAGCTTGCGGTTCGCGATCAGCTCCTCGAGCGGCGCGTCCAGGTACGTGCCGAGCCCCGGGTACCACTCCTCGCCGATCTTGAAGCCCGGGTCGCCCTCCCACACGACCTTCTGGTCCACGTCGAGCAGCAGCACGCGCGGCAGGTTGAAGCGCGCGATCTGGTACTGCTCGAAGGTGTCCCCGATGCCGATGCCCTCGCGCTGGTCGACGCCGACGACGTCGGGGAACTCGAAGGCCGCCAGGTAGTCGTCGATCGAGTCGACGTCGTTGGGCGAACAGAGGCTGACGATGCGCAGGCCGACGTCCTCGTGCTCGTCCGCCAGCTCGGCCAGCCACTCGTGGATCGGCACCATGTCGTTCTGCTGGGTGCTCCACATCACGAAGAGCTGCGGGACGGGGCCGACCTCGTCCCAGCTCGAGCGCTCGCCCTGGGCCCAGGCCTGGACCTGCGGGAACGGCGGCACCGCGCCGAGGTAGCTGCCGCCCAGGCCGCCGCCGGACTCGGCGCGGATCTGCTCGAGCCGCAGGTCGCGCAGCACGCGCCCGGCCGGATCGTTGGGGTAGCGCGACAGGAAGCGCACGTTGCGGTACCGGGCCTTCCCGGGCCCGGTCAGCAGCCCCAGGCTGCCGCGCAGCAGCTCGCGGTTGGGGAACTCCTGCGTCGTGACGAACTCGTCGTCGAACCAGACGTCGACGATGCGGCCGGACACGTCGATGCGCAGCTCGTGCCAGATGCCCGCCTGCGACTTCTCGGGGTCGGGCTGCGTGTCGACCGGCGTGTGGCGCCACGTCTTGTAGTCGGCCCCCGTCCCGAAGAACGTGACCAGGTCGATGAACCCGGTCGAGGCGGCGCCGTCGGTGCGCTCCTTCGCGGGGAAGAGCACCACCGCGTGCAGGTTGCTGGCGCCCTTGCGGCCGAAGGTCAGGCCGGCGAAGGCGGACGTGCCGGACTCGGCCTGCATCTGCGCGGAGAACGAGAAGTCGCCCGACAGCACCTCGTCGAGCGCGATCGACGTGTAGACGAAGTCGTGCTCGGCGATGTCCGCGCCGCGGGCGTCCAGGAAGATGCCGCTGGCGGTGAAGGCGCCGTCGCCGACGTCGGTCCAGCCCGCCAGGCTGTGCTCGTCGTAGGCCAGCCGCCACAGGTCCAGGGTGCGGCCGGACACGCGCGCGGCCTCCTCGTACATCTCGTACAGGCCGGGCACGCCCAGGGACGAGCCCAGGCGCGAGCTGACGTCCATCACCATCATCGGCAGGTTGGCGCCCTGGTAGCGCTGCACGACGTTGCGCGAGGCGGCCCAGATCTGCTCGTGCACGCGGTCGAGCTCGCGGCGGGTCGGGTCCCACTTGGCGAGCTTCTTCTCGAGCGCCTTCACCAGGTCCTCGTCGGGCTCCTCGAGCTGGTCCAGCAGCCCCAGCGCGCGGTTGGCGAGCTTGGTGGCGCGGTCCGAGTCGTCGCGCTCGTCCGCCAGGAACTCCGCGAAGTCCACCAGCATGGAGACGTCGTCGGGGTCCTCGGTGAAGGCCTTCTCGTAGTGCTCCAGCGCCATCGAGGCCAGGCCGTTCGCCTGGGCGTAGCGCGCCCAGTCGGCGTAGGGCCGCGTCACCTCGAGCCGGCCGGTGACCTCCTTCTCGAGCGTGATCAGCCAGTCGCGCCAGACCTCGGTCAGCTCGTCGATCGTCGCCGGCAGCGGCAGCGGCTCGGCGTCGTCCGGCCGCTCGACGCCCTTCAGCGGCGGCTCGGGGTTGGCCAGCACCAGCTCCTCGAAGTTGCGCACCGCGCCCTCGCCCGTGCGGCCGCCGGACTTGTCGATGAACTCGCGGAACGCGCGCCGGTACACGTAGCGGCCGTCGACCGGGTCCTGGTAGTTGTACAGGAAGTACACCACGCCCCACGTCGGCGCGTACCAGGCCGGGCCCCACTGGTAGCGGTTCTCCATCACGATCCGGAACGTCGGCGCCCGCGTCGGCACCTGGTTGGGATCGGAGATGGCGATGCCGTCCTCGTGGTCCTCCATCCAGCCGCGCTCCATGCGCCGCACCAGCGGGATCAGGCGGTGGTTGGCGGGCTCGTTCATCAGCACCGAGCCGTTGGGCAGGATGCGGCAGCCCTCGAAGAACGACGCCAGGCCCTCGTTCAGCCAGCCCGAGGCCTGCGTGGCCAGCGAGACGAACTGGTGCGCCGCCTCGTGGAACAGCGTGTTCGTCATGTTCTCGAACCCGCCGTCGCCCACGAACGTCTCGACCGCGGCGCCGGTGAACTGCCCGCCGCTCCACTCCGCCGGCCCGCTGCCGAGCTTCAGGTACTCGTCGCGCTCGCGGAAGATCAGGAGGGCGATGGGCGGCACCGTGCCGGAGTGCTCCTCCGTGCCGAACTCGAAGAACTGCCGGTAGAAGGCGTTCATCTGCTCCATCGCCTCGGCGCAGCGCACGAGCACCTCGTACCCCGCGTTGGTCTCGGTCTTGTAGTTCTCGCGCTCGAGCTTGGCGCGCTTGCCCCAGTCGCGCGTCTCCTCGTCGTGCTCGCGGATCCACTCGTCGGACACGTCCGCGAGCAGGTCGCGCGGCTTGGCGTCGCCCGCCAGGCTCGGGTCGGGGTTCGAGGCGATGCGCTCGATCGCCGCCAGGCTCTCGGCCTGCTCGGGGTCCAGCGCCAGGACCTCCTTGTGGACGCGGATGGCCGAGTGCAGCCGGCCCTGCTCCTCGTAGTCGTTCGCGATCGGCAGCAGCTCGTCGATGAACAGCCGGTTCATGTCGAGCAGGTCCGCCGCGATCGGGTCGACCTCGAGCAGCCGCGCGCGCAGCTCCTCCTCGCGCTCCTCCAGCCCCTGCGCCGCGGCCAGCCGCCGCGCCACGTGCAGGCAGTACACCTGCTCGTCGCGGTCCTCCGCCAGCGCCGCGGCCTCCGCCCGCAGCACCCACGCGGGCACCGACTTCGCGTCGCGCTCGAGCGCGCGCATGACCTGCTTGCGCGCCTCCTGCGCGCCGCCGCCCTCGAGCGCGCGCTCGGCCGCGCGCAGCGCCAGCTCGAAGGGCGAGGTGCCGCCGCCGTCCTGCGCCGGCGCCGCGGTCCACGGGATCAGGGTCAGGAGCAGGAGCTCGATCATCGCTGTCGTCCGTCCGCCGTTCTCTGTCGTAGGGATCGCGCGCGCCGCGCGCGCCGCCGAGTCTAGCAGGCGCCGCGGGGCTCGCGGGAGCTCCGCGCCGACGCCGGGCGGGCCGAGCGCGAGCGCACACGAGCCGCGTTCACTGCCGCCCGAGCTCCGCGCGCCAGCCCGGGAACAGCTCCTCGAGATCCCGCCTCGGGACCGCCCCCATGTCGCCCTCGTAGGGCACGACCAGACAGTCCTGGAGAACCAGCCCCGTCCGGTCCTCCGCGTCGGCGACGGGGTCGTCGTACACGTCCTGGAACTTGCACTGCGCGAACACCACCGTCGCGCCCGGCCGGGCGCGGGACAGCCCGATCCTCATCCACTGGAAGGTGCAGCGCTCGAACCGGCCCAGGAGCGCGGGCGTGCGGATGTCGAACAGAGTGCCGTACCGGGGATTGCGTCCGTACCCGCCGGACACGATGCAATCCGCCATCCGCACCGCCGTCTCCTTGGTGCCCAGGAGGCAGGACCCCCCCGCCCCCACGTCGAACCCCACGAGCCGCACGCGCTCGAACTCGAGGGTGGCGGGCTCGAGGCGCAGGTCGAACAGGTAGTTGTCGTCGGTGTGCACCGTGCAGTCGCGGATCGCGAAGCTGCGCACGGCGCCGCGGGTGGAGAGCTCGGGGATCACGAGCAGCGTCGCGTTCATCCCCGCCCCCTGCAGCGCCACGTCGCGCGGGAACGGGTGCTTGTGCCGCATCAGCGTCTTCAGCTCGAAGACCCCGGCCGGGAAGCGAACGACGGTCCCGTCCTCGACGGCCTCGTCGGCCTGCAGGGGGAGCCGCGGGCCGGCGGCGAAGGACGCGGGATGCTCGCGGCGGAACAGCTCGCCGAACCGCTCCGGATCGCCGGCCAGGTCGAGGACCGGCCCCACGCCCGGCTCCGCCAGGGCCTTCAGCAGCTTGATCGGGTCCTCCAGCGCGAGCGTGCCCTCCGCGACGTCGCGCTTCGTCTGCAGCTCGGCCAGGCGCCGGCCGATGGCCCGCGGCTCCGTCTCCACGAGCTGCACGAACTCCGCCAGGCCCTCGCGCTCGCGCTCGTCGGGCAGCGGGTCGCCGCGCAGCTCCGCCCATCCGGCGGCGAGGCCCTCGCGGGCGTGGCGTTCCAGCGCCGGGCCGATCAGCACCTCGTCGTCCGCGGCCTCGCGCGACGTCCCCTCGGGAGCGGCGGGCTCGTCCTCCACGCGGCGGCGCTCCGGCTCGGCGGGCGGCGCGGGCTCCGGCGCGCGCAGCTCGCCGGCGGCCTCGACGGGCGCGCGCTCGACGCCGGGTCCGGGGCTCGTGGTCGCGAGCTCCGCCGGCCGGGGCGCCTCGCCCGCGAGCACCTCCCACACCTGCCCGGCGAGGAGCCCCGCCGTCAGCCCGATCGCCGCGGCGATCACCAGTCCCGCGCGTGCCTGCATCGTCCCTCCGCTCCGCGGTCCAGCCTAGCCGAGGCCCGGCCGCAGCGGGGTCGCCCGCGTGCGCCTCAATCCTGGGACAGCACGTGCGGCGCGACGCCCGCGACCGCGATGATCGCCGCGACCAGGGCGAGCAGCACGAGCCAGATGGTCAGCGCGATGCGGACCGCCCGGGTCGACTTCTCGGCCTCCCACCACGTCCGCGGGCGCACCCCCTGGACGTAGAACGTCGCCACCCCGGCGAGGTTGACGCACACGACGTTGCTCGCCACGAGCAGGAACGCGCGGCCCGCCTCCGGCCAGTGCCCGTGCACGGCCAGGATCGCGGCCACCACGAGCGGCGGAACCAGCGCCACCGCCACCATGACGCCGACCAGCGAGCTGGCGGCGCCCGTCGTGAGCGCCAGCGCGCCGGCGACGCCGGTCGCGAGGGCCAGCAGCAGCTCCCCGTA
This sequence comes from bacterium, assembly GCA_030428395.1. Lineage (GTDB taxonomy): Bacteria > Planctomycetota > UBA1135 > UBA1135 > JAUIDW01. The sequence goes on along the minus strand of JAUIDW010000022.1, from coordinate 21,407 downwards.
GGTGACCTCGGTGCGGGAGGCGACCTCGCCGCTCGCGAGGTCGAGGTCCAGCACGAACCCCGTCAGCACCGCCGTGGCCAGCGCCACCGCGATCCCGGCCGCGGTCGTGCGCAGGGCGCGCCCGATCAGGACCGTGTCCCCCAGCGTCGTGCCCAGCGACAGGGCCATGTTCGGCCCGAGCAGCGGCGCGATCACCATCGCCCCGATGACCACGGCCGGGCTGTCGCGCATCACGCCGACCGCCGCCACGATCGTCGAGATCGCCGTCATCACGAGGAACGGCCGGGTGACGACCGCCTGCGCCTTCAGCTCGGCGTAGAGCTCGTCGCGCGCGATGCGCGTGGACGACTTCGCCGGCGGCGCCTCGGCCTTCGCCTCCTCGCCCTTCGCGGGCACCTCCGGCTCCGGCGGCCGCGGGACGTGGGCCTCGAGCGGCAGGACGAGCAGGTGCGCCCCCTCGGTGTGGTCGAGCAGCGCCTGCAGCGCGTCCACCACGGCCTCGACGCCGCCCGGATCGACGACGAGCTTGAACACGGCCGTGTCGCCGGCCGTGTCGCTCCAGCTCCACTCCGTGTCGAGCCCCTCCAGCACCTCGACGATCGGCTCGCAGCCGTCCGCCGGCGCGAGCACCTCGATCAAGCGTCCCGCCATGGCGCGCCGGAGTACCACAGCCGCCCGGCGGCGGCAAACGCCCGCGCGGACTACGGGCGTCCCAGGGCGCGCGGGTCGAGGCCGTACGTCGCGGCGAGGTCGCCGTCGCGGTCGGCGCGCCCGGAGGTCGCGAAGCGCTCCAGCAGCGCGTCGCGGTGCGGCGAGTCGCGCCGCACGTACACCAGGATCCACCACGGCGTGCCCCAGCCGTCGCCCAGGCGGTAGGCGGCGCCGAACTCGCACGTGTCGCGCACGGTGCGCATCTCGCGGTGGAACATCTCCGCCAGCCGGTCGCGGTCCCAGTAGCGGAACAGCGCCGAGGCGCGGCCGTCGAGCGTGGCCTGGATCAGCGGGTTCGCGAACACGGGGTCGTCGTCGGGCCCCGTCGCGCCGGGCGACGCCGGCGGGAAGATCGAGAACACGAGGTCGGGCTCCTGCGCCTCGAGGTAGTCCCACACCTCGTCGATCGAGAGCGCCTCGCGCCCGCACAGCCGGTTGTCGTTCAGCCCGACCCAGTCGATCGCGCGGAAGCGGCTGAAGTACGGCACCATGCCGGCGCCCGACAGCAGGATCGTCGCGTCCTGGCCGAGGCCGGTGTCGCGCAGGTCCAGCCCGAGGCGCGCGTGCGCGAGCTCGGTGTTGCGGAAGCTCGTCCAGCGCAGCGCGGAGTACCCCGGCGCCGACAGCCAGTCGGGGAAGCGCGCGTCGGCGGGCGCGAAGAGCAGCGGCGCCGCCAGGCCCAGGCCCAGACCCGGCACGAGCATCGCCGCGGGCGCGCGGCGCGCCAGGGCGACGAGCGCGAGGCCGCCCGCCACCGCGAGCGGGACGAGCAGCGGGTACTCGTAGCGGAACCCGCCGGCCATCTCGTGGATCACGCGCGCGTAGGCCGCCGCCATCCCCAGCGATGGCGCCAGCAGCACCGCGGCCGCGAGCAGCACGCGCCCCGGCGTTCGCGCCCGCTCCGGCTCTCGCCCGGGATCGCGCCGGGACGCGAACGCGGCCGCGGCCGCGACGAGCCCCAGCAGCGGCAGCGCCCGCAGCCCGAAGAAGCGCACCGTCGTGCGCAGCCCCGGCAGCGCGACCGCGTCGCCGCCGAAGATCGCGTTGTGGGTCTTCACGTAGTACGGGTTCGACGGCAGCCGCCCGAACGTCGCGAGCTTCCAGACCGCGTAGCCCGCGAGGACCACGAGCCACAGCGCCCCCGCCGGGCCGACCGCGCGCAGCGCGCGGCGCGCGGGCCCCTCGTCCGTCCCGGGTCCGCTCGAGTCCTGTCCGCCGGATCCCGCGCCCAGCAGCGCCGCGGCGAGCCCGGCCGCGACGAGCGTGGCGCCGGCCAGCGGGAAGCCCTCGGGGCGCGCCAGCGAGAACGCCGCGAGCAGCGCCGCGCCCCCCGCGCCGCGCACCCAGGCGCGCGCGCCAGGCGAGGGGCCGTCCCCGGCCGCGCCGTGCAGCGCCGCGCGCACCGCCCAGGCCGCGACCCAGGCGTGCAGGCCGGCGAAGAGCATCGTCTCCATGCCGTCCGCCAGGTGCCCCGCGGTCTCCTCCAGGAACGCGAGCCCCAGGCCCACGCACGCGCCGGCGGCCAGCCCGACGCCGAGCGGCGTCCGCGCGCCGTCGTCCGGACCCGAGCGCAGCGCCCGCGCCGCCCAGGCCACGGCCAGCGGGATCGACAGGAACGCGAGCAGGCACAGCGCGCGCGAGCCGAGCAGCGGGTCCACGCCGCCGGCGTGCAGCAGCGCCGCGAGCGCGACGTGCAGCAGGCTCGACGCGCCGGAGGTCGGCTCGGCGTCGGTCGCGTTGTAGACCAGCCCGTGGCCCTCGGCGACGTTGCGGCCGTAGACGTACGTGATGTAGGCGTCGTCGGCGGGCGTGGCGCGCTCCTCGCCCAGCAGGCAGGCGGCGAGCCACGCGAGGCCCGCCAGCGCCGGCAGCGCCACGGCCCAGGCCCACGCCGCCCTCGTCCCCTTCCGCGCGCTCATCGACCGCCGCGGGCGTCGCCGCGCGGCTGGGCCGCGAGCGTAGGCGATCGGCGGTTCGGCCGCCACGACTCCCACCACGGCTCGCGCGGCGCGGGCCGCGCGAGGGGCTCGAGCGGCTCGCCGCCGCCGGCGAGCAGCAGCAGGTCGATCTCGGGCGGGCACAGGAACCGGATCCGCGGCGCGTGGTGCCCCTCCATGCCGATCCCCGGCGTGACGTGCAGCCAGTGGTCGCCGAAGCGGTGCAGGCCGCGGGCGAAGCGGTTCGGCAGGCGCGAGAGCGTGACCGGCGGCCCCACGACCGGGAACGCGATCTGCCCGCCGTGCGTGTGCCCGGCGAGGTGCAGCTCGACCTCCTTGCCGTCCAGCTCGCCCGAGAGGTCGGGGACGTGCGTGGCCGCGATCGTCACGAGCGCGGGGTCGCCGTCGGGCTGCAGGCGGTCGAGCCGCGGCCGCTCCGCCGAGGCCCCGAAGATCCGCAGGCGCCGGCCGTCGGGCAGCTCCAGCGCGAGCTCCTCGTCGACCAGGTAGTGGACGTGGTCGAACCCGGCGACGACGCGGCGGCGGATGCGCTCGGGCTCGGAGTGCCCCGGGATCGCCACGACCCCGTAACGGGCCCGGAGCGACCCCAGGAACGCGCGCGCCGCAGCGATGGCCGGCTCGGGGTCCGCGAAGGGCCCCGCGATGTAGTCGCCGGTCCAGACGATCAGGTCCGGGTCGAGGGCGTTCACCATCTCCGCCGCCCGACGCTCGCGCGCGCAGGCGCCCACGGTCTGCAGGTCGGACACGTGGACGACGCGCAGCGGCGCGGCCTCCGCGGGCCAGGCGGCCAGCTCGACGCGCGTCTCGTCCTGCACGAGCCGGTTGGGCTCGATCAGCAGCGCGTAGCTCGCCGCCGCGACGAGCAGCGCGGACGCCCCCAGCACCAGCGGGTCCCCGCGCCGCAGCCGCGCCTGCGCCACGGTGGCGAAGACCGGCAGCCAGAACCCGGCGAAGTAGTACACCCAGGCGACCAGCAGGAACTGGGACGCCCCGCGCCAGTGGTCCAGCACCCGCACCGCGACCACGCCCGCCGCCGCCAGCAGCGCGTAGGTGGCCGCGGACGCCAGGAACCGCGCCCGCAGCCGCTCGCGCCCGAGCACGGCCCGCCAGGCCGTCCAGACCGCCAGCCCGAGCGCCCCCGAGAGGGCCACGTAGGCGAGCTGCAGCTGGAGGTAGGGCGTCATGGGGAAGCCACGGATTCTGCCACGCGCCGCGCCGCGCGAGGGCCCCGGGACGGACGGAGTGCCTATCGGCCCCGCGCGGCCGCTGCCCGGAGAGGACCTGGCCCCGACCGGGTCCGCCCGCTCGCCGTCGTCCGCGGCCTCACTCGGTCACGCGCCGGTGCACCTCGAGATAGCTGCCGCGCAGGTCGTAGACCCACCAGCCGGCGCGATCCCCGTCGAGCAGGAACCACTCCAGCACGTCCGGCCGGTCGTCGCGCCGGAAGCGCAGGTCGCCGACGTGGGTCAGGCGCTCCAGGGTCTTGCCCTCGCGGTCGACGACGACGAGCGTGTCGCCCTCGGTCGACGCGACCAGCGGCCGTTCCGCCGCATAGGTGCCCTCGATCACGAGACGCTGCTCGTCGGACAGCGGCACGCGCTGGGCCGCCACCGGCGTCTCCACGAACCCGAGCACCTGCTTGGCGATCTCGAGCTCCAGCTGACGCGCGTGGGGCGTGTCGGCGCCGCGCGTGTTCGCGAGCACCGCGATCTCGAGCCCCGCCCCCGGGTAGGTCTCGAGCACCGCGGAGCCCCCGTCGAAGGTCCCGGTGTGCCCCGCCTTCGCGTGCGCTCCGAGGTGCCCGAGCCGTTGCCCGTAGCCGTAGGGGACCTCGGTCGTCCGGTGCGTCCCGGTCACGACGGCCGGGCTGCGCATCCTCTCGAGGGAGCCCGGCGACACGACCCGCCCCGCGTTCAGGGCGTGCGACCAGCGCAGGAGGTCGACGACGCTGCTGCAGATCGAGCCCTGTCCGCCGTAGGCCGTCATGTCGATGAACGGAACGGGCGCGACCTCGCCCTCCTCGGACCGGCGGAGCGCCGCGGACATCCGGTCGCCCGTCGCGCGCTCGCACACCGTCATCTCGTCGAGGCCGATCGGCCGCAGCAGCTTTTCGCGCACGAACTCGTCGTACCGGCGCCCGGAGGCGACCTCGACGACCAGCCCCGCCACGAGGTACCCGGCGTTGCTGTACACCCAGGTCTCCCCGGGCGCGAAGCGGGCCTCCCCGCCCTGCAGCTCGACGTCGGTCAGGAGCTCGAGGCCGTAACGCTTGCGCCGGTAGTCCGGCGGCGGCGCGCCCTCGTCGAGGTCCCCGGAGACGAAGCCCGAGGTGTGCTGAAGCAGCTGCTCGACCGTGGCGTCCGGGAAGTGCGCCGGCAGCTCCGGCACGAGCTCGCGGACGCGGTCGTCGAGCGCCAGCCGCCCGTCCTCGACGAGGCGCAGGACCGCGGCCGCCGTGAAGTGCTTCCCCACCGACGCGACGTCGTAGATCGTGTCGCGCGTGGCCGGCACCGAGCGCGCCGCGTCGGCGTGGCCGAAGCCCTCCGCGAACACGACCTGCCCGTCGATCGCCACGCCGATGGAGAGCCCCACGATGCCCTCCTCGCGCACCGCGCGCTCGCCGAGCGCGCGCACGGATCCGGACAGGTCGTCGCTCCAGCGCAGCCCCGACGAGTGCGAGGGCGTCGGCGCCGTCGACGCACAGGCGGCCAGGCTCCCCAGCGCGAGCACACGGACGATCGTCGAGAACCGCGTCATCGCGGCAGGCTATCCACCGGACCCGCCGGGCGCACGGCCCCACCGTGGACCGGGGCGCGCGGGTCCGGCGGCGCGGACCGTGGCTCGTCCGGCGCCCCGCGGAGCCGGAGGCGCAGGGTGGCGTCTGCCCGGGCGGCCGGTCAGGCCAGCTGGCGGACGCGGGAGACGGAGAGGGGGCGCAGGCGCGTGCGCTTCTTGGACTGGTGCGCGGACATGCGGTCGAGCACGCTGGTGAGGAACTCGACGGCGCGCACGATGTGGCGGCCCTTGTTCAGCATGACGCACTCCGCCCGCACGCCCATGGCGGCGTCGGTGACCTCGGCGCGGGAGGCGCGGCCGGTCTTGGCCAGGGTCTCGAGCACCTGGGTGGCCCACACGACGGGCACGTGGGCGGCCTCGCAGAGCCACAGGATCTCCTCCTGGACCTCGGACAGCCGCTCGAAGCCGACCTCGACGGCGAGGTCCCCGCGCGCGACCATCACGCCCACGCTCGGGTAGCGCAGGGCGGTCAGCAGGATCCGGGGCAGGTCCTCGAACGCCGCGCGGTTCTCGATCTTCAGGAGCACGCCCACGTCCGGCGCGTCCAGCGCGCGCAGCTGCTCCTCGAGCAGCTCCACGTCCCCGGGGCGGCGCACGAAGGACATGCCGACGATGTCGACCTCGTGCACGATGGCCCCCAGGTCCTCGAGGTCGGTGGGCGTCAGCGCGGGGACGTCGAGGGCGGACTCGGGGAAGTTGATGCCCTTCTCCGCCCGCAGGCGGCCGCCCTGCGGGTCGGTGTGCGTGATGCGGACCTCGATCTCGTCGGGCGTGACGCTCTCGACCGTGCCGCCGATGGCGCCGTCGTCGAACCAGACGGGCTCGTGCGGACGGACCTGGCCGAACACCTCGGGCAGGCTGCAGTGGACGCGCGGCGGCTCGTCGTCGTCGCGGCCGGCGCCGTCCCGGGGGTCGTCGGCGAGGTCGTGCAGCTCCTCCTCGCGCGTCAGGATCAGGCGGTCCCCGGGGAACAGCCGCACCGACCCGCCGACCTCGGGCAGCTCGGCGATCGCGCCCTCGGCGACCGGCTCGCCGCCGCGGACCAGGGTGACGACCTTGCCCGTCTCCGCGTACAGCGTGCGCCGGTACGTCGCGAGGCAGGAGCCGCCGCGGCGCTCCTCGACGCGCAGGCGGCGCTCGCGCCCGCGCGCGTCGTCGACGAGGAGGGCGTCGCCGCGCTCGGCTTCCCGCAGCACGTCGCCCACCAGGGGCAGGACGTGGGCGACGTCCTCGGGCGCCGCCTCCGGCTGGTCGGCGGGCGTCAGCCAGACGCACCCGCGGCGCACCGGGTTGCCGCGCACGTCGCGCTCGAGCTTCAGCTTGCACACGCGGGCGCCGGTGGGCAGCCGGCCGGTGCGCAGCTTCGGACCCGGCAGGTCCGCGTAGATCTTGCAGGAGCGGCCGACGGCGCGCTCGGCCTCGCGCAGGTTGCGGATCATGGCCCGCCAGGCGTCCAGGTCGTCGTGCGCGCAGTTGATGCGCATGAGGTCCATGCCCGCGGCCACGAGCTCGTGCACGAGGCGGGGGTCGGTCGCCGCCTCCGGCGGCATGGTGACCATGATCCGGACGGGCCGGCGGTACGGCTCCGGGCCGAGCAGCGTGCGCGCGTTCCAGGTCAGGCGCGCCGGCCCCGACACGAAGTCGCAGGGGGCCTCGAGGTCGCCCCGCGGCGTGGAGGTGCCCCCGGCGAGGGCCTCGACCGCCCACAGCACCGCGTCCAGGGTCGCCAGCGCGTGGGGCTCCATGCGCCCGAGCGACGACAGCCCGACGGCCGCCAGCTCGTCCTGCAGGGGCCGCAGGTCGTTCTGGCGCAAGGCCAGGTAGTGCAGCAGGTTGCGCGCGGAGTCGAGGTGCTCGGGGTGGACCCGCTCGAGCTCCTCGGCGAACAGCTGCTCGAGGTCCACGGCCCGGCGGCGGAGCTCGCGGAGGGGCCGGATGAGGGCATCGAGCTGACGCTGGGTGGCGCGCATGGCGGTCGCTCCGGGCTCGGGGGCGGGGCGGGGACGTGCAGGGTACCCCCGCCTCGCGGGCGAGAGTCGGCCCGCAGTGCGTAGCCCGCGCGGGGAGAGGTGCGGAGTCCGCCCGCCACCTCGGCGCAGCCCGGCCGCGGGCCGCGCGCGGTCCGGCCGGCGGCGACTCGCGGGGCCGCGCCGGCCTCTCCTGGTGCGCCCGCCGCGGCGACGGACTAGCCTGGCGACCCCACGGGATTCGCCGTCGCCCTCGGGTCCGCCCGCGCGTGCGTCCGAACCACCGGAGGGCTCCCCCGGCCGCCATGGCGCTCCAGACGAACTCCCCTCCCGCCGGCACGCCCTGGCGGACCCTGCCGGCCGCGGCGCTGGCCGCGTCGGCCGCGGCGGGGATCGTGGGGCTGGGCGAGGCCTTCCTGACCCAGGGCTCGCCGCTCGCGCGGTACGCGGCCTGGTCCGCGCGCCTGGTGGGCCTCGCGGGCGCGGCGTACGCGGCGGTGGGCCTCCTGCTCGGCGTCGCCGCGGCCGCGCTGGCGGTCGGCGTCGCCCGGCGGCGCGGGCTCGGGGCAGAGCGCGCCGTGTTCGCGGCCGGAGCCGGCAGCCTGGTCGGGTTCGCGGCCTTCGTGGCCTCGAGCCAGGTCGGCAACACGCTGCTGCCGCTCGCGGTGCTGGTGCCCACGGGCCTCGCGCTGGCCGTGTCCGCGCCCGCGGGCCTCGGGCGCGCCGGGACGTGGACGGGGCTCGCCGCGCTGGCGCTCGCGGCCGGCGTGGCGCGCGCGGCGCTGCGGGGCGAGCTCGCGGTCGCCGGCCTGGCCGCGGCGCTGCTGGCGGCCGCGCTCGGCGTCGCGGCGCTCGCGCGACCGCGCCTCGGCGTGCCGGCGGGGCTCGCGGGGCTCGCGGCCGGCGCCCTGGGCGTCGCGGCGCTCTGGAACGCGTTCCCCGAGCCGTCGCCCTCCTCCCCCGCCGACCGCCCCAGCGTCCTGCTGGTCACGATCGACACGCTGCGCGCCGACCGCGTCGGCTGCTACGGCTACGGACGCGACACCACGCCGGTGCTCGACGCGCTCGCCGCGGAGGGCGTGCTGTTCGAGAACGCGCTCACGTCGGCGAACACGACCGCCCCCTCCCACGCGACCATGCTGTCGGGGCTGCACCCCGTCGAGCACGGCACGACCAACAACGGGATGCCGCTCGACCCGCAGGTGACGGTGCTGCCCGACGTGCTGGTGCGCGAGGGCTACGAGACGGCGGCCTTCGTGTCCGGCTTCACGCTGGTGGACGAGGCCTGCGGCCTGGCCGGGCGCTTCGACCGCTACGGCGACAACCTGCTGGCCTTCCCCTGGTTGCCGGAGGCAGCGCTCGAGCTGCGCCTCGGCAAGAGCCTCAGCCGCGTCGCGCTGCGCCGCGGCGTCGAGATCTGGCGCGGCGACCGGCCCGCGGAGGAGACGGTCGGGGAGGCGCTCGCGTGGCTCGACCGGCGCGCCGAGCGCGACACCGCGGCGCCGTTCTTCCTGTGGGTGCACTGCTACGACCCGCACGTCCCCTACGAGCCGCCGCCGCCCTACGACACGCGCTTCGACCCCGACTACGACGGCGACGCCAGCGGCGACTGGTACCACGTGGGGACGGAGGAGCGCCGCGCGATCGCCGCGTCCGAGGCCGACCGGCGCCACCTCGAGGCCCTGTACGACGGCGAGATCGCGTACACCGACGCGTGGCTGGGCCGCCTGCTGGAGGGGCTCGAGCGGCACGGGCTCGCCGGCGAGACGCTGGTGATCGTCACGTCCGACCACGGCGAGGGCCTCGGCGAGCACGGGTACTTCTACGACCACGGCACGTACCTGTACGACACGGAGATGCGCGTGCCGCTCGTGCTGCGCTTCCCCGACGGCCGCGCCGCGGGTACCCGCGTGGCGGCCGACGCGCGCCTGCTCGACCTGACGCCGACGGTGCTCGACGCGCTGGGGATCCAGGCCCGGGCGGGCTTCTCCGGCGCGAGCCTGCTGCCCCTGCTCGAGCCGGGGCACGCCCCCGAGCCGCGGCCGGTGCTGGCGCTGTCCTACGTCGCCGGCGAGCTGTCGGGGTACCCGCTCGACGGGCGCAAGCTCGCGGTGCGCGCGGAGGGCTGGAAGCTGATCGAGACCTCGGAGGTCTGGCTGGACACCACCCGCGTGCCGGCCGTCGAGGAGCTGTACGACCTCGCGGCCGACCCCGGCGAGCGCGCCGACCTGCTGGCCGCGCCGGGCGACGCGGCGGCGGCGCCCCCGGCGGCGGTGCTCGAGCGGCTGCGCGCGTCCCTCGAGCAGCTGCGGGAGATCGCCCGCGCCCGCGAGGAGGCCCGGGAGCTGACGCCGGAGATGGCGGAGAAGCTGCGCGGGCTGGGCTACCTCTGAGCCCGCGCCGGTGAGCCCGCTCCGGTGAGCCCGCACGGGCGGCCGGGCGGAAAGAAGTTCCGACCTCGCCCGGAGCGGGGCGCGGGGACCGCCCGCGGTGGGTCGCCCGGGAGGCGATCAAAGGGGCGAACGGCCTCACGGTCGCGGTCCCCCGCGTCCGATCAGGCCGGAGCGGGACCCTCCCGCCGTCCCCCACACCCAGCCCAGGTATTCGAGATGACGATCCGCCGCAAGAAGCTGATCAAGTTCCCGCTGCAGATGCGCCTCGTGGCGACGTTCCTGACGATCGCCTGCGCGTCGGCGCTGTTCCAGGTGTTCCTGCTGAACCGCTCGCTGATGAGCATCGTGGCCGACCTCCCGAAGGAGGGCGACATCGTGCTGAACCAGCTGCCGTCGCTGCTGCTCATCAACCTCGGGCTGACCTTCGCGGTCCTGTTCCCGATCATGGTGATGGTGGGCATCGCGGTCACGCACCGCATCGCCGGCCCGGTGTACCGCTTCGAGCAGCACCTAGACGCCATCGCGCGGGGCGAGCACCCGGGCGAGTGCCGCATCCGCACGAACGACGAGCTGCACGACCTGTGCGAGAAGATCAACCGCGCCGTGGCGCGGCTGCGCGAGGACGCCGAGGTGGCCGAGCGCATGCGCAAGCGCACGGGCAAGACCCCGGGCACGGGCACGCGCGCCGCCTGAGCGGACCGCGCTAGTCGAGCGCGAGCGTGCCGGGGGGCGCGTGCTCGCGCAGCACGTCGGCGAGCAGCGCGTAGTCCGACCCGCGCGGCGAGGAGCGCCGCCAGGCCAGGCCGATCGTACGCCCCGGGGCGGGCGCGCGGAACGGGCGCGCCACCAGGCCGTCCTCCTCGCGGATCTCGACCGCCGCGGCCATCGCGGGCAGGAGCGTGACGCCGATCCCGCTGGCGACCATCCGGACGAGGGTGTTGAGGCTGCTCGCGCGGAAGTCGTCGAGCTCGCTGGCCCGCGCCGCGCGGCAGATCTGCAGCGCCTGGTCCCGCAGGCAGTGGCCGTCGTCGAGCAGGAGCACCTCGTGGTCCAGCAGGTCCTCCTCGCCGACGGCCTCGCGGTCGGCCAGGGGGTGGCCGAGCGGGACCGTCAGGACGAAGGGGTCGCGGTACAGCGGCAGGACCTCCAGGTCCTCGAGCTCGGCCTCGAGCGCCAGCAGCAGGACGTCCAGCTCGCCCTCCTTGGCCCGCGCCACGAGGCGCGCCGTCTGGTCCTCGGTCAGCAGCATCCGCAGGTCGGGGTAGGCCGCGTGCACCGAGCGCACCGCGTCCGGCAGGGCGTAGGGCGCCACCGTCGGGATCACGCCGAGCCGCAGGGTGCCGGCCAGGGGCTCGCCGAAGGCCCGCGCGGCCTCGGCCAGGGCGTCGACGTCCGCCAGGACGGCGCGCGCGCGCTCGGCCAGCTCGGCCCCCGCCGGGGTCGGCAGGACGCGGCGCCGGTCGCGCTCGAAGAGCCGCACGCCGAGCAGCGCCTCGACCTGCTGGATCTGCGCGCTGAGCGCCGGCTGCGTCACGTAGCAGGCCTCGGCGGCCTTGCGGAAGCTCAGGTGGTCCGCCACCGCGACGATCGCTTCCAGGTGGCGCACGGAGGGCCGTTCCATAGGCGCAGCCTATCACGCTGAGCCGGGCTTCCGATTGGAGGAACCGGCGCCCGCGGGCGAGGAGAGTCAGGTACCGGAGAACGCCACGACCCAAGGAGACAACCATGCTGAGCGTCGGTGACCGCTTCCCCCCCTTCCGCCTCAAGGGCGTCGTGACGAGCGACCCCGCGACCGCCTTCCAGGAGTTCGACGAGTCGAGCTTCGCCGGCAAGTGGAAGGTCGTGTTCTTCTACCCGAAGGACTTCACCTTCGTCTGCCCGACCGAGCTGGCCGGCTTCGGCCGCCTGAACGGCGAGTTCCAGGACCGCGACGCCCAGGTGCTGGGCGTCAGCACGGACAACGAGTTCGTGCACCTCGCCTGGCGCAAGGACCACGAGGACCTGCGCGACCTGCCCTACCCGCTGCTGTCGGACATCGCCCGCGAGCTCTCGCAGAGCCTCGGCATCCTCGACGACGTCGAGAAGGTCTGCCAGCGCGCGACCTTCGTGGTCGACCCCGAGGGCGTGATCCGCTACGCGGCGATGAACGACCCGAGCGTCGGCCGCAGCCCCGAGGAGGTCCTGCGCGTGCTGGACGCGCTGCAGACCGGCGAGCTGTGCCCGTGCAACTGGCAGGCCGGCGAGGCCACGCTGCAGACCGCCTAGGGGGCGCGCCATGGACGAGCTCAAGGCCGCGATCCCCGACTGGGCCAAGGACCTGCGCCTCAACCTGGGCGCGCTCGAGCGCAGCGACGCGCTGACCGGGCAGCAGCTCTGGGGCGCGGCCCTGGCCTCGGCCCTCGCCACGCGCCAGCCGGGCGTGATCCGGGCGGTCTCCGCGGCGGCGGAGGAGCACCTGGACGACGCCGCCCGCGACGCCGCGCGCACCGCCGCCGCGCTGATGGGCATGAACAACGTGTACTACCGCTTCACGCACCTCGTCGGGAACGACGAGTACGGGCGCCTGCCGGCGCGCCTGCGCATGCAGGCCCTCGGCGCGCCGGGCGTGGACAAGCTCGACTTCGAGCTGTGGTGCCTGGCCGTGTCCGCGGTGAACGGCTGCGGCGCGTGCATGACGGCCCACGAGCGCAACCTGCGCGCGGGCGGCGTATCCGCGCTCGCGGTGCAGGACGCGGTGCGGATCGCCTCGATCCTGCACGGCGTGGCGACGGTCGCGGACGCGACCGCCGCGCTGGAACCGGTCGCCTGAGCCCGCGCCGGGCGACCCGACCCGAACGGCAGATTCCGGGGCCCGTCCTCCGCCGCGCGCGGGGGGCGGGCCCTCTTCGCTCGGGCCGCCGCGACCGCGCTTCGCCGGGGGGGCTACTCCGGCCCGGCCAGCGCGGCGAAGCGGACGACGCGCTCGTCCTTGCCGCCCGGGTCGACCACCGTGTACTCGACCACGTCGCCGGGGTCGTACCGCAGGCGGAACCACGTCAGCAGCTCGCGTCCCGCGAGGTCGGGGCGCTCGCCGTCGATCGCGACGATCGCGCGGTCGGGCGTCAGGCCGGCCTCGAAGGCCGAGCCCTGCGGCTGCGGGCCGTACCACGGCTTCACGCACAGCCGGCCGCGGGGCACGCGGAAGCGGCGCCGCTCGGCCTCCTTCATCGGCAGCGGCCAGAATCCGGGGCGGCCGCCGATGTTGCCCTGGCTGACGGACATGCGCCACGAGAGCGGCGTCTCGCGCCAGCCCTCGGCGACCTCGAGCACGCCCTCCACCGGCCGCCCGTTGCGCACCCACCAGACGCCGATGCGGCCGTCGCCCGCCGGGCCGCGGTGCAGCGCGCCGCGGAAGTCGGCCTGGCCGAACAGCAGCCGGTCGCCCGCGACCGCGAGCACGTCGAGGGCGCGCAGCCCGGCGCGCTCGGCCGGCGACCCGGGCACGACGCGCTGGACCAGGAGGCCGTCGTCGCGGTCGAGCACGATCCCGACGTTCTCGGGCAGCGGCCAGATCCCCAGGTCGCGGCGCTTGTCGAAGGTGCCCGCGTCGAGCGCCGGCTGGCGCGTGATCTCGCCGACCTGGTGGCAGTGCAGGCACGTGTCCCCCTTCAGCGCCTCGGGGTGGCGGTCGGTCCACGAGGCGAACCCGGGCAGGTCGCGCGGAGAGCGGGCCGGCCGCGCGAGGTCCGGCGCGGGGCCGTCCACGTCCCAGTCCGCGCGGCGCGGGTCGGCGTGGTGGTCCAGCACGCGCGTCAGCGTGTTCGCCAGCGCCTCGACCGAGATGCGCGTGGCGTCGGACACGTGGTCCTTGCCGCCGAACACCCCGTACACGCGCCCCTCCGGCGACAGGAACCAGCCCCACCACGACAGGTCGTAGTCCTGGAAGCCGTCGGTCGGGAACACGTTCAAGTCGATCTGCGCCGCGTCGGTCAGGCGCACGGTCTCGAAGCGCCTCAGCAGCGGGTCGAGCCGCGGCCCGCCCTCGAGCACGTCCTGGTCGAACCACGAGCACTGCTTGCACGGCAGGCAGCGCACCGTGACGAACAGCGGGCGCCCGGACTCCCGCGCGCGGGCGAACGCGGCGCGCAGGTCGTCCCCCCACGCCACCTCCTCGCGCGGCTCGGGCCACGCCGGCCGCTCCGCCGGCGGCGCGAGCACGGCCCGCCAGTCGGTCCCGGCCGCGCGCGCGGTCCTCGCCGGCGCGGCGGAGTGGGCAGGCGCGGCGGAATGGACCGGTGCGGCGGAGTGGACGGAGGAGCGGGTCGGTTCGGCCGCGGCAGCGCCGGGAGCGCCGGCGGAGGCCGCCAGGAGGAGGGAGGCGAGTGCGATCATGGCGTCGAGGGTGGAGGGGAACGCGGGCCGACCATCCTGCGCCCGGCGGCCCGCGCGGGTCACGGCGATTCGGTCGGAATCCGCCCGGGCCGCGCCGGCCCCGCGGCCCGGGCGCGGGACCGGCGTCGCGCGCGCGGACCGGGACGCTCCAGGATCCCGGGCGGGGGATCGACTACCCTGACGCGCCGCCGCCCGCGCGCGCCGCCGCCGTGACCTCCCTCGCCGTCATCGTCCCGTTCCACGACGCGCCCGAGAACCTCGAGCGCTGCCTGGCGGGCCTGCGCGCCTCGACGGTCGACGACTTCGAGCTGATCCTGGTCGACGACGCCAGCACCGGCGCGCGCGCCCCGGAGCTGGCCGCGGCGTCGGGGGCGAAGGTCCACCGCATGGAGCGCAACGCCGGACCCGCCGGCGCGCGCAACGCCGGCGCGACGCTGACCGACGCCGAGGTGCTCGTGTTCATCGACTCCGACTGCGTCGTGCACCCCGAGACCCTGGCGAGCATGCGCGCGGCCTTCCTCGACACGCCCGACCTCGGGGCGCTCTTCGGCTCCTACGACGACGCGCCGGCGAGCCCGGGCCTCGTGTCGGAGTACCGCAACCTGCTGCACCACCACGTGCACCACACCGGCCCGCGCGAGGCGACCACCTGGTGGGCCGGCTGCGGAGCGATCCGGCGCGAGCTGTTCGAGCGCGTCGGCGGGTTCGACGCCGAGGCCTTCCCGCGGCCGATGATCGAGGACATCGAGCTCGGCATGCGCATGAAGGCCGCCGGCGCGCGCATCCACCTGCTGCCCGCGATCCAGGTGAAGCACCTGAAGCGCTGGCGCTTCCTCGAGATGGTCAAGGTCGACGTCACGTGCCGCGCCGTGCCGTGGACGCGCCTCCTGATCGACCGCCCCGACACCGGCGGCGACCTGAACCTCGAGAAGGCCCAGAAGCTGTGCGTGGCGCTCGTCTTCCTCACCGTCGCCGCCCTCGTCGGGCTGCCGGTCCTGGCCGCCCTGGGCCACGTGCCCTGGTGGACGGTCGCCGCGGTCCCGCTCGCGCTGCTGCTGCCGATCCTGTGGCTGAACCGCGGCCTCTACGGCCTGTTCCTGCGCCGCAAGGGCCCGCTCTTCACTCTCGGCGCGGTCGGCCTGCACCTGCTGTACTTCCTGTACGGCGGCCTCGGCTTCCTGTGGGCCCACGCGACCCACAAGGCCCGCCGCGGCCCGGACGCGGCAGCGGCGTGACGCGCGCCGTCAGGGGCAGATCTCGAAGCGCACGGCGTCGGTCAGCGAGTCCCCGAACCCCGCCGGGTCCCCGGGATCGCGGAGGCGCCACTGCGCCACGACCCGCCGGCCCGCGGTGAGCTGCGGGTCGACGCCGCTCTGGATGCGCTGGTTGAAGTCGCGCTTGATCACGCCGCTGCACGGCGGCGTCCCGGTCGCCTTGGCGCTCTGCGGCGGCAGGAGGCGCGTGACCGGCGCCTTGATGCACAGCTTGCCGCCGTGGAAGCTCAGGTTGGAGGCCTTGGAGCCGTACAGCAGGAAGCCGATCTCGCCCGGCAGGACGTCGCCCGCGCGGATCCCGAACGGAGCGGTCGCCGTCGCGCTGGGCGTCCCGCTGGTCGAAACGAAGGGCACGCACCCCAGGGAGCTGGTCTTCCCCGTGCAGAAGGTCAGGGGCTGCGCCGGGCCGTACACGTAGGCCGCCCCCGCGACGTCGCCGCCCTCGCTGTCGCCGGGCGCGCCGATCAGCGCGCGGAGGCCGTCTGCCGCGAGGCTGAAGCCGAAGTTCGCGCCCGGCCCGCCCGGATCGGGTGGAACGACCTTCTGGATCTCGACCCAGGCGCCGGCGACGGGGTCGTGCCGGAAGGAGTAGACCGCCCCGCGCGCGTTCCCGGTCCCGTCGAGGTCGATTCGCGCGCCCGCCAGGACGCGGCCGTCGTCGAGCACGCCGACGGAGTAGCCGAAGTCGTGGCCGGCGATGGCGTCCGAGGCCGTCAGGGTCTGCTCCGCCATCCAGGCCGAGCCGTCGTGGCGGTACACGTAGGCCGCGCCGGACCCGACCGAGTTCTCGATCGCGTTGTACGCGCCCACGACGAGCAGCTCGTCGCGGGTCGCGAGCGCGGACCCGAACCACGCGTTGCCCGCCGGGCTCGGAGACGCCTCGAGGATCTGGGTCTCGACCCAGCTCGATCCCTGGAGCTCGAACGCGTAGACCGCGTACGGCGCGCGCTTCGGCGCCCCCAGGAACGCGCGGCCCCCGGACAGCGCCACCGCCCAGCCCGTGCGGTCCCAGTTCGTGATGTCCGAGGCCACGAGCTTCCGCTCCTGGGTCCACGCGGAGCCGTCGTGGCGGAAGACGTACGCGGCGCCGCCGTCCGTCCGCTCCACGTCGTCCAGCGGGGCCCCGATCAGCGCGACGTCGCCCTCGACGGCCACCGACAGGCCGAAGTACGCGTTGGCGCTCCCGTCGAGCGGCAGCAGCTTCTGCTCCTCGACCCACGCCGCGCCGTCGTGGCGGAAGGCGTACGCCGACCCCGAGGCGAAGCCGCTGTCCTGGTCCCGGGGCGCCCCGACGATCACGAGGTCGCCGGAGACGGCGACGGCCCGGCCGAACAGGTCGAACGGCGCGCCGTCGGACGCCGTGAGGATCTGCTCCTCCGTCCAGCTCGCCCCGTCGCGTCGGAACACGTGCGCGGTGCCCGCGTCCTGCTGGAAGAACGTGCCGATCACGGCCACGTCCCCGGACAGGCCGACGGAGTACCCGAACAGGCGATCGGGCGCGGCGTCGGAGCCGAGCAGCTTCTGGTGCATCACCAGCGTCTCGACGTCCGCCGAGGCCGGCGCGCCGAGCGCCGTGAGCCACGCGAGCGCCAGCGCCCCGGCACCGCACGTCGCTCGATCCGCCTTCCGCATGGGTTCGTCCCCCGTCCTCGATCCATACGCCGGCCCCGGAGATCCGGCAATACGGCGCAGGGGATCCGGCCGCCGGCCACCGCCCTGGCCAGCCCGCGCGGCGGGGCCCCGGCCCGGGGGCGCCCCGTCCCGCCCGCGGCCGTCAGGCCACGTACACCGTCTTCGCGTTCGTGAACTCGCGGATGCCGTGGCGGGCGAGCTCGCGGCCGAAGCCGCTCTGCTTGACGCCGCCGAAGGGCAGGCGGGGGTCGGACTTCACGAAGGCGTTGACGAAGCAGCTGCCGGCCTCGAGCTCGTCGCGGGCGAGGCGCTCGCCGCGCTCGACGTCGCGCGTGAAGACGGCGGCGCCCAGGCCGAAGGGCGAGTCGTTGGCGGCGCGGATCGCGGCGGCCTCGTCGGCGACCGGGACGATCGCGGCGGCGGGGCCGAAGAGCTCGTCCTCGTAGGCGGGCGTGCCGGGGCCGACGTCGGTCAGGACGGTCGGCGGGTAGAAGGCGCCGGGACCGTCGGGCACCTCGCCGCCCAGCAGCAGGCGCGCGCCGCCCGCGACGCTGCGGCGGACCTGGTCGTGCAGCTCGTCGCGCAGGTCGGCGCGGGCCTGGGGGCCGAGGTCGACGTCCTCGTCCAGCGGGTCGCCCATCCGCGCCGCGCCCATGGCGGCGACGAAGCGCTCCTCGAACTCCGCCCGCACCTCGTCGACGACGACGAAGCGCTTGGCGGCGATGCAGCTCTGCCCCGAGTTGATCAGCCGGCTCTGCGCGCACGTCGCGGCGGCGAGCTCCACGTCGGCGTCGGCCAGCACGACGTAGGGATCGCTGCCGCCGAGCTCCAGCACGGTCTTCTTCAGGTGCTGCCCGGCCGTCGACGCGACGGCCTGGCCCGCCGGCGTGCTGCCGGTCAGGGTCGCGGCGGCCACGCGCCGGTCCCCCAGGACGCCGGCGACGCGGTCGCTGCCGATCAGCAGGGTGCGGAAGGCGTCCGCGTGGACGCCGGCCGCGCGGAACACGTCCTCGATCGCCAGGGCGCTGCCGCAGACGTTCGAGGCGTGCTTCAGGACGCCCGCGTTGCCCGCCATCAGCGCCGGCGCCGCGAACCGGAACACCTGCCACAGCGGGAAGTTCCACGGCATGACGGCCAGCACGACGCCCAGCGGCCGGTACGCGACGTAGCTGCGCGCGGCGTCCGTCTCGGCCGGCTCGTCGGCCAGGAAGCGCTCGGCGTGCTCGGCGTAGTACTCGCAGACCCAGGCGCACTTCTCGACCTCGGCGCGGCCCTGCGCTAGCGGCTTGCCCATCTCGAGCGCCATCAGGCGCGCCAGGTCGTCGGAGCGCTCGCGCAGCACGCCCGCGGCGCGGACCAGCGGTACCGCGCGGTCGTCGAAGCTCGTCCGCCGCCAGGCGCGCTGGGCCCGCGCCACGCGGTCGAGCGTGTCCTCGAGGCGCTCGTCCGAGAAGGCCTCGTACTCCTCCAGCGTCTCGCCGTTGGCGGGGTTGATCGTGCGCAGGGTCATGGATCGTTGCTCCAGTGCTGCTCGAGCTTCGCGACGAGCTCGGAGTTGACGGCCGTGTCGACGGGGACGTCGAGGAGGCACAGCTCGCGAGCCTCCAGCGCCGCGCGCAGCCGGGCCTCGAGCTCGGCCGGCCCCTCGGGGCGGTACGCGGCGACGCCGAAGCTGCGGGCGTACTCGACGAGGTCGGGGTTGCCGATGCGGGTGGACACGGAGCGGCCGCGCGAGCGCTCCTGCTTCCACCCGATCAGGCCGTAGTCGTCGTCCCGGAGCACGAGGCAGACGAAGCCCGCCCCGACGCGGCGCGCGGTCTCGAGCTCCTGCGAGTTCATCAGGAACCCGCCGTCCCCCATCGCGGCGACGACGGGGCGGTCGGGGTCCACGAGGGACGCGGCGATCCCGCCGGGCAGGGCGATGCCCATGCTGGCGAGGCCGTTGCTGATCAGGCAGCCGCCGGGGACGTACGTCGGGAAGTTGCGCGCGATCCACATCTTGTGGGTCCCGACGTCGCTGATCAGGAGGCCGTCGCGCGGCAGCACGCGCCGCAGGACGCCGAGGACACCCGGGATCGTGAACGGCGCGCCTGGCTCCAGGGCGTACCCGGCGACGTCCTCGACGACGCGGTCGCGCACCGGGACGTACCAGCCGTGCTCGTAGCGCCCGGGGGCCTCCTCCAGCGCGGCGGTCAGGGCCTGCAGGGACGCGCAGACGTCCGCCACGACCTCCACCCGGGGCGCGTACTGGACGTACACCTCCGCGGGCTCGAAGTCGACGTGGACGATGGGCTTGTCCCCGGCGGGGTTCCAGTCCTCGGGCGCGTACTCCGCGATGTCGTAGCCGACGGCGACGACGAGGTCCGCGTCGTCGACCGCCCGTGCGGCGAAGTCCCGGAAGCCCAGGCCGATCGTGAGCAGAGAGCGAGGGGAATCGTCGGGCACGGCCCCCTTGCCCATGAAGGTCGACACGACCGGGACGTCGAAGCGCTCCGCCAGGTGGCGCAGGGCCGCGCTCGCGCGGGTGCGCACCGCGCCGTTGCCCGCCAGCAGCAGCGGCCGGCGCGCGCGGCGCAGCAGGTCGGCCGCCTCCTCGACGGCGCGCGGGTCGGGGGCGGGGCGGCGAACCGTCCGGCGCGGGATCGGCTCGCGCGCGTCGTCCACGTCGAGCCCGGCCACGTCCTCCGAGAGCTCGACGTGGGTCGCGCCCGGCTTCTCGCGCTCGGCGACCTTGAAGGCCTTGCGCACCACCTCCTCGACGATCGCCGGGGAGGTGATGGCCGCGCTCCACTTCGTGACCGGCCGCAGCATGCCGATCACGTCGACCGCCTGGTGGCTCTCGTGATGCAACCGGTCGAGCCCGCCCTGGGCGGTCAGCGCCACGAGCGGCGCCTTGTCGAGGTTGGCGTCCGCCACGGCCGTCACGAGGTTGGTGGCCCCCGGCCCGAGGGTCGCCAGGCACACGCCGGCGCGTCCGGTCAGGCGGCCCCAGACGTCCGCGATGAAGGCCGCGCCCTGCTCGTGCCGGGTGGGCACGAACTGGATCGAGGAGGGCTCCAGCGCGAACAGCAGGTCCTCGTTCTCCTCCCCCGGCACGCCGAAGACGTGGGTGACGCCCTCGCTCTCCAGGCAGCGGACCAGCAGCTCGGCGACGTTCACCGCGCGGCCCTCCGCCGGCTGGTACCGGACGGATCAGGCGCTTCCCCGCGGGCGGCCACGAGCTGCGCCTCGGCGGCGGCGCGCGCGGTCCAGCCGCCCTCGGGGTCGGCCTCGCGCGCGGGGCACAGCTCGTTCAGCGGGCAGGCGGCGCAGCGCGGCTTGCGCGCCACGCAAACGTAGCGTCCGTGCAGGACCAGCCGGTGGCCCGTGTCGGCCCAGCTGCGCCGCGGGAACACGGCGCAGAGGTCGCGCTCGACCTTCACCGGGTCCTGCTCGTCGGAGAGCTCCAGCCGCCGCGCCACGCGCCCGGCGTGGGTGTCCACGGTGATGCCCGAGTTCACGCCCAGGGCCGTGCCCAGCACGACGTTGGCGGTCTTGCGGGCCACGCCAGGCAGCTCGACCAGGCGCTCGAGGTCGCGCGGCACCTCGCCGCCGTGCTGCTCGACCAGCACGCGGCTGGCGCCCTGGATCGCCTTCGCCTTGTTGCGGAAGAAGCCCGTGCTCTTCACCAGCGCCTCGACGTCGCCGGGCGGCGCCGCGGCCAGCGCGGCGGGGGTCGCGTAGCGCGCGAACAGCGCCGGCGTCACGCGGTTTACGGTGCGGTCGGTGCTCTGGGCGCTGAGGATCGTGGCGACGAGCAGCTGCCAGGGCGAGGCGAAGTCCAGCTCGCACTCCGGTCGCGGGATCGCGCGCGCCAGGCGCCGCCGGAGGAGCGCCCGGCGCTCGTCCTCGCCCCCGTCCGTCGCCGCCGCGGCTGTCCGTCGAGCCGGCATGGCGCGCAGGATACCCCGCCGCGGCGCCCCCGAAAGGGCCGAGCGCGACGTCAGCAGAGCACCCGGGACAAACGATTGCGGATCGTTCGTCTCGACAAACGATTGCGGATCGTTCGTCTCGACAGACGACTGCGGATCGTTCGTCTCGGTGCGCAGCCCGCGGGGGACACGGCGCGCCGCTACGGGGAGCGCGGTCCGTCGCCGGACCTTGACACCCAGGGCGGCACGAACGCTTCCGGCGCGGAGGCCCCGGGCGCGCCCTCGGGGGCCAGCAGGGGCGCCAGCGCGGGGCACGCCGCGGCGTAGGGCGGCGGGGCGTCGCCGGGGTCGCGCGCGGCGCGCTTGGCGGCGAGCTCGGGGCCGCGGCCGAGGG
>JAUIDW010000021.1 GCA_030428395.1 bacterium | reverse complement strand
CGCGCGCGCGGCCTCGGCCAGGGCCGTGTCGTCGCGCGCCGGCGCCGGGAGCTCGCGGTCGTCGCGCCGCTCCGCGCGCAGCTCGAGCGCGGCCGCGGCCAGCTCGCGCGCCTCGTCCGGGACCTCCGTCGCCGCGCGCAGCGGCTCGCCCGCCGCCGCGGTCCGGCGCTCCGTCTCGAGCTCGCCGCCGCGCTCGGCGCGCGCGGCCAGGTCGCTCTCGCTGGGCGCCAGCCGCACCTGGAACGTGGCGCCCCCGTCGGCCGCGACGAGCACGTCCTGGCTCTCGGGGTACAGCTCGCGGAACCACCACAGCAGCGCGAGGTGCACGAGCAGGGAGACGAGGAAGCACTTGTAGAGGACGTCGAGCGCCTCCCAGTGCTTCGCCAGCCAGGCCAGCAGCGCCAGCACGAGCAGCGCGACCAGGACGAGCACCTCGAGCAGGCCGACCGGCCGCGCCGGCAGGCGCACCAGCTCGAGGCTGCGCGCGCGGGCCAGGCGCAGCTCGGGCGGCGGCTCGCCCTCCCCCGCCGGCGGCGCGCGCCGCGCGAACCACAGGCCGAACCCGCCCTGCTCGACGAACGGCGCGCGCTCGTCGCCGGGCCCGTTGAGGCCGACGAGCGGCTCGGGCGGCAGCCAGCGCCCGCGGTCGCGCACGCTGCGGTACAGGTCGAAGTCCGCCGCGCCCAGCCGGTCGCCGACCCCGCCGGCGCGGTTCGAGGCGAAGAAGACGCTGCGCCCGTCCGCCGAGAAGCCCGGCTCGCGCTCGTCCGCGTCGGTGTTCAGCGTGTCGAAGCGCCAGACCTCCCAGTAGCCCACCGGCGACGTGCGCGGCTCGGCCACCCACAGGTCGAAGTCGCGCTCGAAGACCGCGCCGCGGTCGGACGCGAAGGCCACGGTGCGGCCGTCGGGCGCCGGCGCCGGGTCGGTCTCGTCCGCCCGCGTGTTCACGTCGTCGCCCAGCCACTCGGCCGCGCCGAAGCGCCCGTCGGCGTAGGGCGCGCGCCACAGGTCGAGCCCGCCCGCGCCCCCGCGGCGGCTGGACGCGAAGTACAGCGCGCCGTGCCCGAAGGCCGGCGCCCACTCGTCGGCCGGGCCGTTCAGCGCCGTCAGCGGCCGCGGCTCGCCGGGGACGCCGTCCACGAGGTCGGCGACGTAGAGGTCGGCGTTCAGCCCGCGCTCGCCCGCGGCGAACACGAGCAGCCGGCCGTCGGGGGACACCGTCGGGCGCGTCGCGTCGCCGTCGCCCCGCGCCAAGCTCGCGACGGCCTCCGGCTCGTCCCACACGGCGTAGCGCACGCCCTCCTCGGTGGTGCGCCCGAACACCCGGCGTCCGTCGGAGTACTTGCCCGCGTCCCCGAGGTACGGGCGCAGCCGCAGCCAGGCCGCGAAGAAGCCCGCCGCGAACAGCGCCAGCACGATGACGGCGTTCTTGCCGAGATGTCGGGGCCGACGGGCCAAGCGCTCAGCCCTCCTCGCGCGTCCCGACCGACAGGTTGAAGAGCCCCGCGGACCCGCAGGCGTCCATCACGCCCACGATGGCCTCGTGGCGCGCGGCGCGGTCGCCGCGGATGGTCACCGCCGTGGCGGGGTCGCGCGACGCGGCGGTCCGCAGCGCCGCGCGCAGGTCGCCGTCGTCGACCTCCTCGGCCCCCAGCAGGATGCGGCCGTCGCTCGTGACGTTGATGACGAGCTCGTCCAGCTCCTCCTCGGAGGCCGCGCCCGACTCCGCCCGGGGCAGGTCGACCTCGATCTCCTTCTCCGGGTCCAGGAACGTCGTGGCCACCATGAAGAAGATCAGCAGCAGGAACACGACGTCGATCATCGGCGTCAGGTTGAGGACGGCGTCGTCGGCGCCGTCACCGTCGCGGATGTGCATCAGCCGACCTCGATCGTGCGGACGAGCTTGGCGCCCGTCTCGGGGTCGATGCGCGGCAGCGCCTCGGCGAGCTGCGCGTAGGCGTCCTCGGCCAGGCGCACGAAGCGGTCGATGCGCCCGCGGAAGTAGAAGTACGCGGCCTGCGTGGGGATGGCGACGGTCAGGCCCGCGGCGGTCGTGATCAGCGCCTGCGAGATGCCCGAGGCCAGGAGCTCCGGCTTCCCGAGCCCGTCGCGCAGCGCGATGCTCGAGAACGCCTCGATCATCCCCCACACCGTGCCGAGCAGGCCGAGCAGCGGCGCGATCGCGACGACGACCATCAGCGGGCGCAGGTTGGCGGACAGGCGCCGGACCTCGCGCGAGCCGGCGTCCTCCACGGCCTTCTCGACCTCGAGCGTCGGGTCGCCCTGCCGGTTCAGCCCGGCCGCCAGGACGCGCGCGAGCGACGAGCGCCGCTCGGAGCACGCGCGCAGGGCGCCGTCCGGGCCGCCGTCGCGCGCCGCCGCCACGACGGCGCTGGCGAAGCGCGGAGTGCCCAGCCGCGGCGCGCTGAGCCGGATCCAGCGCTCGACCGTGTAGGCCAGCGCGACGACGGAGCAGAGGGCGATCGGGACCATGAGCGGTCCCCCGCCGAGGATCATGTCGAGCAGGGACTCGAGCCGGACGGGCTCGGCGGCCGGGGGCGCGGGGGTCGGGAGGGTCATAAGAGTCTCCGCGGGAATCGGGGGATGCGTGCGAACGGGGTGCGGGGGTCGGGGACGCCGCCGTCGGCGGCGGGTGGCCCGGGGTGCGGGGTCAGAACGTGCCGAGCGAGCCGGAGCGCCGGCGCGCCTCGTCCGCCAGGGGCGAGCGCGGGTAGCGCTCGATCAGCTCCTCGTACTGGAGGCGGGCGCGCTCGCGGTCGCCGAGGCCCTCGAGGCACTCGCCCGCGAGCAGCAGCGCCTGCCCGACCTCGTCGGGCAGGTCGTACAGCACGGCGACCTTCAGGAACTCCGCCAGCGCCGCCTCGCGGTCGCCGGCGGCCAGGCGCAGCTCGCCCAGGGCGTTGCGCGCCCGCGCAGACAGCGCGCCCTGGTCCTCGGCGATCACGCGCCGCAGGGCCTGCTCGGCCGGCCGCGCGCGGCCCTGGGCGGCGAGCGCGCGACCGCGCCAGAGCTCCGACTCGGTCAGGAGCTCGAAGTCGGGGTGGCGCCGGGCCAGGTCGGCCAGGGTGCGCTCGGCGTCGTCCCAGCGCTCGACCTGCGCGAGCGCGAGCCCGAGGCGGAAGCGCGCCTTCGGCACGGTCGCGTGGCGCGGCTGCTCCTCGAGCAGGCGGCGCAGCGCCACGGCGGCCTCCTCGTAGCGCCCGCGGCGGTAGGCGCACTCCCCGGCGAGGAACAGCGCCTCGCCGGCCAGCTCGCTGTCGCCGTGCTCGCGGACGAGCCGCTCGAAGCGCCCCTGGGCCGCCTCCGCGTCGCCGGCCTCCAGCGCGGCGAAGCCTCCCTTGTAGAGGGCGCGGTCGCGCAGCCCGGTGCCCTCGGCGTCGAAGGCGACGCGGTAGAGCTCCGCGGCGACCTCGAACTCGCCCGCCTCGTAGCGGGCCTCGGCCACGAAGAAGGCGGCCTCGGCCGTCGCCGCCGTCGGCGCGCCCTCGCGCAGGCGCGCGCGCACGAGGCGCTCCGCCTCGTCGACGGCGCCGCGGTCGAGCGCGGTGAACACGCGCTCGGACTCGACCTCCGCGCGCACCGCGGGGTCCTGGACGCGCTCGGCGAGCTGGGTCAGCAGCCCGTCGGCCAGCTCGCTGCGCCCGTCCTCGCGCAGGGCGTCCACGGCGGCCCGCCCGGCCGCCCACAGGCGGTCGTCGGACGCCTCCTGACGCGCCAGGGCGGCGAAGGCGCGCAGCGTCGCCTCCGTGTCGCCGCGCGCGCGCTCGCACCAGACGCGGAGCTCCTGGCAGGCGACGCGCAGCTCGGGTTCCGGCTGCGCCGCGAGCGCGGTGTCGAGCGCCGCGGCGGCCTCGTCGGGCGCGCCGGCCTCGTAGCGCTGGAAGGCCAGCGCGTAGGCCGCGGGGGCGACGAGCTCGTGGTCGGGGTGGCGCTCGAGCAGCGCGCGGCGCGCCGCCTCGGCGCCCGCGCCGTCGCCGGCGGCCTCGAGGCGCTCGCCCAGCTCGAACGCCGCGCGCGCCGCGAGCGGGTCGTCGGGGAAGCGCGCCAGCAGGTCGCGCAGCAGCTCGCTCGCCTCCGCCCCGTCGCCGGCGAGGTCCGCGAGCTCGAGCAGCACCTCCGGCGCGCGCGCGCCGTCGGGGAAGCGCCGCCGGTGCGCGCGCCAGGCCTGCGCGGCCCCGGTGGCGTCGCCGGCGTCGAGCGACGCGCGGCCCTGCATGAAGAGCGCCTCGTCCGCCGCGGGCCCCGCGGACGCCGCGGCGCGCGCGAAGGTGGCGGCCGCCGCGCCGGGGTCGCCGCCCAGGTACTCGCACCAGCCGACGCGCGTCAGGGCGCGCGCCTCGGCCGCGGGGTCCTCGGCGCCGCGCGCGGCGGCGCGAAAGGCGTCGGCGGCCACGTCGTGGCGACCCTCCTGCAGCAGCGCCTCGCCCAGCGCGAGGCGCGTGGCCGGCGCGTACGGGCTGTCGGGGTGCTCCTCGAGGAAGCGCGTGGCGAGGCGCACGGCCTCGGCCGGGCGGCCCTCGTTTAGGCTCGCGACGGCGGCGGCGTGCACGGCGTACTCCGAGCCCGCGCGCCCGTAGGCCTCGACGGCCTCCTCGCCGCGGCCCAGCGCCGTCAGCACGTCGCCGCGCGCGGCCTGGAGGCGGCCGGCGAGGTCCTCGCCGGGCGCGGCGCCCAGGGCCCGGTCGAGCGTGCGCAGCGCCGCCGCCGGGTCGCCGCCGGCCTCGTGCGCACGGGCGCGCCACAGCAGCGTCTCGGGGTCGTCCGCCGGCGCCTCCTCCAGCACGCGCAGGGCCGCGGCGGGGTCGCCCGCGCGCAGCCGCGCGATGCCCTCCTGGAGGCGCGCCTCGGAGGCGAAGCGGCCGTCCGGGTCGCGGCGCCGCAGGTCGGCGAAGGCCTCGGCGGCCGCGGCGTGCTCGCCGAGCTCGGAGCGGGCGAAGCCGACGCCGCGCAGCGCGGCGTCCCGCCAGGCGCCGTCGCGCACCTCGGCGTAGGCGGCGAGCGCCTCGCGGGGCCGCCCGGCCCCGGCGCGGGCCTCGCCCAGCACGACGCGCATCTCGTCGGCGCGCGGCCCGTCCGCGTGGCGGCGCAGGTAGTCGCCCGCCCGGCTCGCGGCGTCGTCCCAGCGCTCGGTCCGCAGCGCGCACCAGGCGCTGCCGGCCCGGGCGTCGGCCGCGTACTCGCCGCCGGGGTCGGCGGACAGCACGCCGGCGAAGCGGCGCTCCGCGTCGGCGTGGCGGCCGTCCCGCAGCGCGGCGTCGGCCAGCAGGTAGCCCGCCGGGACCCGCAGGTAGTCGGCGTCGAGCTCGAGCACGCGGGACAGCGCGCGCTCGGCGGGCCCGGTGCGGTCCAGCGCGAGCTCGCACTGGCCGAGGCGGAAGCAGACCTCGGCCTCGTAGTCGAAGCCGCGGAGGTCCGCCAGCGCGCGCAGGTGCCCGGCGGCGTCCTCGAAGCGCTCGAGCTCGTACAGGGCCGTCGCCAGGCGGTACCGCGCGAGGCTCGCCCGCGGGTGGTCGGGGCGCTCGCGCAGGAACTCGGTCGCCTCGCGGACCGCGCGGTCGGTCATGCCCTTCTCCAGCAGGCCGACGATGTACTGGTACTGGTCGTCGCCCTCGTCGGGGCCGCGGGCGGGCGCGCCGCGCGCGGGGGCCAGGAGCGCGAGGAGCAGCGCGAGCGAGGTCGCCGCGACGGGGATCCGGGTCCTGCGGGCCATGCGGTTCTGTCTCCCGAGAGGTAGCCGGGCCGAGGGCGGACCGGGGGGCTGGAACGGGTTCCTACGCCACCCCGGCGGGAGTATGTGGGAGCCTACGGCATCTTTGCGGCTCCGTGAGGAGCCTCCGCGCCCTACCCGCGATCGGCCCCGCGGTTGCGCCCCGTGCGCGCGCCGGGAGGCGACGCCCGGCCCGGCGGCGCGCCCCTAGCGCTTGCGCCCGGTGTAGTAGATCCCGAACGCCAGGCGGTGGGCGCTGGGCTTGCCCACCAGGAAGCGGTCGAGGAACTTCAGCGGCCAGGCGAGGACCGAGGCCACCAGGAACGCCCCCGTCGAGAGCGCCTTGCACACGACGTTGCGGCCCTCGAACAGCAGCGCGACGTAGTACGCCCCCAGCGTGACCAGCGTCACGGTGGGCCCGATGTGGACCCCGCGGCGCACCGTCTCGAAGCCCTCGCGCTCCATCACGAGCGCCAGGCCGGGCACCGTCATCCGGCGGCAGTCGATCGGGTCGTCGTGGTACTGCTGCAGGAACGGCATCTCGACGTGCGCCGTCCCGCCGGGGCGCAGCACGCGGTGGATCTCGGCGATCAGGGCGCGCTCGTCCTCGACGTGCTCGAAGAGCCCGGTCGCCACCACCGCGTCGACCGAGTCGTCGCGCAGCGGCAGCCGCTGGACGTCGGCCACGAGGTCGGTGTTCGAGAGCGGCAGGAAGTCCACGCAGACGGTGCGGGGCGAGATCTTCCGGCCGCCCGCGCCCAGGTCGACGATGCGGGCGCCCTCGCCGCACTCCGCGAGCACGCGGGGGATCTGGGGCTCCACCTGCCACGTCAGGCTCGGGAAGAAGCGCTGGTAGTTCGTCTTGCCCCAGGGCATCGGCTGCGGTCCGCGCGGGGAGGTTCCGCCGCGGTGGGCCCGCGGGCGGCGCGATCCTACCCCCCCTCTTCGGCCGGTTCCCGACCGCCGCCCGCGGAAATCCCGTCCGCGTGGCGGCGGGCGGGGCCGGGGAGCCGCGCTGGTCCGGCTCCCCGCGCCGGGTAGGCTGTCGCGCCGTGGCCACGACGGTGCGCAAGCTGCTGCTCTCGGCGGGGACCTTCGTCCTGGTGCTCGCCGGGCTGGAGGCCGGCCTCCGCGCCGCCGGGTTCCGGCACGAGTCCGTCGTCCAGTTCGGCTGGCCCCAGCCCGACCAGCTGGCGCGCTTCGTGCCCGACCCCGAGCTGTTCTGGGTCATGCCCGCCATGCCGGGCTTCAGCACGGAGGAGGGCTTCCCCTCGCCCGGGGGGCGTCCGATCGAGGTGCCCAAGCCCGCGGGCACCTACCGCCTGCTCTTCCTGGGCGACTCGTGCACGTGGGGCGGCTACCCCTTCGAGGTCGAGCGCGTCCTGAACGAGCGCGGGGCCCTGCCCGGCCGCACCTTCGAGGCGGTCGCCATGGCCGTGTCGGGGTACTCCTCCCACCAGGGCCTCGCCCTGGCCCGCCGCCACGGCGAGCGCCTCGACGGGGACGCCGCCTTCGTCTACTTCGGCTGGAACGACCACTGGCGCGCGCGCGGGTCGATCGACCGCGAGAAGCGCGTGGCGGCCCCGGCCGAGGAGGGCGTGCTGGCGCGCGCGCGGCGGTCCTCGCGCGTGCTGCAGCTCGCGCGCTACCTCGGCGGCGGGCTGCGCGGCGCGGACGAGCCCCTCGACCGGCCGCGCGTGCCCCTCGACCACTACCGCGAGAACCTCGAGGCGATCGAGGCCCACTTCCGCGCGCTCGGCGTCCCCGTCGTCTTCCTGACGGCGCCCACCGCCTACGAGCGGCTCGGCGTGCCGCCGGAGCCGGTCGAGAACGGGCTCGTCGGCAGCGCCGAGGAGGCCGTCGAGCAGCACCGCCGCTACAACGACGTCGTCCGCGAGGTCGCCGCCGCCACCGGGGCGCCGCTGCTGGACCTGGCGGCGCGCGTGGAGGCGCTGCCGGAGATCGCGCCGCTGTTCCGCCGCGACGGCATCCACTTCACCCCCGCCGGGATGGCCTGGCTGGGCGAGACGATCGGCTCCTTCGTCGAGGAGCGGCTGCTCGGCGGCTAGCCGCTCACAGGCAGAACGAGACCTGCAGGATGTCCGCCATGCGGATGCCGGCGCGCGACGAGCCGGCGTCGGCGACGTTCAGGAAGCGGAAGTGTCCGGTCGTGCCCGCCAGCCAGGGCTCGACGTCGATCTGGATGCTGGCGGACCCCCAGGCGTCGAGGCGCCCGAGGTGGATCCACCCCAGCGGACGGGTGAGGCTGCGGTACGGCAGGAGCACCGGGCGGCTGCGCGGCTCGATGTCGAAGAAGAGCAGGCCGGTCTGGAACGGGAAGCCGTCCTCGATCAGGACGCGGAACGCCTCGTCGAGCGGCTCGGGATCGCCCGCCGCGTCCAGCTCGGGCCGGCGGCGTCCGCGCGCGGGCTCGAACGAGCACAGCACGCGCGGCGGGGGCAGGCACTCGCACTCGTCGAGTCGCCCGTTGCGGTTCGCGTCCGCGGAGGGGTCGAGCTCGATCTCGCGCCGGTCGTCGACCCCGTTGCGGTTGCAGTCGCGCGGGCGCACGCGGACCTCGACCACGTCCCCCACTCCCGCGGAGCCGGACACGGAGAGTCGCAGCACGTACAGGCCGGGCTCGGTGAACTCGACGTCGGTCGACGCCTTGCCCGGCGACTCGAACCGGGCGCGGCCGGGCCCCCGCAGCATCGACCACTTCACCCGCTGCGGCATGCTCTCGATCATCAGGCTGTGCGCCGAGACGTCGACCATCGCCGGGCCGACGTCGGTGCGCGCGCCGGTCGTCAGGTCGATGTGCTGGACCTGGCCCATGCGCACGTCGTCCTCGTCGAACCAGGCCAGCACGCCGTACAGCTCGCCGTCGTGCTCGTCGAGCTCGTCGAAGAAGGCCTTGGGGGGCAGGCGCAGCGTCAGGTACGGCTGCGTCTGGGCCGTGGACGGGTCGATCGTGAACAGCTCGTTGGTCTTCTGGTCGTAGGCGAAGATGCGGCCCGAGCGCTCGAGGTACGCCATGCCCTTCACCTCGTCGTAGGGCAGGCGCGGGCCCACGTGGCGCGTGGTGCCCTTGGCCACGTCGATCAACATGAGCTGGTCCAGCTTGCCGTCGATGGCGAACAGCCGGCGCTTCTGCGCGTCGTAGGCCATGCAGGTGAGCCACTCGTACGGCAGGGTGCGGCCGATCGGCGTGCACTCCGCCGTGCGCTCGTCCAGGCGGTAGAAGCGCTTCTTGCCCGTCTCGATGCCGTAGACGACCCCGTCGATCCGCACGACGTCGCTGGGCCAGCCGAAGATCACCGTGCGGTTGCCCTCCAGCACGAGCGGCCCGAACGCGTCGAGGCCCGTGTCGGAGTGGTAGATCAGCATCCGGTTCTCCGTCTCCTGGTTCCCGTCGCCGGCCCAGAAGTGGATCGGCGCGAGGCCGGAGACGGTCCCGGCGAGGCGCGCGCGCTCGCCCAGCTCGACCTCGAGGTCGGGGCCCGCGTCCACGGCCACGGTGGGGGCCTCCTGGAAGCGGCGCTGCTGCGACGGAGGCGCGGGGGCCGCGGACCCCGGGAGGAGGCCCGCGAGCAGGGCTAGCTGGACGGCGATCATCGGGTCGGGGGGGAGCGCCCCGACGCACGGCTTTAGCACCTGTCGGGGGCGGGGTCCAGCCGCCCGGCCCCCCGACGCGCGCCGACGGCTACGGCAGGATGGTGAACTCGATGCCGTTCGAGAGCGCGTCGGTGAACCCGGTCGGGTCCCCCGCGTCGCGCAGGCGCCACATCGCGTTGATCTGCCGGCCCGCGGTCAGGAGCGGGTCGACGCCGCCCTGGATGCGGCTGTTGAAGTTGCGCTTCACCACGCCCGTGCACGGGGGCGCGCCGGTGCCGGCGGCCACCTTGGGCGGCAGCAGGCGGATGAGCGGGGCCTTCACGCAGAGCTTGCCGCCGTGGAAGTTGAGGTTCGCGCGGCCGTCGTAGCCGTAGAGCATGATCCCGGCCTCGCCGGCGGGGAAGTCCTCGCCCTGGATCCAGAACTTGCCCGTGCTGGTGGCGCTGGGGGCGCCGGTGAAGGTCAGGAAGGGCACGCAGCCCTGGGAGGTCGTCTTGCCGGTGCAGTACGTCGCCACGCCCGCGTCCACGGTCACGTCGACCGTGTCGGAGACGGGCCCCGTGTCCGTGTAGACCGTCAGCTGGAGCGTGTACGTCCCCGGGTCGGTGAACGACACCGTGGGCGCCTCCACCGTCGCGTCCGTGAAGGTGGCGGTGCCCGGGCCCGCGAGCTGGGTCCACTCGACGTCCTCGGGGATCGCGAGCACGAGCAGCGAGTGCGCCGAGACGTCCAGGACCGGCGGGCCGACGTCCTCGGTGGCGCCGGTGACGACGTCGATCCGCCGCAGCTGGGCGTTCCAGAGCTGCGTGCCGTTGTCGAACCAGCGGTAGCAGCCGTAGAGCTCGCCGCCGAAGTACTGGAGCTCGTCGTAGAGCGCGTCCGGCCCGTTCGGCAGCGCCACGACGTGCTGGGTCGCGGCGTTGTTGGCCGGGTCGATCGTGAACAGGGTCTCGGTCTGGTCGTCGTAGGCCAGCAGGAGGCCGGAGACCTCGTCGTACGCCAGCCCCTTCACGAACCAGTAGTTCTGCCCGCCGCTCGTCAGCGCGTTGCCGACGGGCGTGACCGCGCCGTTGTTCAGGTTGTAGTGCAGCAGCTGCTTGTCGAGCCCGTCGACCCCGTACATGTCGCCCGTGGCGGAGTCCCACGCCAGGCAGGTCATCCACGTGTAGCTGCCCGGGGGCAGCGGCGGGCCCACGTCGGTCGCCACCGAGGTGGCCAGGTCGACGGTGTAGAGCTGGCGCTTGCCCGTGTCGATCACGTAGTCGAGCCCGTTCACGCGCACGATGTCGCTGGGCCAGTTGTAGAGCGTGCCGCCGGTCGTGCTGGGTTGCGGGATGACCGTCAGGCCGACGTCCGAGCGGTACTCGAGGAAGTCGTTCTCGGTGGCGTGGTCGCCGTCCGCCATGACGTAGTGCAGCAGCGCGCGGTTCGCGACGCTGCCCTGCAGGAGGAGGTCGTCCCCCCACGTGACGGATGCGTCCGGCCCCGCGTCGGGGACCACCTGGGCGCGCGCGCTCCCGGCCGCCAGCAGCCACGCGCCCGCCAGGAGCGCCGTCGTCGTCTTGCTCGTCCTCATGCCACCCGGCCTGCGCCCGGCTCCCTTTCCGTGGACGGGGTCGCCCCCGTCGTCCCACCTCGAACGTTTCCCCGGGCCGCCCCGGGTTCCTCCCAGTCGAGAACGAGTCTCGATCCCGAGAGGTTCCCACGATCTCCCGGATCGTGGAACCCTCTCCCGCGACGCGTTCCCCGGGGAAAGTTACCACCCCCGCCGCCGGCCGGGCGGCGCCCCCTGGACGCAGGTTTCGCCGCGGGCACAATCCCCCGGCTCCCGCCGGCTGCCCGCGGGGGTCCCACGCCGCCCGGAGCCCGCTCCCGGGCCGCTCCGGTGTTCCGTCCCGCCCCGTCCTCGAGGTCCCACGCACCGCCCATGCTCGCCACCCCCCTCGCCCTCGTCGCGCTCGCGGCCCTGCTCGCGCCGCACGCCGGAGCGCCCGCGGCCGCCCGGGTCCCCGCAGGGGCACCCCAGGAGGAGCCGCCGACCGCCGTCGCGCGCCCGCTGGCCGGCGCTGTGCACTGGATCGAGGGCCGCGGCGGCAACCTGGCCGTCTCCGCCGGCCCCGACGGCCTGCTCGTGGTCGACACCCAGTTCGAGTTCATGGCCCCCTCGATCCGCGCCGCGCTCGCGGAGCTCTCGGACCAGCCGGTGCGCTTCGTCGTGAACACCCACTGGCACGGCGACCACACCGGCGGGAACGTCGCCCTGGCCGGCGGGGCCCCCGTGGTGGCCCACCGCAACGTCCGGGCGCGCATGGGGTCGACGCAGACCACCGCCTTCGGCACGCGCGAGCCGGCGCCGGTCGCGGCCCTGCCGGTCGTCACGTACGCCGACGAGGTGCAGCTGCACTTCAACGGCGAGGAGGTGCGCGTGTTCCACCTGCCGTCCGGCCACACCGACGGCGACAGCGTCGTCCTGTTCCCCCGCTCCGGCGTCGCCCACCTGGGCGACCTCTTCTTCCCGGGGAACTTCCCCTACGTCGACCTGGCGACGGGCGGGAGCGTGCGCGGCCTGGCGCGCAACGCCGAGCGCCTGCTCGAGGTCCTGCCCGACGAGGTGACGCTCCTGCCCGGCCACGGTCGGCCGTCGCGGAAGCAGGACCTGCGCGCCTACGCGGAGATGCTCCGGGGTGCGCTGGCGGCCGTGGCCGCGGAGCTGGAGGCCGGGCGGGACCCGGCCGCGATCCGGGAGTCCGCGGTCCTGGCGCCGTGGGACGGCTGGGGCCAGGGCTTCATCTCGACCGAGCGGTTCCTGGAGTTCGTGCTCGCGGACCTGACGGCCGACGAGCGGTAGCCCCCGCGCCCGCCCCGGCGCGGCGCCCCGCCGGGCCGCCGGGGCCCGCGGGGCGACGGCGCGCCCGGGGCCCGAGAAACCTGGACATCCTGCAACCGACGGCCCGCCTCCCGCGAACGTCCGGTGAGGTCGCCCTCCATGTCGAACAATCCCCCCTCCACGCCGCCGGCCGACCCGTCGGTGTCCGCCCCCGCCGAGGTGCTCGAGCGCCTCGTCCAGTCGTGCCGGGCGGAGCACGACCCCGCCGCCCTCGGGCGCCTGCTCGAGCAGACGGACGTCCCGCGCGCCGACGGGGCCCCCCGGTCGGCCGTCGAGCGCCTCGAGTGGCTCGCCCGCGTCGCGCACGACCTGGGGCTGCGCACGTCGCTCTCCCGCGCCACGGCCGCGCAGGCCGTCGCCGTCTCGCGCGGCGGCGGGCTCCCCCTGGTCACCGTCTCCGCGGACGGCGCGAGCTGGTTCTACCTGCAGGCCTCGGCCGGGCGGCGGGTGCACCTCGTCGTCCACGACGCGAGGCACCCCGAGGGGCGCGAGGAGCGCGTCTCCGCCGCCGCCCTCGACGAGCGCCTCGGCGGGCCCACGGGCGACGAGCGAGTGTGGCTGGTGGCCGACCCCTCGACGCCCCAGCAGGCCGCGGTCTCCGCGCACGGCACGGGGCAGCACCTGCCGCCCCTCCAGCGCCTGGTGCGCCTGCTGCGGCCGGAGTGGGGCGACGTGCTCGCCGTGGTCGCGTTCGCCGTCGCCATCGGCGTGCTGATGCTCGCGACGCCGGTCGCCGTCCAGGCGCTCGTGAACTCGGTCGCGCTGGGCGGGCTGCTGCAGCCGCTCGTGGTCGTGGCGCTCCTGCTGCTGCTCGCCCTGACCTTCGCCGCGGTCCTGACCGGCGTGCAGACCTGGGTCGTCGAGCTGATCCAGCGGCGCCTGTTCGTCCGCGCCGTGGCCGACCTCGCCGCCCGGCTCCCGCGCGTCCAGCACGAGACCTACGACCGGATCGACGGCCCCGAGCTGGTCAACCGCTTCCTGGACGTCATCACGATCCAGAAGAGCACCGCCAAGCTGCTGCTGGACGCGCTCGGCGTCGTGCTGGCGGTGCTGGTCGGGCTCACCGTCCTGGCCTTCTACCACCCGCTGCTGCTCGCGTTCGACATCCTGCTGCTGCTCGTGATCGCCATGGTCGTGCTGGGCCCGCTGAAGCGCGGCGAGCGCAGCGCCATCGCCGAGAGCACCGCCAAGTACGAGGTGCTCGCGTGGCTCGAGGAGATCACGCGCAACCCCCACGCGTTCCGCACGGGCGGGTCGCAGCAGTGGATCCTCGAGCGCGCCGACTCGCTGACGCGCGGCTGGGTCGAGCGCCGCGCCTCGCACTTCCGCCTGGTCTTCGGGCAGATCCTCGGCGCCCTGGGCCTGCAGGTCGTCGCGAGCACCGTGCTGCTCGGCATCGGCGGCTGGCTCGTCATCCAGGGCAGCCTGACGCTCGGCCAGCTCGTGGCCGCGGAGCTGATCGTGACCGCGGTGGTCGCGTCGTTCGCCAAGATGGGCAAGTACCTGGAGGAGTGGTACGACCTCATGGCCGCCGTCAACAAGGTGGGCTACCTGCTCGACCTGCCCGTCGAGTCCGTCGAGGGCGAGCAGCCCGCGACCGGCGCCGCCGCGCCCGAGTCGCGCCCGGCCGGCGCCGAGCTGGAGGTGCGCGGCGTCGCGTGGGCCGACGCCCGCCAGCGCACGCTGTTCGCGGACGTGGACCTGCACGCCCGCCCCGGGCAGCGCATCGGCATCACCGGCCCCGCCGGCTCCGGCAAGACGGTCTTCGCCGAGCTCCTGTGGCGCCTGCGCGAGCCCGCCGAGGGCGCCATCCTCCTGGACGGCCGCGACCTCCGCGACCTGTCGACGGAGTTCCTGCGGCGCGAGGTCGGCCTGGCCTCCCCCCTCGAGGTCATCCACGGCTCCGTCCGCGCCAACGTGCGCCTGCAGCGCCCGTTCGTCAGCGACGACGACGTGCGCGCCGCCCTGCGCCGCGTCGGGCTGCTGGAGGTGGTCGCGGGGCTCCCCGACGGCGTGGACACGCGCCTGCACCCGAGCGGGCACCCGCTGTCGGACGGCCAGGTGCGCCGGCTCATGCTGGCCCGCGCGATCGCCGGGCGGCCGCGGCTGCTCGTCGTCGACGACCTGCTCGACGCCCTGGCGGAGAGCGAGCGCGAGGAGCTCTTCGACATGCTGTGCGCCCCCGACGCCGGCTGGACGCTCGTGCTGGTCTCGGACCGGCCCGAGATCCAGCGGCGCTGCGACTCCATCGTGCAACTCGGGTCCCCCGCGGACGCCCTCGCCTACAGCCCGGTCTAGGACACCATGGCCACGACCCGACTCGCCGACATCGAGCCGCTCGCGCTGCCGGTCCAGCACGTCGTCGCGCCCGCCCGGGCGGGGCGCAAGCTGGCCGCGGCCCTCGGCGTGCTGCTGCTGGTCCTGCCGCTGCTGCTGGCCTTCGTGCCGTGGCAGCAGAACGTCCCCGCGGCGGGCCGCGTCACCGCGGTGCTGCCCCTCGACCGCATCCAGACCATCCCCGCCCCCGTCAGCGGGCGCCTGGTCGAGCTGAACGTCCGCGAGGGCTCCGTCGTCCAGAAGGGCGACGTGCTGGCCGAGATGGAGGACCTCGACCCGGGCTTCACGCTGCGCCTCGAACAGCAGTTCCAGTTCGCCAGCGACAAGGTCACGGCCGCGCGCGGCACCCTCGAGTTCCACGAGGAGCAGCTGCGGCACCTGCAGGAGGGGCGCGAGCACGCGCTGGCCTCGGCGCGCTTCGAGCTCGGCATCGCGATCGAGAAGGTGCGCGCCGCGGAGCGCGAGCTGGAGGCGCTCGAGGCCGAGCTCGAGCAGAAGCGCGCCGACCGCGAGCGCAAGTGGAACCTCTTCACCCAGGACATCGCCTCGGAGCTCGACTTCCAGAAGGCCGAGGCCGACTTCCAGTCGGGGCGGGCCAAGGTCGAGGCCGCCAAGGCCAAGGTCGAGCAGGCGCGCAACGAGGAGAGCTCCAAGATGGCGCGCGTCGAGAAGGTCGGCGCCGACGAGGCCGCCAAGATCGAGTCGACCAAGTCCGCGCGCGAGAAGGCCCGCCAGGACGTGGCGCTGGCCGAGAAGGAGCGCACCGAGGCCCGCACGGCCCTCGCGCGGCAGGAGACCCAGGTCATCGTCGCGCCGCGCACCGGTACCATCCTGCGCGTGCACGGGGCCACCACGTCCGACCTCATCTCGCGCGGCCAGCCGCTGATCGACCTGGTCCCCCGGACGGACGCGCTGGGCGTCGAGCTCTGGGTGCGCGGCATCGACGCGCCGCTGGTCAACCCGGGCCGCAAGGTGCGCCTGCAGTTCGAGGGCTGGCCCGCCGTGCAGTTCGCCGGCTGGCCGTCGGTCGCCGTCGGCACGTTCGGCGGCGAGGTCCTGCTGGTCGACGGCCAGGCCGCGGCCGACGGCCGCTCGCGCGTGCTCGTCGTCCCCGACCCCACGGAGGCCCCCTGGCCCGAGCAGCGCTACCTGCGCCAGGGCGTGCGCGCCAGCGGCTGGATCCAGCTCGACACGGTCAGCCTGGGCTACGAGATCTGGCGCCAGCTGAACGCCTTCCCGCCCTCGGTGCGGAACGCGCCCGACGCGGAGGGCGACGCCGCGGGCAAGGGCGGCGGGAAGGAAGCCAAGGAGATGACGCTCGAGGGCGAGGGCAAGAAGCCGTGACGTCACCGACGCGCCGTGCGCGCCGCGCGCCCGGCCCTGCCGAGCCCGTCGCCGGGCTCGTCGCCGCGCTGCTCGCGGCGGCCTGCCAGGCGCAGCCGCCGGAGATCCCCGCGCCGCTGCCGTCCGCCGAGGCGCGCGCGCTGTCGCGCTTCCGGCTCTCGGACGCGCAGGAGACGACCTCGCCCCTCGACATCGTCGCCGCGGACTCGCACGAGCGCGTGGTCGAGCAGCCCCCCCACGACGCGGACGACGAGCTGACGTTCGAGGAGGTCCTGCGCTCCGTCGAGGCGCAGTTCCCGCTCGTGCTGGCCGCCCTCGAGGAGGTCGAGATCGCCGCCGGCCAGCTGCTGGCCGCGCACGGCGACTTCGACAGCCGCGTGCGGGCCGACGCCGACCTGGCCCTCGAGGGGTTCTACGAGAACGAGCGGATGAAGCTGATGCTCGAGCAACCCACGACGCTCTGGGGCGCGACCTTCTTCGGCGGCTACAAGCTCGGCACGGGCGACTTCGCCGTCTGGGACGGCGACCTCAAGACGCGCACCGACGGCGAGCTCAGCGCGGGCTTCCGCCTGCCGCTGCTGGCGGGGCGGCGCATCGACGAGCGCCGGCTGCGCGTGTGGCAGGCGCGCCTGGCGCAGGCGCAGGCCGACCCGCTGGTGCTGCGCAAGCGGCTCGAGGCCACGCGCAAGGCCGCGCGGGCGTACTGGAAGTGGGTCGCGGCCGGCCAGAAGCTGACCATCGCGCAGCGCC
This sequence comes from bacterium, assembly GCA_030428395.1. GTDB lineage: Bacteria > Planctomycetota > UBA1135 > UBA1135 > JAUIDW01. The sequence continues at coordinate 15,765 of JAUIDW010000021.1, read as the reverse complement.
TGCTCGCGCTGGCCGAGAACCGCCAGGAGGCCCTGCGCACGGCCGTCGACGAGGGCGAGCTCCCGGGGCTCGCGCTGATCGACAACCAGCGCCTGATCGTCGAGCGCCAGTCGATCCTCGTCCGCTCGCAGCGCGGCCTCGAGCGCAGCGCGATCGAGCTGTCGCTGTACTGGCGCGACGAGCTCGGGCGGCCGCTGCTGCCCGACCCCGACCAGCTGCCCGCCGAGCTGCCCAACCCGCGCGACCCGGCGCAGATGCTGTCCGACGAGGACGTCGTGCTGGCGCAGCTGCAGCGCCCCGAGGTCCGCGAGCTCGAGCTCGAGCTCGAGCGCCTGCGCCTGGACCTCGAGCAGGCCGAGAACACGCTGCTGCCGAAGCTCGACGTCGGCCTGGCCGGTTCCCAGGACCTCGGCGACCAGGTCACGACGCCCGACGACAAGGGGCCCTTCGAGCTCGAGGCCGCCGTGCGCTTCGAGGTGCCGCTGCAGCGGCGCGCGGCCCGCGGCAAGTCGCGCACGATCGCGGCCAAGGCCAACAAGCTCGAGCGCGAGCTGCAGTTCGTCCGCGACCGCATCGTCGCCGACGTGCAGGACGCGAGCTCCGCCCTGCGCCAGACCTGGCTGCGCATCGGGCAGGTCCGCGAGAACGCGCGCCTGGCCGGCACCCTCGAGCAGGCCGAGCGCATCCAGCTCCAGGCCGGCGAGAGCGACCTGCTGCGCGTCAACCTGCGCGAGCAGCAGACGGCCGCCGCGGCCTCCATGCTCGTCGACGTCCTGGCCGAGCACTTCCAGGCCCTGGCCGACTACCGCGCCAGCCTGGGCCTGCCCTACGACGAGGTCGTCGCCGGCGAGCCGACCGGCGGCGCGCCCGAGGCGCCCGGGGACCCCGAGCCGCGCTAGTCGAGCGTCCGGCGGAAGCGCGTGAGCCCGACGAGCAGGGCCACGACGGCGAAGAGCGCCATGGGCCCGATCTCGGGGGCGATCGTCTCGAGGTCGCTGCCCTTCAGCAGGATCCCGCGGACGATCCGCAGGAAGTGCGTCAGCGGCAGGATCTCGCCCAGCACCTGCGCCCAGCCGGGCATCCCGCGGAAGGGGAACATGAACCCCGACAGCAGGATCGAGGGCAGGAAGAAGAAGAAGCCCATCTGCATCGCCTGGAGCTGGTTGCGGGCGACCGTCGAGAACGTGATCCCGATCGCGAGGTTGGCGACGATGAAGACGAACATCACGGCCAGCAGCAGCGGCACGCTGCCGAACATCGGGACCTCGAACAGGTAGCGCGCCGCCAGCAGGATCAGGGCCGCCTGGAGGTAGCCGACGAGGATGTACGGGACGATCTTCCCCAGGGTCACCTCGAGGGGGCGCACCGGCGTCGCGAGCAGGTTCTCCAGCGTCCCGCGCTCGCTCTCGCGCGTGATCGCGAGCGCCGTGATGAGGACCATCGTCATGGTCAGGACCACGCCCATCAGGCCCGGGACGATGTTGTACTGGCTGATCCCCTCCGGGTTGTAGGCCCTGTGCGCCACCAGCCGCGCCGCCGCGGGTCGGGAGCGCAGCCCGGCGACGGGTCCGGTCAGCTCCTCGTCGAGCACGCGCGTCAGGATCCGGTCGACCGCGCCGAGGGCGTTGCTCGTGGCCGCCGGGTCGGTCGCGTCCGCCAGCAGCAGCAGCTGGGGCCGGTCGCCGCGCAGCACGTCGCGGGTGAAGTCCTCCGGGACCTCGAGCACGAACTGGACCGCGCCCTCCTCGATCCGGCGCGCCGCCTCCGCGCCGCTCTCGACGGCCTCCACGAAGTCGAAGTAGTCGCTGTTCTCGAGCGCCTGCATCAGGCTGCGCGTGAGGACGCTCGAGTCGCGCATCAGCACGGCCGTGGGCAGGTGGCGGGGGTCGGAGTTGATCGCGAAGCCGAACAGCACCAGCTGGATGAACGGGATCCCCAGCACCATCGCGAACGTCAGCCGGTCGCGGCGCATCTGGGTGAACTCCTTCGCCACGATCGCGGCGAAGCGCGAGAGCGACGGACCGCGGCTCATCCGAAGTTGTCCTCCGCCCGCTTCATCAGGCTGATGAAGACGTCCTCCAGGCTGGAGCGCTGCGCGCGCCAGGGCCGCTCCGGCCCCAGGAGCTCCTCCAGCGCGGCCTCCAGGGCGGCGCCGTCCCGGCCGCTGACATGGAGCGTCTTGCCGAAGGCGACGGCCTGCGAGACCGCGGGCGACGACCGCAGGCGCTCCAGGAGGGCGGGCTCGCTGCCCCCCGGGACCGCGTAGGTCACCAGCCCCGCGTCCTCGATCACCTCCCCCACGGTGCCCTGCGCCATCAGGCGCCCGTAGGCGATGTACGCCAGCCGGTGGCAGCGCTCCGCCTCGTCCATGTAGTGCGTCGTGATCAGGACGGTCAGGCCGGAGGCCGCGAGCTGGTGGATCTCCTCCCAGAAGTCGCGGCGCGCGCTGGGGTCGACGCCCGCGGTCGGCTCGTCGAGCAGGAGCAGGCTCGGCTCGTGGAGCATGCAGGCCGCCAGGGCCAGGCGCTGCTTCCAGCCTCCCGACAGCTCCCCGGCGAGCTGCCGCTGACGGCCCGTCAGGCCCAGCCGCTCGAGCGCCGCGTCGACGGCCTCCCGCCGCCGGCGGAGGCCGTACATCCGCGCCACGAACTCGAGGTTCTCGCGGATGCTGAGGTCCTCGTAGTAGCTGAAGCGCTGGGTCATGTACCCGACGCGCCGCTTGATCTCCGCGGCCTGCGTGCGCACGTCGAAGCCGAGGCAGGTCCCCGAGCCGCTGTCGGGACGGAGGAGCCCGCAGAGCATGCGCAGGAAGGTCGTCTTGCCCGAGCCGTTCGGACCGAGGAACCCGTAGATCTCGCCCGGCAGGACCTGCATCGAGATCTCGTCCACGACCCGCCGGTCGCCGAACGACTTGGTGATGCCGTGGACGTCGATGGTCGGCCCCGGCGCGGCCGCGGCGGTCACGGCAGCCGGACCTCGAGCGGCTGGCCCGGTCGCAGGCGCCGCGCGCTCGCCGGGTCCAGGCGCGCCTCGACCCGGAACACGAGCTTGCCCCGCGACTCCTTGCTGTAGATGACCGGCGGCGTGTACTCCGCCTCGGAGGACACGAAGTCGACGCGGGCCTCCAGGTCGCGGTCGAGGCCGTCGACGGCCACCTCCACCCGGTCCCCGAAGCCGATCGACGAGAGCCCGTCCTGGGGCACGAAGAAGCGCACCCGCAGGTTCTCCGGCGGCAGCAGCACGACCACGGGCTGCCCCGCGGGGACGTACTCGCCGGGGCGGAAGAGGGTGTCCTGGACCAGGCCGGCCGCGGGCGCCGCCACGGCCTTCTCGTCGATCTGCCAGGCGAGCTGGCGCCGCGCCGCGTCCAGGGCGTCGACCTCCCGGCGCGCCCCCACCACGGCGTCCGCGCGGCCGCCGAGGCGCGCGGTCTCGAGCTCGGCCTCGACCGCGGCCACCTCGGCCGCGCGGACGTCGCGCTCGGCCCGGAAGCGGTCCAGCTCCTCGTCGGCCACGGCCTCCGCCGGCCCCTCGTCGCGCAGGGTCCGGCGCCGCTCGTAGTCGCGCTCGGCGCGCTCGAGCCCGGACCGCGCGCTCGTCAGGCGCGCCTCGAGCGCCGCCAGCTCGGACGGCCGCACCCCCTTCTCGAGGTCGGCGAGGCGCGCGCGGGCCTGCTCGGCGCGCTGCGCGGCCTCCTCCAGCTGGAGGGACTGCGGGTTCGGGTCCAGGCGGAACAGCGGCGCGCCCGTCTGGACGACCTGCCCCCGGGCGACCGCCAGCTCGACCAGCTCGCCGCCCACCGGGGCCGCCAGGTAGAGGAACTCGCCCTCGGCGTACCCCTGGTACGAGCCGTCGGGCGCCCGCGTGCAGGCGCACGCCAGCAGCGCCGCGAGCGCCAGGACGCACCGGGCGCTCACGACCCGACCTCCCCGGCCGCGGGCTCGTCGCGGGCCTCCTCCGGCGGCGGCTCGCGCGGCTCCTCCGCGGCGGCCCGCGCGATCCGCTCGGCCTCGCCCCAGCCGCCGCCGAGCGCCTTGTAGAGCGCGACGCGCCGCGTGAGCAGCCGCACCTCCTGGTCGAGGCGCTGCTCCTCGAGCTCGAGCGCCGACGCGCGCGAGTCCAGCACCTCCAGCCGGTCGACGATGCCCGTGCGGCTGCGCGCCGCGGCGAGCTCGACGTTGCGCCGCGACAGGGCCGCGGACTCCTCCAGCAGCACCAGCGACTCCGCGTCCCGCGCGTACCGCACGATGCCGGTCTCGACCTCCTCCAGGGCGAGCTGGACGGCGGCCTCGAACTCGAGCACGGCCAGCTCGCGCGCCGCGCGCGCCGCCTCCAGCAGCGCCCGGTTCCGCCCGCCCGAGAAGAGGCTCCACGAGATCCGCGGCCCGAACAGCCAGCTGCTGCTCGACGAGGTGAAGAGGTCCGCGAGCTGCTCGGCCTGGAGGCCTGGCGAGCCGACGAGGAACAGCCTGGGGTAGAGCTCGGCGGTGGCGACCCCGATGTCGGCCGTGGCGGCCGCCAGCCGGCGCTCGGCCGCCAGCACGTCGGGCCGCCGGCGCAGCAGCTCGCCGGGCAGGCCGAAGGGCACCGGCTGCTCCGGCGACGGCACCGGGCGGGGCTCCCGGACGCCGGGCACGCCCTCCTCCGGCCGGCGCCCCATCAGCACGGCGAGGCGGTACTCGCCCGCCCGGACGGCGGCCCGGGACGCCGGGATCCTCGCGCGCAGTCGCTGCAGCGCGGAGCGCCGCTGCACCACGACCTCGGCCGGCAGGATGCCCTCCCGCTGCCGGCCCTCGAGCAGCTCCAGCCGCGCCTCCTCGGTCCCGACCCGCGCCTCCAGCAGGCGCAGGCGCTCCTGCTCGCCGCGCAGCTCGACGTACTCGCGGGCGATCTCCGCCGCCACCGAGATCATCACGGCGCCGCGCCGCAGCTCGACCTCGTGCAGCTCCGCGGTGGCCGCCTCGCGGCGCCGGGCGTTCCCGCCGAAGACGTCCAGCTCCCAGGTGACGTCGAAGCCGACGTCCCAGTAGCGGATGTCGCGCGGGAAGACGCCCTGCTGCACGGCGGGCCCGAAGCGCGGGTTGTTCTCGCTGATGCGGTCCCACGTGTAGCCGGCGCCCGCGCCGATCTCCGGCCAGGACCGGCTCGCCTCGACGCCGCGCAGCGCGCGCGCCGCGCGGATGCGCTCCAGCGTGGCCCGCACCTCCAGGTTCGAGGCGAAGGCCTCCTCGACGCAGGCCTGCAGCACGGGATCGCCGAAGGCCTCCCACCAGGGCTCGACGACGGGCTCCTCCTTCGCGCCGGGTTCGCCGACCGCATCGGGCGTGGCGTCGAACTGCCCGGGGACCTCGACCTCGGGGGGCTCGTAGTCGGGCCCGACGCGGCAGGCGCCGAGCGCGAGCAGGAGGGCGGAGGCGTGGATCGGACGCATGGCGGGGGGCGCGCGGCGGCGCGGGTCCAGGGCGGGATTCTAGTCGTGCGGCCCGGCCGGCGCCCGCGCGCGCTAGCGCGGGCCCGGGGCGGGCAACTCGCGCAGGCGGACGTCGCGGTATCCGACGGGGTCGCCGTGGTCCTGCAGCGCGATGCGGCCGCGGCCGGCGCGGCCGTAGGCGGGCATCGAGGCGAACTTGCTGGCGGCCACGCGGCGCTCCCAGTCGTCGTCGCCGAGCGTGTAGCGGCACTGCAGGACGCCGTTCAGCCAGTGCTCGACGCGGCCACCCTGGACGCGCAGGCGCGCGCGGTTGAAGAGGCCCACCGGGCGCGTGTCGTCGCGCGCCGGCGGGTGCAGGGCGTAGTTGGCGCCCGCCGACGTGCGCGGGTCCATCCCGTCGCGATGGCGCGCGTTGTCGAGCACCTGCATCTCGGGGCCGGTCTCCCACACCGCGCCGAAGTCGTCGGAGACGTGGAAGAAGATGCCGCTGTTGCCGCCGGGGGCGAGGCGCCACTCGAGCTCGAGCTCGAAGTCCTCGAACTCCTCGTCCGTGACGAGGTCGCCGCCCGGGCCCGTGCGGGTCAGGCAGCCGTCGACCACCTCCCAGCCCGCGACCGGGCCCTCGCGGCTGAAGTTGCGCCACCCGGCGAGCGACTCGCCGTCGAACAGCAGGCGCCAGCCCGCCGCGCGCTCCTCGTCGGTCAGGCGGTTCGGTGTGGGCCGGTGCGGGCTGGCCAGGACCTCGCCCGGCGCGTCCGGCAGGCGGTGCACCGTCGTCCACGCCTCGGTCGTCCACGGCGCGCGGCCGCTGGCCGCCGCGACGCCCGGGAGGGCGCGCACGTGCACCACGCGGCCGGCGCGCAGGCCGGGCAGCTCGAGGAACACTCGGCGGCGGTCGGCGGACACGCTGGCGGTGCGCGGCACCAGCCGCTCGACTTCCAGCTTGGGGCCGCCGTAGTCGGCGGTGGCCTCGTAGCGCCACTGCTCGACGTCCCACGTCGAGGGGTCCCAGCCGGCGCCCTCCGCCAGGGGCTCGGTCCACTCGACCTCGAGCCCGTTCGCGCGCGTCCGCACCGCGAGCGGCTCGAAGGCGGCGACCCCGTCCCCGCGCGGGACCAGGCGCTCGAGGCCGGACCAGCGCTTGCCTTCCTGGCTCCAGTTCCCGGTCGAGCCGATCCCGCCGACGACCAGCGCGCCGTCGGGACCCCAGCTCAGCCGGTTGACGCCCGCCTCCAGCCCCTGCGTGAAGCGGAACACGCTGCCCTGCCACACGCCGTCGACCTGCTCGACGAACACGCGCTTCAACCCGCCGTGCGTGACGTCGCCGACCAGCATCTGGCCGGCCCAGGGCCCGACGGGCAGCGGCGCCGGCTGCGAGGGCGAGTTGCCGATCTCGTTCTGGGGCAGCCAGACGACGGGCGGCTCGACGTCGAGGTCCGCGGCCGCGTCGCCCAGCACGGCGCGCGAGCCGTAGAACGCGCCCCGCCGCAGCCGCAGCAGCTTCGAGACGGGCACCCAGTCGCCCTGGTTGTCGGTCAGGTAGACGGCGCCGTCGGGGCCCGTGCCGATGCCGTTGGGCGTGCGCAGCCCGTGGGCCACGACCTCGTACGCGCCGTCGTCGAGCCCGATGCGCAGCACGCTGCCGCGGTCGGGCGCCTGGGGCCACGAGCTCTTGCCGCCGGGCTCGATGGCGACCGCCAGGTTCGCGTAGAACGCGCGCTCGTCGGCGCGGTACGCCAGGCCGAAGGCGAACTCGTGGAAGTTCGGCGTGACGTCCCAGCCGCTGCACACGGCGCGGTACTCGTCGGCGACCTCGTCGCCGTCCAGGTCGACCAGCTCGGTCAGCTCCTGCTTCTGCAGCACGAAGACGCGGTCGTCGACCACGCGCAGGCCGAGCGGCTCGGCCAGGCCGGAGGCGAAGCGCTGGACCTCGATGGCCGCCGGGTCGGCCGCGTCGACGCGCTCGAGCAGCCACACCGAGCCGTCGGCGTCCCACGTGCACACGACCAGGCGTCCGTCGGAGAGCCAGTCCAGGCCGCCCACGCGCGGCTCGAAGCCCGGCGGGCGCGCGGGGCGCAGGTCGAAGGCGGGGTGCACGCCCTCGAGCGGCCGGCCGTCGCCCGGGCCGCCGCGCTCGAGCGGGCGGACGACGCGCTTCGGGCCCGGCGACGTGACCAGCACCTCGCCCGCCGTCCGGCCCAGGGCGTCGCCCCGCAGGGGCCCGAAGTCCTCCTGCCCCGGCGGCCGCCACTCGAGGCGCAGGAGCGCCTCGCCGCCGGCCTGGAACCACTGCGCGCGCAGGCGGTGCCAGCCGCGCGCGAGCGGCGCCTCGCCCTCGGCGGACTCGGCCCCGTGCAGCCCGTCGTTGTCCACGACCTCGCGCCCGTCGACCCAGAGGCGCGCGCCGTCGTCGCTGGTCAGGCGGAAGCCGTGCACGCCCGTCTCCGGGGCGCGCACGTAGCCGTCCACGAACACCACGACGTCCTGGCCGTGCTCGCCCAGGTCGCCTCGGTCCAGCTCGAGGCCGTCCGGCGTCGCGCGCGCCTCGTTCGCGTTGGGCGTCTGTCCGGCCACGAGGTGCAGCAGGCGGTCCATCGGCTGGCCGACGTGGAACACGCGCACGGTCACGCCGGGCTCGAGCGCCAGGGAGTCGGGCTGCGCGGGCCAGGGCTCCTGGGCGAGCGCGGCGAGGAGCAGCGCGCCGATCACCGCCCGTCCCCCGCGCCGGAGGTGTCCTCCGCCGGCTCGTCGAAGTAGTAGACCAGCATCGTCTCGGCGTCGGTCGCGAGCGCCACCAGCGCGCCGTCGCCGTCGGGCGCCGCGCGCATGCCGCGCACGTCGCGCGGCCACAGCCACGGGCTCTGGCGCCGGTCGCGCAGCAGCACCTGCACGCCCTCGGGGGCCTCGACCCGCCACGTGCGCGCGAGGCCGGTGCGCCCGGCGGGGATGCGCAGCTTGCGCTCGTGCAGCGCCTCGGAGCGCACGCGCTCGGGCGTCTCGGCCACGCGCACGACTCCGCCGCCGGGCAGCGCGGCCTCCATCCGCAGCTCGACGCGGCCCTCCACGAAGGCGTGGCCGCGCCAGCGCGGCTCCAGCTCGACGAGCTCGCCGCCGACCTCGGCGAACCAGACCGGGCCCTCGAGCCCCACGGCCCACACCGGCCCGCGCGCCACCGGCTGCGGGCCGTGGACGGTGTCGTACACCGCGCCCTGCAGGTGCACGTCGCCGCGCCAGGCCTTCACCAGGGAGACGCCGGAGGCGTCGTAGGCCACCCACAGGTCGTCGGCCAGCGCCACGACGACGCTGCGGGGCCGCCCGTCCAGCGCGCACCGGAAGACCCACGGGTCGCGCGGCCGTGCGGGAGCCTGGGCAACGGGCCCCCGCGCGGGGGCGGGGTGGGCGAGCAGCGCCGCCGTCAGGACCAGGGCGATCACGTGGCGGACGGCCCCCGGCTCCGCGGGTACAGGGCCAGCACCGCGACCAGGCAGCCCACGGTCACCAGCAGCGGGACGGCGAAGAGCTGCTCGTAGTCGATGCCCGCGTCGGTCGTGGCGCCCTCGGCGACCGCGCCGGCGAAGACGTTGCCGGCGATGATGCCGAAGCCGACCGCGACGAGGTTGTAGAGGCTCTGCGCGCTGGCGCGGACCGACGTGCCGGTCTCCTCGTCCACGATCATGAACGCCACGAAGAAGAAGCAGCCGAAGCACACGCCGTGCAGGGCCAGCGCCGGCAGGACGGCCCAGGGCTCCTGCACGTAGGCGAACACCGTGAAGCGCAGCACGTAGGCCAGCAGCCCGGCGGTCAGCAGCGTCTTGCGCGACACCCGCCGCGCCGCCCAGGGGATGGCGAACAGCACGGGGATCTCCGAGAGCTGCCCGATCGTCATGACCCCGCCGCCGCCGACGCCCAGCACCTGCTCGATCCAGGCGGCGCCGATCTCGAGGTGGCCCAGGAAGCCCGCGGTGTGCACGAAGTAGAACTGGTGCACGCAGCTGACCGGGAAGGACACGAGGAACAGCACCAGCAGCGGGCGCTTGCGCAGCGCGCCGAGCGCCTGGCCGATGGCGCCGAGCGCCCCCCCGGCGCCGCCCCGCCGCGGCGGCGTGTGCGGCAGCGTGAAGCAGTACAGCCCGAGCCCGGCGCCCAGGACGGCGCTGACGCGGAACGCGTCGGCCATGCCGGCGACCTGGCTGGCGCGCACGGCGTCGACGGGCTCGCCCGCCGGCGTCCAGACGCGCAGCAGCCACTGCCCCACGCCGATGCCCACCGCGATCCAGCCGACGGTGCCCCAGACCCGCACGCGCGAGAAGTCGCGGTCGCGGTCGGGCAGGTGGTGGAAGGCCAGCGAGTTCGTCAGCGACAGCGTCGGCGCGTAGACCAGCGAGTACAGCAGCGAGAAGACGAGCAGCTCGTCGTACTCCGTCAGGTTCGCGAGCTGCCACACGAGCGCGGCGCCCACGAGGTGCAGGAAGCCCAGGAAGCGCTCGGTCGACACCCAGCGGTCGGCGATCGGCCCGGCGACGAAGGGGGCGACGAGCGCGCCGGTCGCGCCGATCGCGAACAGGTTGCCGATCTCGGCCGCCCCGAAGCCGCGGTGCTCGTTCAGGAACGGGAAGAACAGCGGCAGCCACGCGCCCCAGATCGCGTACTGCAGGAACATCATGACCGACAGCCGCGTGCGCAGCAGCGCCGGCTCGGGTGCGGGGTTCGTCACGGTCAGGACTCCGAGAAGGCCGCGTCGAAGGCGATGTCGGAGCGCGGGAAGTCGAGCGCGCGCACGAAGCGGGCCGCCTCCGTCGCGCCGTGGGCGCGGTCCATCATGGGGTCCTCCCACTCGACGGTCAGCGGGCCGGCGTAGCCCGCGTGGTTCAGCAGGCGCACGATGCCCTCGAAGTCCACGCGCCCGCGGCCGGGCGAGCGGAAGTCCCAGGCGCGGCCGTCCGCGCCGAAGTCCGCGTGCCCGCCGAACACGCCGATCGGCGTCGGGGCGTCCGACCACCACACGTCCTTGACGTGGACGTTGAAGACGCGCTCGCCGAACTCGCGCAGGAAGCCGAGGTAGTCGACGCCCTGGTAGGCGAAGTGCGAGGGGTCGAAGTTGAAGCCGAAGCGCGGGTGCTCCCCCACCGCGGCCAGCGCGCGCCGGGTCGAGGCCACGTCGAAGGCGATCTCGGTCGGGTGCACCTCGAGCGCGAAGCCGACGTCCACCTCCGCGAACGCGTCCAGGATGGGCGTCCAGCGCCGCCCGAAGTCGGCGAAGCCCTCCTCGACCTGCCCGGGGAGGTTGGGCGGGAAGGAGTACAGCAGCGGCCAGATCGAGCTGCCCGTGAAGCCGACCACGGTCGTCCGGCCGGCCGCCGCCAGGCGCTCGCGCACCGGCCCGGGGGCGGCGTCGAAGAAGCGGCGCGCGGCGCGGCCCGTCGCGATCATCTCGTCCGCGGCGCGGCGCCGGACGCCCTCCGGATCGCCGTCGCCCCACACCGCCTCCGGCAGGATGGCGCGGTGGCGCTCGTCGATGCGGTCGCACACCGCCTGGCCGACCAGGTGGTTCGAGAGCGCGAACGAGCCCAGGTTGTAGCTCTGCAGCAGCTCCCACTTGCGGGCGCAGTAGTCGTCCTCCTCGAGGGCGCGGCGCACCTCGAAGTGGTCGCCCCAGCAGGCGAGCTCGAGGCCGTCGTAGCCGAACCCGCGCGCGAGGCCGCAGAGCTCCTCGAGCGACAGGTCGGCCCATTGACCGGTGAACAGGCAGACGGGACGGGGCATGGTCGGTCTCCGGGGAAGCGGGGAGTCAGCGGACCTCGCTCAGGCGGACCGCGCGGCGCTCGGACGCCGCGCGCAGGGCGGCCGCGAGCACGCGCTGCGTCTCGTAGGCGTCGGCGAAGTCGGGCAGGGGCAGGCGCGGCCGGCGCCCGGCGACCGCGCGCACGACGTCGGCCGCCATGTTGGTGAAGCCGTGCTCGTAGCCGACGAGGTGCCCGTCGGGCCACCACGCGTCCACGTACGGGTGGTCGCCGGCGGACGTGCACACGATGCGGCGCCAGCCGCCCAGGCGCGCGCCGTCGCGGGCGTCGTGGAAGCGCAGGACGTTCATGTCCTCGAAGTCGAAGCGCAGGGACCCCTTCGATCCGTTCAGCTCGATCGAGTTCGCGTTCAGGTGCGGCGCCGCCAGCCGCGAGGCCTCGAAGCTCGCCAGCGTCCCGCCGCGGAAGCGCGCCAGGAACAGCGCGGCGTCGTCGACGTCGCTGCGGGCCGTCCCCGCGCCGCCGGGAAGCGGCCGCTCCTTGACGAAGGTGTGCGCCAGGGCGCCGGAGACCTCCGCGACCTCGTCCCCCAGCAGGAACCGCGCCAGGTCGACCAGGTGCGCGTTCAGGTCGCCGTGCGCGCCCGAGCCGGCGGTCGAGCGGCGGAAGCGCCACGAGCTCTCGGTCGCGGGCCCGCCCCAGCTCTGCAGGTACGTCGCGCGCACGTGGTACACGTCGCCCAGGCGGCCCTCCCGGACCAGCTCGTGGGCGGTGCCGATCGCCGGGCAGCGGCGGTAGTTGAACCACACGAACGTGCGCGCGCCCTTGCGCGCCGCCCGCTTCGCCGCGTCGCGCATGGCGCGCGCGTCCTCGAGCGTGCCGGCCAGCGGCTTCTCGCAGGCGACGTGCTTGCCCGCGCGCAGGGCGGCGATCGCCGGCTCCGCGTGCAGGTGGTTCGGCGTCGACACGTCGACGAGGTCGACGTCGTCCGCGGCGACGAGCTCGCGCCAGTCGGTCGTCCAGCGCTCCCAGCCCCAGCGCCCGGCGAAGGGCGCCAGCTCGTCCGCGTCGCGCGCGGCCACGCACGCCAGGCGCACGCTCCGCGGCAGGTCGAAGAAGCGCCCCGCCTGCCCCCAGGCGTTGCTGTGCGCCCGCCCCATGAAGCGCTGGCCCAGGAGGCCCACCGAGAGCTGGCGCGGCATGCGTCAGGACAGGATGCGGACGATCAGGGGATAGCGGTAGCGGCGACCGTCCCCGGCCACCATGGCGCCGACGACGGACAGGAACACCGCGACGACCCACACCAGCGGGAGCAGAACGATCCCGACGGTGCAGATCAACAGGATGGTGGATACCGTGATCGCCACGAAGACGAACAGGTGGAAGTTCAGGGCCTCCCTGGCCTGGTCCTCCGCGAAGGGGTCCTCGTCCTTCTTCACGAGCCAGACGATCAGCGGCCCGAGGAAGGAGAACCCGACGAACATCCCGAGGCCACCCAGCACGTGCGCCCAGACGGCCGCGGCGCGCTGCCCCTCAGCCACCCGCTCGACGTCGTCCGCGTCGGGGGTGCCGGGGTCCGGTCCGTGGTCTTCCATGGTTGCGCTCGTCCTCCTGGCGGTTCGCGGCTCCTCGCCCCGGGACCCCGGACCCGGGTCGGCCCGACGCCGCGCCCGATGCTTGGCAACGGCCCGCGGCGGCGCAAGGCTCCGGCCGCTCCCACTTCCCGGGATCCGGAATCCCCCGCCGCGGCTCCCCGGAACCGGAAGATCTTTCCACCCCCACCCCGGCCCCTGCGGATGGTCAGGTGGCCCGCCCCCGCGCCCCTCCCCGGCGCCCGCGGGCCTCGATTCCCCCTTCGATCCGTTCGGGCGCCACCCCGTTCTCGATCGACCCGCGCGGCCGGGACGGTCCGCCGCGGGAGCCACCGGATCGCCCCTCCTCCCCGCCCAGCAAGCGGGGGGGAGGGGCGGTCGCCTAGGGGGCCGAGAGGCCCCCAAGGCGACCGCCAGCTCGCGTAGCGAGCCGGGCAGCGGCCCCGCCAGACGGGGTCCGCGGGAATTGCGATGGGGTGGCCCGGGACCCGCGCGCGTGGCGTCCTAGGCTACGGGCGGCCTCCGCGCCGACCCGAACCACCATGCACCAGCTCCTCGCCGCCCTCGTCCTCGCCCTCGCCCTCCCCGCCGCCCCCGCGTCCGCCCCCCCGTCCGCGGGGGGCGCCCAGGGCGCCCAGGTCTTCACCCTGACGCCGAAGACGGTCCAGGTCGGCGCCGGCGGGCCGCAGCGGGTGCCCAACCCGATCGCGTGGGCCCTCGAGCGGGCGGGGCCCGGCTCGGTGCTGAACCTGCAGAGCGGCGACTACGACGCGTTCTCGATCGGGTTCCGCAAGGACAGCAAGTGGAACGCGCGCGCGCCCGGCGGCAGCCCGGGGCAGCCGGTCACGATCCAGGGCCAGCCCGGCGTGCGCATCCTCCCGCGCGGCGGCGGCGACACCATCGCCATCACGCAGGAGAAGAAGTGCGGCTGGTTCCTGTTCAAGGACCTGACCATCGTCCCCGGCTACCGCGCGGGCGTGATGTTCTTCAAGGGCGGCGGCAACACCGTCTACGAGGGCTTCCACTTCGTCGACTGCCACATCCTCGGGGACTGGGACCACCTCGCGAAGCGCGGCGGCAAGTCCAAGTGGGGCGTGTGGGGCCACAGCCTGTCCGACTTCGTGTTCCGCGGCTCGTTCGCGCCGGCGCGCGTCGAGAACATCCGCGCCGAGCACGGCTTCTACCTGCAGAACTCGAAGGGCGACGTCACCATCGAGAACGTCCACGGCAAGCTGCTCGGGCGCACGTTCCTGCAGCTGACGGCGCGCCCCAAGGACGGCCCGCCGGCGCCGGGGACCATCACCGTCCGCAACTGCGTCATCGAGGACGTGTGCATCGCGGCGGGCGACGACTTCAAGGGCGGCTCGGCGCTGTCGCTGTTCGGGCGCCACACCGGCGAGGTGATCTTCGAGGGCAACCGCTTCCGCGCGGGCTTCGACGCGCGCGTGCGCTCGCTGACCCGCAAGGGCGTGCCCTACGGCACCGGGGCGATGATGGTGACCGACTTCGGCGGCCCCTCGAACGGCCGCGTGGTGCTGAAGGACAACGACTTCGAGATGGCGCCCGGCTGCGGCGACCGGCCGCTGGTCTCGATCGGCGGCTGCGCCGAGCTCGAGATCACGGGCACGAACCGCTTCGTCGCCGGCGCCAACCCCGTCGCCCTGGGCCTCGACCCCGCCGAGTCGCCCGGCGGGAAGCTGCGCAGCAACCCGATCGGCGAGCTGACGGTCGGCGCGGGCACCGTGGTGACGGGCGACCTGCGGCGGCGCAGCGAGGCCCTCGACGCGGACGCGCGCCGGCAGCTGGCGGACGGCGTGCGCGGGTTCCCCGACCGCCAGGCGCGCTAGCCCCCGTCGGGGTCGGCCGCGACGCGCGCGACCAGCTCCGGCGGCGCGCCGATGCCGGCCACCACCACGCGGCCCGTCCACGCCGCCGCGCCGGGCGCGTCGAAGCCCAGCTTGCGCGCCACGAACGTCACCGTGGAGGCCGCGCGGACGGCGGGCCCCGCGGCGCGGCCGAGGTCGGCGTCGAGCCCGGAGGGCACGTCGACCGCCACGATCGGCGGCCCCGCGCGGTTGGCGGCGTCGATCACCGCGTCCAGCGGCGGCCGCACGGTGCCGTGGAAGCCGGTCCCGAGCAGGCCGTCGACCAGCAGGTCCGCGCCCGCCCAGGCGTCCGCCAGCGCGCCGGCGTCGGGCGCGGCGCCGACGACCGCGGGGACCAGCCCCATGGCGAGCGCGACGCGCGCGTTCGTCGCGGCGTCGCCGCGCAGCTCGCCGGGCGGGACGGTGGCGACGAGCTCGACCGCGACCCCGGCGCCGTGCAGGTGGCGCGCGACGACGTAGCCGTCGCCGCCGTTGTTGCCGCCGCCGCAGAGCACGACCACGCGCGCGCCCCGGGCGGCGCCGCGCCGCGACCGCAGCTCGGCGAGGACGTGCTCGGCGGCGCCGCGGCCGGCGTTCTCCATCAGCACGACGCCCGGGATCCCGAGCTCCTCGATCGCCAGGCGGTCGACCGCGCGGACCTGCGCCCGCGACAGCCGCAGGCCGGCCGCCCCGTCCCCCACGGTGTTCCCGGGCGCGTCCACGGGCGTAGCATGCACGCCCGCTGCCCGCGGAGCCAGGCCGTGACTCGCCGACGCCCCAGCCCGATGCGCGCACGCGCGCCCGCGCGGTCGCGCGCCGGGCGCGGCCCCCGCGCGATCGCGGGCCTCGTGCTCGCGGCCGCGGGGCTCGCGACCTGCGCGCCCGCGCCCGCCAGACGGGCGGCTATGGCGAGCCCGATGCCGCGCGAGGCGCCGGTGACGAGCGCGACGCGGCCTTCGAGTTCAGGCCGAGGCATATTTTTCCATCATGGCGACCGCCTTGTCGAAGTCGCTCATGGCGAGGATGTCGTCCGTCTCCATCATGATGTCGAACTCCGCCTCGAGCGCGGCGACGAGCATCATGTGGCCGATCGAGGTCCAGCCTTCATATTCGCGATAGACGAGCGTCGAGGTGTC
>JAUIDW010000385.1 GCA_030428395.1 bacterium | reverse complement strand
GGGCGTTCCGGACTCCGTGACGGTGGCGGATCATGGGGCTTCCTCCGGGGGTCGTCCTCGGCGCCGACGGGTGTCGGGCCCGGCGCCGGCGCCCGCGCGCAGCGGGCCGGCGGGTTGAGGTTGTAAGCCCAGGTCGCGGGGACCGGCACGGCCCCTCCGGCGAATTCGCGACCGGGCCGTCGGCGGCGCGGCGGGCCAGCCAGGGACGGGGTCGCCGCGCCGGCCCTGGCCTCCGGCGACCGCGCGCGCCGGACCGCTCCGGGCGGGCGAGCCGCGGGGCGCCCCACCGTCGAGAGGATCGACGCAAGGGGTCGAGATATCGGCCTTCTCCGGACGCTGACGGGAGCGGATGATCGCGGTCGTCCGGCGGGAGGAACCGCGTCCTCCGAGCTCGAGCCGAGGGCGGCAGACCCTCGACGAGCTCGAGCGGGCGACCCGCGGGAGCAGGCGCACGGGTCCGCGTGAGGCGGGTCGCGAGGAGGGGGAAACACCCTCCGCGGCGACTCGCCGGACGCGGCCTCTCTCCCCCCGCCCTCCCGCGCCGGCTCCTCCCCCGGGTCCTCGACGTGCGAACGTCCCGTCGCCACCCGGCGGCGGGACGCTCGCCGTTCCGGGCGCAGGCCGGCGCACGCCGGCACGGGGCCGCGGCTGCGGGGGCGGTTCAGGCGCCCAGCGTCTCGAACAGCACGGTCAGCCCGACGCCCACCGCGAGGAACGCGAACTTCGCCAGGTTGTCGCCGCGGTGGTGGAACACCTCGGGCAGCAGCTCCGCCACGCAGACGTACAGGAACGTGCCGGTGGCCAGGGCCGTGACGACGTCGAGGACGTCCTCCCCCGCCGTCGCCAGCAGGCGGTGGCCGAGCAGCATGCTCGCGGGCGTGACGAGCGCGAAGGCGACCAGGACGAGCGCGATCCGGCGCGAGGAGTAGCGCCCCAGCAGGAAGACGTTCACGACCGCGAAGCTCTCGAACGCCTTGTGGAAGAGGAACGCGACGAGGAACGACGTCGCCAGCGCGCCGCCGCCCTGGATCGCGGCCAGGCCGAGCCCGGCGGAGCTCGCGTGCGCCGTCATCCCCGCCACGGTCACCAGGCCGACGCTGCGGTGGCGCCGCAGGTCGTCGCGCTCGGTCGAGCGCAGGAAGACCGCCTCGACGAGGTGCACCGCGAGCGCCCCGACGAGCACGCACAGCCAGAGCAGCGGCACGGCGTGGCGGTGCATCGGCCCCCCGCCGCCGGCGGCCTCCGCGTGGGCCGCGCGCTCCGCCACCTCCGGCAGCAGGTGCAGGAACACCGCCCCCAGCATCGTGCCCGTGCTGAGCGCCAGCGCCACGTGCAGCCGCCGCTCGTTCCAGGCCACCAGCCGCGGCGCGAGACCCCCGACCAGCGCCGCGCCGAGCACGAGGAGGGGCAGGGTCATCGCTGGGGATCCGGGGCGCCGCCGGGAGTGAGAGGACGCCCGGACGACCGGTTGCGGTCGCGTCCTCGCCGCAGCGGGCCGACAAGCGTCCTCGCCCGGCCAACCCCTGTCAACCCGCGCCGCGCGCGCCGGGGGGGAGCCCCGACCCCGACCTCCGTTGGGCCAACCGCACGCCTCCGACGACGCCCGGGTCCACCAGCTCGTCCGCGAGCAGCCGATCGGACCCGGGCCGCGGTCGACCGAGGCTCGGGCGCACCGGGCGACCGGCGTCAGGCCGGATCGAGCGTCCGCGAACGAGCTCAACGCGGGCCCGTGCCGTCCTTGCGTTCCTCGCGCTCCGACGCGTCCGCCGCGAGGTGCAGGAGGATGGTCCCGCCGATCATCAGGACGGTGCCGGTCACGGCCCAGACCATCAGGCGGCCGCCCTCCTCGCCCTGGGGCGTCACCGACTCGACGTCCGCAACCGCCCGCCACGCCACGCCGATCCACGCGAGGAAGCCGACGACGCCGAGCAGTCCGCCGGCGAGGCGCAGGAACAGGTTCCCGGCGGAGGTTCGCACCCGCGCGAGGATACCCGCATCTTCGCGCGAGCCGACGCGCCAGGCCTCACCGCGCGCATCGCGGAAGACCTCCGTCTCGAGCGACGTCCGCTGCGGAGCAGCGAAGATGGTCGGGGCGAGAGGATTCGAACCTCCGACCTCTGCAACCCCATTGCAGCGCGCTAGCCAAACTGCGCCACGCCCCGACGGTCTTCCAGCGGAAGGGCGAAGACGGTAGCACCGGTCCGGCGGGCGGTCAATCGCCGCGGGCCGGGTGCGGCGCGGCGCTCAGTCGGGGTCCACGGGGGCCGGTGCGGCGGCCTCGATCGTGCGGGCCTCGGCCGCGCTCGCGGCGGGTCGGGGCTCGGCGGCGGCGGGGTCCAGGGGGTCGGACAGCAGCCACATGGCCGTCCCCGTGCCGGCGGCGGCGACGGTCAGGACCAGCGCGGTGAAGGCGGCGTAGCGGTGCAGGCGGCGGCCGCGCGGGTTGCGCAGCGTGCGGATGCCGGTCACCAGGGGCAGCAGGAAGGAGAGCGTGGCCGCCTTCGCGAGGGCCAGGTGGATCGGCGTGATCGGGCCGGCGCTCTCGATGTCCAGGTGCTGGCCCAGGCGCTCGGCGAAGAGGATCGTGACGACCAGCATCGCGACCGTGCACGCCACGAGCGGCAGGTGCACGCGCCGGCGCGCGCGGAAGCCCGTCCACACGACGCCGAGCAGGAGCACGAGCGTCACGCCGAACGACGCGAGGAATCCGGTGGCTGCGTCCAAGGGATCGACCGGGGTCCGGAGGCGCCGTCGTGGGCGACCCGGACGTCCGCTCCAGGGTCTACTTCAGCACTCCCCGCATCTCCTCGGACGGCTCGCGCCGCATCAGGTCGAGCACGGCCTCGCGCGGGTCCTTGCCGGAGAACAGCACGTCGTGCACCTGGCCGGCGATCGGCAGGCTCTCGACGACCGTCTCGGACTCCGGTCCGAACAGCGCCTTCGTGGTCCAGACGCCCTCGGCCACCATGTCCATCTCCTTCAGGACCTCCTGGAGCGAGCGGCCGCGGCCGATCTGCTCGCCCACCGCGCGGTTGCGCGAGTGCTTCGAGCAGCACGTGGCGATCAGGTCGCCGATGCCGGCCAGGCCGAAGAAGGTCTCGGCCTTCGCGCCCTGCTCGCGGCCGAAGCGCGCCATCTCGACCATGCCGCGGGTCAGCAGCGCTCCCTTGGCGTTGTCGCCGAGCTCGATGCCGTCGCAGATCCCGGCCGCCAGGGCGATGACGTTCTTCAGCGCCGCCGCGAGCTCCGCCCCGGCGGGGTCGGACTGCGTGTAGACGCGGAAGCGGTCGGAGTTGAAGGTCGCCTGCACGCGCGCGGCGAGCTCCGCGTCGCGGCTGGCGGCGACCACGGAGCACGGCAGCCGCCGCGCGACCTCCTCCGCGTGGCTCGGCCCGGTCAGCACGCACAGCGGCCGCTGGCCCAGGACGTGGCGCAGGATCTGGGTCGGCCGGCGCAGGGTCTCGATCTCGAGCCCCTTGGTCGCGGACACGATCGGCACGGCGCCCTTCAGCGCGTCCTCGAAGCGCAGCGCAACCGAGCGCAGGAACTGCGTGGGCACGACGCTGATGACGAGCTCGGCGTCCTCGGCGGCCGAGTGCGGGTCGGCGCTGACCCGCAGGCCGTCCTCCAGGCGGAAGCCCGGCAGGAAGCGCTCGTTCTCGCGCGCCTTCTCGATCGCCTGGGCGTTCTCGTGGAACGCGCTCCAGAGCGTGGTCTCGACCCCCAGGCCGGCCAGGTGGTTGGCGATCGCCGTCCCCCAGCTGCCGTCCCCGATCACCAGCACGCGCTTCGCTCGCTCGGTCACGTCGCGGCTCCCTTGGGTCGCCCCACCTTCGGCTCGGTCCCCGACAGCATGCGCCGGATGTTGGAGCGATGCCTCACCAGGATCAAGACGGCCAGGAGCCCGGTGCCCACGGCCAGGTCCGGCGCGCCCCCGGGGGCCCGCCACCAGGCCGCCGCCACGAAGGCGAGGCCCATGCAGATCGACGACAGCCCGACGTACCGCGTCAGGCCCAGCACCACCAGCCAGGCGGCGCCCCCCACCAGGAAGACGACCGCGTCGATGGCGATCAGCGCGCCGCTGGCCGTGGCCACCCCCTTGCCGCCGCGGAAGCCCAGCCAGACGGGGAACACGTGCCCCAGCACGGCCAGGGCCCCGCAGGCGACCTGCAGGCGCAGGGGGTCGCCACCCTCGCCCGCCGCCCACGGGGCCAGCACGAAGGCCGGGAACCAGCCCTTCAGCAGGTCGAGCACGAACACGGCCAGCCCCACGGGCCGCCCCAGGACGCGCCCGGCGTTGGTGGCGCCGATGTTCCCGCTGCCCGCCCGGCGCAGGTCCACGCCCCGCAGGCGCGCCGCCACCAGGCCGAAGGGCACGGCGCCGAGCAGGTAGGAGAGCCCCAGGGCCGCCCACGCGGGGCCGCTGGGCAGGCCCTCCAGCGAGGCGAGCAGGATCGGGGGGACCATGGCTTCGGCGGTGCCCGCGCAGCGTACCAGGCGGCCCCCCCGGCCGGCGCGGCCGACCCGCCCCGGGCCCCCATCCGGACTGACTGGGTTCCGTGTGGACGCCTGGCGCCGGCGCGGGACTGCCTGGGTTCCGTGTGGGCTCCCCGGACTGACTGGGTTCCGTGTGGGCGCGCGGCCCCGGGGATCCCGGCGGTCCCGGCCGGCCCTCCCGCGGCCCGGGGGCGGGCCGCGGTGGTCCCCCGCCGGGCTCGAGGCGCCGAGGTCGGGAGGCGCCGGAGCCGCGCGGCGGCTGGGGAGCGCCCGCTAGACTGCCGCCGTGCCGCCCCCCGCCCCCGAGGCCCGGACCCGCCGCGCGCGCCCCGGGGGGGCGC
>JAUIDW010000384.1 GCA_030428395.1 bacterium | reverse complement strand
TGACGAAGGCCAGCGTGGTCGGCCGGCTCCAGATCGGGCACAGCGAGAAATCGACATGGCTCGCCTTGAGCGAGTCACGGATCATGTCGCCGAAGAAATCGTCGGAGAGGCCGCAGAAGAAGCCGACCGGGGCGCCCAGCCGGCCGAGCGCCACGGCGACGTTGAGCACCGAGCCGCCGACGAAGGGCTGGCAGCTGTCGGCGCCGGCCTCGGTCTTCCTCGGCAGGAAATCGATCAGCGCCTCGCCGCAGCAGACGATCATGTCTTCCCCCTCCGCCATGTGTGGCCCTTCCTCCAAATGCGGCCAAGCTGCCCGCTTCACTCCTATCGCGCCGCGCCGCCCGGCGCACCCGACCGCGCACGCGCCGCGCTCGAGCTCGGCGCGACGACCTCCGCGCGTGGCGACGAACGGCCTGGCGGCTCGAGCCTGCCCGCGGGCCCGCGATCCTCGACGAGACCGGGGGGCCCGGCGGAGCCGGCGCCACCGACCGGACCGGCGGGTGGCGGACGCGCGCGCGTCGGGCGACCGGACGGCCTCCCGGCCCGCGCGGCCCCGCGCGGGGGAACGGACGATCCGCTCGACCGCGTGCGCGGGTGCGACGAGGCCAAGCTCGCGCTCGCCGTCGCGGCGGCCGGGGGCCACGGACTGCTGCTCGTCGGGCCGCCGGGCGCCGGGAAGAGCCTGCTGGCGCGCGCGCTGCCCTCGCTCCTGCCGCCGCCCTCGCTGGAGGACCGCATCGCCATCACGTGCGTCCTGTCCGCCATCGGCCGCTGGCCGGGCGGCCTGGCGACGGAGCGGCCGTTCCGGGCCCCCCACCACACGACCAGCTACGCGGGCCTCGTGGGCGGCGGCTCGCCGCCCGCGCCGGGCGAGATCACCCTGGCGCACGGCGGCGTGCTGTTCCTCGACGAGCTGCCGGAGTTCCGCCGCGACGCGCTCGAGGCCCTGCGGCAACCGCTCGAGACCGGGGTCGCCGTCGTCGCGCGCGCGGGCCGGCGCGTCGAGTTCCCCGCGCGCTTCCAGCTCGCCGCCGCGATGAACCCCTGCCCCTGCGGGCACCGGGGGGACGAGCGCGTGCCCTGCCGCTGTCCACCCGCGCGCGTCGAGGCGTACCGGCGCCGCGTGTCGGGCCCGCTCCTGGACCGCGTGGACCTGCGGGTCGAGCTGCGCCCGCCCGACCTCGACGACCTGGTGCCGCGCGGCCGCCCCCGCGCACCCGTTCCCCGTGACCCCGCCGACCGGGCGTCCGAGGACCCCGCACCCGGCGGTCCCGCACCGGCCCGTCGCGCGACGGGCCATCGCACCGCGGACGATCGCGCAGCGGGCGGCCGTGCACCGGGCCGTCTTGCAGCCGATCCCGCAGCGTTCGACCGCGGCGCGTCCGGCAACCGCGCGGCCCAGCATCGTCCGCCCGAACACCGTGCGCCCGAACACCGTGCGTCGGCTAGCCGTGCGTCCGGACGCGGTGCGTCGGGGAACGCCGGGCGCCGGGCCCGTGGTGGGACCGGGGGAGACGCGCTGCGGGCGGCCGTGTCCGCGGCCCGCGAGCGCATGGTGGCGCGGCAGGGCGAGCGCCCCAACGCCCTGCTCGAGGGTGGCGAGCTCGACCGCTGGGTCCCCCTGCGCGGTCGGGCGCGTCAGCTGGTGCAGGAGGCGGTGCGCCGGCGCGGGCTCTCGGCGCGCGCCGTGCAGTCGCTCCGCCGGGTGGCGCGCACGCTCGCGGACCTCGACGGCTCCGGCCCGGTGTCCGCCGAGCACGCGGCCCGCGCCCTGGCCCTGCGCGCACCGCTGGAGCCCCCCTGAGCTCCTGCCGCGCTCCGGGCTCCGGGCCCCGCGGGACGGGCCCCCCCGCGGGCCGGCCGTCCCGCTCGCCCCTGCCGCCCTCACCCGGCCGCGAAGGGCGCCGGGCTCCACCCGGAGGGGTCAGCAGGCCGATTGGGTGTGAGGTTCCCACGTACGGGATCCCATCGACTAGCCTGGAGCCGGGGAAGGGACCCGGTCGTGGCCGGGTCGGGGGACCCGCGTGGGCGCGGGATCCAGCCGGCCCGGCGTGGGCGGCCGGGTGTCGGGACGGGACCGGGCCGGGTGGCCGGGTCCGGAACACGACCGGAGAACTCCATGCGCATCGCCGTCACCCTCGCCGCCCTCCTCCTCGCCCTCCCCTCCAGCGGGTGCGTCGCCGCCGCGGCGGCGGGCGCGGGCGTGGGCTACTACTTCTACGACCGCAACGAGACCGTCCAGGACTTCGAGGTCGACTTCGACGCCGCCTGGGACGCGTCCATGGCCGCCGTGGAGGAGTTCGCGGACCTGTCGGAGGTCACGAGCCACGAGCGCGGGGACACGTCCGGCGCGATCGTCGGGGAGCACTACAAGGTCCGCGTCGAGCAGCACCCCGGCTCGAAGGTCCGCGTGATCGTGCGCGTGGGCACGTTCGACACCGCCGAGAACCGGCGCGTCGCCGGCCTGGTGATGGAGTCGATCGCGGGACGCCTGGAGGGCTGACGGAGCTCAGCGCGGGGTCGGCGTCGGCGTGTCCAGCCACTCTCGGGGCGGGACGGCGATGCGCGCCCCGTCCGCACCGACCAGCAGCACGCCGACCAGGTCGGCCGCCGGCCGGGAGACGACCGCGGCGCCGTGCCAGGCCGCGCCGAGCTGCAGGCCGGGCTCGACGCGCCAGCCGCGGCCGTCGTCCGCGGGGGCGAGGCGGCTGGCGTCCAGGGCCAGCGGCTGGACGGAGGCGTCGCCCACGAGCAGGCAGTCGACCGGACCCTCGGGCGCGGCGAAGCGGCGGGCCGGCCAGGTGTAGGCGCCGGCGTGGTCGAAGGCGCGCCAGGCGAGGCCGGCCGAGGCGCGGACGGGTCGCTCGAGCGGGCCGACCTGGGACCCGGCGACGTCGAGCACGGTGGAGTCCGCCTTGGCGTCGTCGGGCTCCGTGAGCAGGTCGGCCGGGCCGATGAGCCCGCCCGGGACCGGCAGCACCCAGCCGCGGCGCGCCTGCCGGCCCGCGAACACGCCCGAGCGCCAGGAGACGCGCGCGCCGAGCATCGCCGGCAAGCGGTCGGTGTCCCACTCGCCGCCGACGGGCAGGGCCGGGCGCCACTCGAGCCAGTCCTCCTGCGGCTCGACGGCGAGCCCGAAGCGGTGGCCGTCCTCGACCGGGTCGCCGGGGATCGACGGCGTGGCGAAGGCGACGCCTCCGACCAGCAGGGAGCGCAGGGACTCGATCTCCATCTCGATGCCGCTGCGCAGGCCGACGTCGACGCGGAAGCCGCTGGTCTGCCAGAAGCACGACCCGCGGCGCACCAGGGGAGCGTAGGCCGGGCGGACGTAGGCGAGCACCTCGACCGAGGTCGCGTCGCTGGCGAGCTCGACGCCGAGGACGGTGCCCACGCGGATGCCGCGGTAGGCCACCGGGGCTCCGGGCGCGAGGCCGAAGCGGCGCGGCGCCTCGAGGACCAGCTGCAGGCCGCCGGGTTCGACCGTCTCGAGGACCGGCGGCTCCTCGAGCGCGACGAAGCGGCGCTGCTCCGGGGCGTCGGCCGGACCCGGCAGCACGGCCAGGTAGCGCGAGCCGAAGATCGTCTCGACGCCCTGGACCTCGTCGAGCCCGAGCTGCGGCCGCACGAGCCAGAAGCGGCTGCCGGAGCGGGCCAGGGCCTCGGCGCCCTCCTCGAGGCGCACCTCGATCTCGACGACCTCGAGGTCCTCGGTCAGGCGCACCTCGTCCACCTCGCCGACCTGGATGCCGCGGTAGCGCAGCGCGTCGCCGGCCTCGATGCCGTGCCCCGCGCGCGCCACGACGGTGAGGGCGAGGCCGCGCTGGCCCCACTCCTGCACGGCCAGCGCGATCGCCAGGAGCACCGCCAGGGCCGGCAGCACCAGGCCCGCCCCACCGGGTCGGCTGCGCGCGGCGACGACCTGGGCCGTCGGCAACTCGCCGTCGCCCGCGGCACCGCCCGCGGCCGTACGGGACGCCGCGGCGTCCGCGCCGGAGGGGGCGTCCGCGCCGGAGGAGGCGTGCGCGCCGGAAGGGGCGTGCGGGTCGCGGGGTGCGTCGCTCACGCGGCGTCCTCCTGCCACAGGCTGTGCGGGTCCAGCAGCGCGCCGGCGGCGATGCTGAGCGCGACGCAGGTCGCGAACGCGAGGGCGCCCGGGCCCGGGTCGATGCGGAGCACGTCGGCGAACTGGATCCAGGCGACCACGATCGAGATCACGAGCACGTCGAGCATCCCCCAGCGCCCGGTCCACTCGACCACGCGGAACACGCGCGAGCGCAGGCGACCGCGCAGGAGGCCGCCGGTGACGACGAAGAGGCCCAGGAGCTTCAGGAGGGGGAACACGATCGAGCAGGCGAAGACGATCGCGCCGACGAGCAGCTCGCCCTCCTCGAGCAGGCCGAGGGTGCCCGACCAGATGCTCGCCTCGCGCACCTCGCCGAAGCGCGCCAGCCGCAGGATCGGGAGGTGGATGGCGAGGGGGTACAGCACGAGCGCGGCGAGCGCGGCGGAGCGGGCGAGCCGCAGGCGCGCGCGGCCGCCGTCGGCGCGCGCCACGGTGCCGTGGCAGCGCGCGCACCGGGCCCGCGTGCCGGCGACCAGGGCGGGCACGCGCTGCACGAGCCCGCAGCGCGCGCACCCGCGGAGGTCGACCGGGAGGGAGGCACCCATGGAAGTGGAGAATCGGCCCTCGGCCGCGTCGGCTCCAGCGCCGGCGCGCAATTCGGCCGCGCGCCCGCACCCGGGCGCCCCGGGCCGCGCGCGCGGCTCGGCGAGGGACGCGCGCCGCGACCCCGGGCGGAGGCGCCGGCCGGGGAGCGATGCCCCGGCGCTCGCGGCGACCGGCGCGGGGCGCGGCGCCCGGCG
>JAUIDW010000383.1 GCA_030428395.1 bacterium | reverse complement strand
GCGCGGCGTCGTCGTGGGGATGCAGACGGTGGACGAGCGCGCCGGCTCGTCGGCGATCGGCTACATCATCCCGGTGGCCGAGATCCGCAAGGTCTGGCCGCCCGCCAGCCGGTAGGTCCCTCCGGGTGCCGATCCGGCGCCGGCCCGACGTCGGGCGTGCGTCGGCGCGGCCTCCATCCGGACCGGACCGGACCGGACCGGGCCGAGCCCGGGCCCGCGACCGGACCCCGGACCGCGACGAGGACCGCGACGAGGACCGCGACGGGGATCCGCCCCGGGATCGGGCCCGCCGGCTCGCATCCGGCCGGCGCTTCGCGTCGAATTCCTCGGTGTGAGCCGCTCCCGAGTCCCCGACGTCCGCGTGCGGGCCGCCAACGACGCGCCGGTGAATCCCGACGGCCGCTACGTGCTGTACTGGATGACGGCGGCGCGTCGGACCACCTGGAACTTCGCCCTCGACCGTGCCGTCGAGCGCGCGCGCGAGCTCGAGCGACCGCTGGTCGTGCTCGAGGCCCTGCGCTGCGGCTACCGCTGGGCCAGCGACCGCTTCCACGCCTTCGTCGTCGACGGGATGGCCGACAACGCGGCGGCCTTCGAGGGCACGCCGGTCCGCTACGTCCCCTACGTCGAGCCCGAGGAGGGCGCCGGCAAGGGACTGCTGGAGGCGCTCGCCGCCGACGCCTGCGTCGTCGTGGGGGACGACTTCCCCGCCTTCTTCCTGCCGCGCATGGTCGCCGCCGTCGCCCCGCGGCTGAAGGTGCGGCTCGAGCTGGTCGACTCCGTCGGCCTGCTGCCGATGCGCGCCGCCGACCGCGTGTTCCCCACGGCCCACTCGTTCCGGCGCTTCCTGCAGAAGAACCTGGCGAAGCACCTCGACGCGTTCCCGCGGGCCGAGCCCCTGCGCCGCCTCGAGCTGCCGCGCCTCGCGCGCCTGCCCGACGGGGTGTCGCGCCGCTGGCCGCCGGCCGACGCCCGGACGCTGGCCCGCGGTCCCGAGGTGCTGGCGGAGCTCCCGATCGACCACGCCGTCGCCCCGGTCGAGGCGCGCGGGGGCTCGCGCGCCGCGGCGAAGCTGGCGAAGGAGTTCCTGGAGCACCGCCTCGAGCGCTACGACGAGGACCGCAACCGCCCGCAGGAGGAGGTGACCAGCGGCCTCTCCAGGTACCTGCACTTCGGCCACGTCGGCGTGCATGGCGTGTTCCACGCGCTGGCCGGCCGCGAGGGCTGGTCCCCGGGCGACCTCGGCGAGCGCACCGACGGCGGCCGCGAGGGCTGGTGGGGGATGGGGGCGCCCGCCGAGGCCTTCCTCGACGAGCTCGTGACGTGGCGCGAGGTGGGGCACAACTTCTGCGCCCTGCGCGACGACTTCGACCAGTACGAGTCGCTGCCCGACTGGGCCCGCGCGACGCTGGCCGAGCACGAGGGCGACGAGCGCCCGCACGTCTACGATCTCGATCGTCTCGAGCGCGCCGACACGCACGACGAGCTGTGGAACGCCGCCCAGACGCAGCTGCGGACCGAGGGGGTGATCCACAACTACCTGCGGATGCTCTGGGGCAAGAAGATCCTGCAGTGGAGCGCCACCCCGCGCGACGCGCTCGCCGCGATGATCGAGCTGAACAACAAGTACGCGGTGGACGGCCGCGACCCGAACTCCTACTCCGGCATCTTCTGGGTCCTCGGCCGCTACGACCGCGCCTGGGGCCCCGAGCGCCCGATCTTCGGCAAGATTCGCTACATGACGTCGGAGAACACGGCCCGCAAGGTGCCGGTGAAGGAGTACGTGCAGCGGTACTCGCCGGGGCTGTTCACGTAGCGGGCTGGGCGATTGGACGAGCCGCGCGGGCGACGACTCCGGGTGATCGCGGGAGTGCTCGCGTTCTCCCACGTCCGAGGCGCGGTGCGCCTCGCTGTCGGCGCAGGCGTTTTCCGCGCGCAAGCGGATCCCGGCGTTGCCGGTGGGGCATGCGTTCTCCCACGCCTGAGGCGCTGCGCGCTTCGCTGTCTGCGCATGCGTTGTCGGCGCGCGAGCCGATCCCGGCGTTGCCGGTGGGGTTTGCGTTCTCCCACGCCTGAGGCGCTGCGCGCCTCAGGCGTGGTTCCTGAGCATCAGCTCCTTGGGGTGCGGGTCGAAGTAGAGCTGACCCTGCAGGTACTCGACGTCGTGGGCGCGGACCTGGAAGCGGATGAGCGAGACGGGGACGACGAGCGGGAGGAGCCCCTTGCGGTAGTCCTCGACGGCCTCGAGGAGCTCGCGCTTCTCGCCGGAGTCGAGCAGCTCCTTGAGGTACCCGAGCGCGTGCTGCAGCACGTTCGTGTGGCGCTTGCGCGTTGCGCGCGTGGCCATGGCGGTGAAGAGCTCCTGCTCGTACTCGTCGAGCTGCGCGGTGGTCGGCCGGCCGCCCGCCTGGGCGACCAGGCGGCCCATGCGCCGGTAGGCGGCCTCGTTGTGGGCGCGGATCAGCAGCTTGTGCGCGGTGTGGAACTCGACCAGGTCGCGGCCGCGCGGGCGGCTGGCGCGGAAGAGCCGCCAGCGGTGGCGCGCGAACACGCGCTCGATGAAGCTCTCGCGCAGGCCCTGGTCGTTCAGGCGCCCCTCCTCCTCGACGGGCAGGTTCGGCATGCGCTCCATCAGCGCGGCGGCGAACAGGCCGACGCCGTGGTTGCCGCGCGAGCCCTTCTCGCCGTAGATCTTGATGCGCGACATCCCGCAGGACGGCGAGCCCTTCTTCAGGACGAAGCCGTCCAGGCTCTCCTTCGCGAGCTCGCGCACCCGGCCCGCGGCGTAGCGGTTCATCTCGTCGGTCAGGTCCCGCCCCTCCTTCGGCATGACCAGCCGCACGTCGACGCCGTCGCGCGAGAACAGGCGCAGCGTCGGGCGGGGGATGCCGAGGCCGACCTCGACCTCGGGGCAGACCCTGACGAACTCGACCCAGCGGCCGAGCTCGTCGGCCAGGAAGCGGTTGCGCTGGTGGCTGCCGTCGTAGCGGACCGACTCGCCCATCAGGCAGGCGGAGACGCCGAGCCGGATGGGCTGGGACTCGTCGGACCACACGCGCCAGCCACCGGTGCGGGTGGGGGACGGCTTCTCGGACGGGGTCATGGGACTCCCGGCGCGTCGGCCGGGTCAGCGCCCCAGCATGTGGCGGAGCGCTTCCTCGAGGCCAGGGAATTCGAACCGGAAGCCGGTCCGCTTCAGCACGGCGGGCGCGACCAGCGCGCTGGACAGCAGCAGCTCGTCGGCCATCTCGCCGAACGCCAGCCGCGCGGCGAACGCCGGCATCGGGAGCACCGCGGGGCGCGCGAGCACCCGGCCGAGCGTGCGCGCGAACTCCCGGCTGGTCACGGGATTCGGAGCGACCACGTTCACGGGCCCGCGGACGCGCTCGTCGAGCAGCGCGTGGTGCAGCGCGCCGACCACGTCGTCCAGCGCGATCCAGCTCATGGCCTGGTCGCCGCTGCCCACGGGTCCGCCGCCACCCAGCTTGAACGGCAGCAGCATCTTCTTCAGGGCGCCGCCCGCCGGGCTCAGCACGATGCCGAAGCGCGCGTGGACCACGCGCACGCCGGCCTCGGCCAGCGGCGCGGAGGCGGCCTCCCACGCCCGGCACGTGTCGGCCAGGAAGCCCGTCCCCGGCGCGCTCGTCTCGTCGAGCAGCTCCGCGCCCCGGTCGCCGTAGTACCCGATGGCCGAGGCGCACACGAAGGTCGACGGCGGCCGCTCGAGCTTCGACAGGACCTCGCAGAGCCGCGCCGTGACCTCGACGCGGCTGTCGCGGATGCGGCGCTTCTGCTCGTCGTTCCAGCGGCGCGCCGCGATGTTCTCGCCGGCCAGGTGGACGATCGCGTCGGCCCCCTCGAGGTCCTCGGGCCGCACCTCGAACGGTCGCGTCGACCACGCGATCTCGCCCTGGCCCGGGGCCCGCCCGCGCACCAGCCGGTGCACGTCGTGGCCGCCGGTCGACAGGAAGCTCGTGAGCGCGCTGCCGACGAGTCCGGACGCGCCGGTGACGAGGACCTTGAGCTGCGCCGTCTGCACGCCGGCGGGGCGTTCGCGATCGAGTGCTTGCATGTGCCTTCTCAGGTCCATGGCCGTCACCCGGTGCCGATACGCGAACATGCGCTCGAGGCTGCGCCGGACGAAGCGACCTGCGACCTTCTCGCCCAGGACTTCGACGGGCAGCGCGTAGCGGATGCGGTCCTCGAGCCAGGAGGCGTCGGGGCCGTCGGCCTCGAAGCGGTGCTCG
Organism: bacterium; assembly: GCA_030428395.1. Classification (GTDB taxonomy): domain Bacteria; phylum Planctomycetota; class UBA1135; order UBA1135; genus JAUIDW01. The sequence continues at coordinate 773 of JAUIDW010000383.1, read as the reverse complement.
TGCTCCCACGAGCCGAAGGGACCCTCCTCCTGGACGTCGCGAAACCCCACGCCGTCCGCGAGCTCGTGGTGCACCGCGACCCAGCGCCTGGAGGCCGGCCCGAGGCGCGCCCGCAACACGACGCGCGACCCGGGCGCGATGCCGCGGCCCGGGTCCTCGATCTCCACGTCCTCCCAGGGAGGAGTCAGGCGCTGGAACGCACCCTCGCGCGCGTGCCAGGCCTCGAGCGCGCCCAGGGGCGCGTCGATCCGGCTGCGTCGCACGAAGGTCTGCGGGGTCACGCCTGGGCGCCGTCCCCCAGGATCCGGCGCAGCTCGTCGGCTCCCTGCCGCAGGACGCGGCCGGGGCGGTCACCGCGCTGCAGGCAGCGGGCGACGAGCCGGAGCCACTCCACCTGCTGGGGAGTGTAGCGGCGGTGTCCCGAGGAGAGTCGCACCGGGCGAGGCGTGCCGTACCGGCGCTCCCACATCCGCAGCGCGTGCGCGGAGATTCCGGTCGCGGCCGCGACCTTCCCCACGGAGACGAGCCCGGCGGACCGGGCCTGGTCGGTCGTGAGGTCGGCGTGCCGCAGGGCTTCGATGTCTTCCGTCACGCGCGCCTGGGGCTGGGTCATGGGTTCGTATCGCTCGTCCATCGCCAGGAACTTCGACCGCCCGGCCGCCTGGATGCGGATTTCCGCCCCATCCGCCCCCCACGCCCGGCCGCTCGCACCACGCCCCGCCGCCAGCCGCCCGGAGGCTTCCCGCGAGCCGGCCGCCGCCCCCCGGCCCCGC
>JAUIDW010000382.1 GCA_030428395.1 bacterium | reverse complement strand
TCTTGCGAAGGGCTTCCGGGAGGCGCCGGGGCCGCCGTCCACACGGAACCCAGTCAGTCCCCTGGTGGCGAGAGGGCGTGGGGATTGCGGACGCTCGGGCGGCGCGGGCCCTCCGGCCGGCGCGCCTCGCCCGCCGGGTCGGGGCGCGCGGCGCTAGGCGCCGCGGGTTCCGAAGCGGCGGGCGATCTCCTCGGAGTGGTGCTCCTCCTGGATGCGCGCCAGCTTGGCGGCGTCGGAGTCGGCTTCCTGGGTGTAGGCGTCCTCGAGGCGGACCTCGACGCGCTCCTCGGGCTTCAGGGGCTCGGCGTGGCGCCAGACCTTGGCCCCCACCATGGCCTTCGCCAGGTGCGTGGGCTGGTAGGTGATGCTGGGCCAGAGGAACACCTCGGTGGTGCAGTGGCAGTCCTTGCGCGCGATCGACGCGCGCAGCTGCTGGGCCTCCGGAGAGCCCCAGATCTCCCAGAAGGACTTCTCGCGCAGGTTGCCGAGCGGTTCGTGCAGCTCGCACACCGAGACGTCGCCGTTCGAGTAGACCACCGCCGACAGCGTGCCCGCCTTGCACGGGACGACCTGCGTCTTGGCGGCGACGGTGCGGGTCTTCACGTGCTGGAGCATGGGCTCGACGATGGAGCCGTAGCGGCCCTCCTCGCGGCTGGCCCAGAGGCGCTGGAAGTACTCGTACAGCTCGTCGTACGCCTTCAGGTCCGGCATCAGCAGGTCGGGGTTCTTCGGGTCCCCGCGCATGATCGCCAGGTTGTGGTGGTCCATCTTCGGGCAGCGCTCGAAGAGGTACGTCGTCAGCCGCCGGATCTCGTCCATGTTGACCGCGGTGGCGGTCGAGATGGCGTGGATGCGCAGGCGCGGGTCCTCCTCCTGGAGCTCGGCGAGCGCGTCGTAGGTCTCCATCGCCTTGGCGAACGAGCCGGGCGACACGCGGAAGCGGTCGTGGAACTCGCCCAGGCCGTCCAGGGACATCTCGACCACGAAGTACTCGAGGTCGGGCTCCTCCAGCGTCCCGCGGATGGCCTTGACCATGCGGTCCTTGAAGTAGGAGTTCGTCGGCACGTAGATCTGCCGCACGCCGTTCTGGCGGATGAACTGGCGGCAGACCTCGGCGAAGTCGGGCCGCAGGAACGGCTCGCCGCCGGACAGGTTCAGGTTCTCGACGCGGCCCAGGGACCGCGAGAGCTCGAACAGCTCCTCCTTCGTCAGGTCGTCCTTGCGGTTCAGGTTCTTCCAGTAGAAGCAGTGCTCGCACTTCTGGTTGCAGATCGAGTTGATGAACAGGATCAGGAAGGGCGGGCTCGGCAGCTCCTGGTAGGCCTTGGCCGTGATGCGGGCGTGGCGGGTGATGCGTTCCAGAACCTTCATGGCGTCCTCGCTCGGGCGAGCCAGGAGTCTACGGGACCCCGGCGCGCGGGATCGGTCAATCCTCGACGACGTGCCGGGCGAACTCCTCGCGGTGGCGCGCCCAGGCCGCCGCGTCGAACTCCCCCCCGTCCAGGCACTCGACCGCCCGGTAGGCCATGGCCAGCGCGTGGTGGGTGTTGTCGTGGGCGAAGAGCCCCTGCCGGCCGTAGGAGAGCACCCCGGGCACCCCGTCGACCCAGCGGTCGAGGCGCTCGAAGGGCTCCTCGTACCCCATCAGGTACACGGGGTAGGCCTGGGGCAGGCGGCGGGTCCACACCTCGACCGGCGGGGCGGGGAAGGGGATCCCGGCGCCGGCGACGTCGCGCGCGAAGAGCTCGCCGAGCTCCTCGTCGCTCATGGACCAGACCTCGTCGCCCGCCTGGCAGGGCAGCTCGGCGCACAGGACGGTGCTGCCGGCGGGCTCGCGCAGGGCGGCGTAGTTCTTGGGCTCGGACATGCGCGTGATGCGCGTGTCGGCGCCGGGGAAGTAGTGGGCGTCGAACTCGGTGAACTGGTCCACGCCGAGGCGCGCGTAGATCAGGATCATCGAGCGGTAGCCGATGCGGCCAGCGGCCTCGAGCACCTCGGCGGGCGGCGCGGGGTCCAGGCTCTTCGCCAGCACGGTGACGGGGATGGTCGACCAGACGTGGTCGGCCTCGAAGGTCTCGCTGCGGTCGCCGGCCTCGGCCGTCACGCGCCACGGCGGGCCGGAGCCGTTCGCGGACTCGACGCGCGTCATGGTCCAGCCGGTGCGCAGGTCCGCGCCCGCCTCCCGGGCGGCCTCGGCGTAGGCCTCGCTGATCGCGCCGAACCCGCGGCGCGGGTAGAAGAAGCGACCGGCGCCGGGCTTCTTCAGGCCGGGCACCTGCCCCAGCACCTTCTGGATCAGCTTCAGGAAGTTGCCGGCGGACACGCGCTTGCGCGCCTGGATGCCCGACAACGCCGCCGGCTCGTGCCCCCACAGCTTCACGGCGTAGGGGAAGTAGAAGTGCTCGCAGATCGTGGTGCCGAGGTTGGCCTCGAGCACCGACGCGAACGTGTCGCCCTCGTCGGGCTTCGCCACCGCCTTGCGCACGGCGTCGCGCAGGCTGCCCAGGGCGAAGCTCTTGTCCAGCCGCAGCAGCAGGTCGACGGGCTTCAGCGGGAAGTGGATCCACTGGCCCAGCAGCCGGATGCGGCCGTGGCGCGGGCGGTCGAGCAGCTCGTCGCCCAGCAGGCGCTGGACGTCCGCGAGGATCGCGGGGTCCGAGGCGGGGTGCAGCCGGTGGCTGCCGTAGTCGAGGCGCTGGCCGGCGCGCTCGAAGCTGCCGGCGTTGCCGCCGAAGTGGTCGCCGCGCTCGAGCAGCACGACCTCGGCCTTGCGGTGGCGGCGCAGCTGGTACGCGGCGCCGACGCCCGCGGGCCCCCCGCCCAGGATCACGACTCGGGTGTCAGGCATGCTTCGAATCGACTGCGCGCGGCTTCGCGACGACCCCCCCCGAGCCCGCGCCGCGCTCGCGCAGTCCGAGGAGGAACCACAGGGCGCCGCCGACGAGCCCGCCGGCGACCAGGACGGTCTGCCAGACGAGCGAGACGAGCACGCCCTGGGAGGACGGCACCGCCGCCGCGGCGTTCAGGAGCCCCGCCAGCGCGGCCTCGCGCACGCCGAAGCCCCCCAGGCTGATCGGCGCCAGGCTGATGGCCTTGGCCAGCGGCCAGGCGAGCAGCCACACGGTCCAGGGCACGTCGATGCCGATCGCGGCGCCCAGCGCCGCGTTCATGGCCACGAACGAACCCTGCATGCCGAGCGAGATCGCCAGGACCCCCACCGCGACCTGCGGCCGCCGCCCCAGGCGCCGCGCGGCCACCATCCCGCGCGCCGCGGGACGCCGCAGCTTGCGGGGCCAGCGCGCCAGCGGCATGCGCAGCAGGAAGGGCAGCGCGAGCACCAGCCCGCCGACGCCCACGAGCATCCCGACGAGCAGCACCTGCTCGGCCCAGCCCGGCACGGCGCCGCGGGACAGCAGCGCGCCGGCGCAGATCAGCAGCAGCAGCGCCAGCACGTCGATCAGGCGGTCGGTCAGGCTGCCGAAGATCACGGCCTCGTAGCGCCCCGTGCGGCGCCCCGCGAGCACCGCCCGCAGCGCGTCGCCCCCCACGATGCTGGGCAGGCAGAGGTTGGCGAAGAGCCCCGCGAAGTAGCAGCGCACCGCGTCCACCGCGCCCAGCCCGGCGCGGCCGACGTTGACGTTCAGGCGCCACTTCATGGCCCCCACGAGGTGCGCGACGACGAAGCCCAGGAACACCAGGAGCCACGTGCGCGCGTCCAGGCGCCGGGCGTGCTCCCACAGCTCCCCCCACGGCACGATCGCCACGATCAGCGCGATCGCGGAGAGCGTCACGGCGAGCTTGATCCAGAAGATCTTTCCGCGTCGCCGGCTGCGGACGGGGGGTTCGGGGCTCACGTCGGGGGGTCAGGGACGGCGCGACCAGACGACGACGGCACCGCCGCCGACGGTGCCGGGAAACTCGCGCTCGCGGCGGTAGGACGCCTCGAGGTGCTCCTGGAGCTCCGGGAGCTCCGCCTCGAAGCGCGTCGGGAACGTCAGCAGGAACCACGTTCCCGGCGCCCGCGCCTCCGCCGCGAGCAGCGCGGGGAGATTATCGACAGGCTCGCACTCGGCGGCCAGGTAATCCCGGATCGGAAACGTCGTCATGTCGGCCGTGACGAGCAGCTCGCCCGGCGCGCGCCGCTGTTCCACGAACGAGACGGCGCCGGCGTAGTCCTGCTTCGGACCCCAGGCCCGGCGGACGGTCCAGGCCCCGCCGGCCACCAGCAGCAGCGCGACCGCGGCGTGGGCGACCCGGACCCGCTCGGGGCGGCGGGCGAGCAGCCGGCCGGCCACGAGCGCGGTCCAGCGGTCGACGCCGCGCACGGCGATCAGCACGACGAAGGCCGCCGAGGAGAAGAAGAAGCGCGGCCAGAGGTTGTGCTCGAGGGCCACGATCGCGGCCGCCGTCAGCACCGCGGGCAGCAGCAGCACGGCCAGCACGGCGAGCCCCTGGCGCGCGTAGCTCGCCAGCCCCGCGGCGCCCACGAGCGCCGCCCCGGCGAGGGCCAGCCAGCCGCCCGGCAGCCCCGCGGCCAGGCGGCCGAGCGTCTCCGTCACCAGCCAGACCGGGTTCTTCCAGGCCGTCTCCTTCCCCGGCATCGTCGGCGCGAGCAGCGTGTCGAGGAACTGCGGCAGCACGGGCGCGTAGAGCGTCAGCGCGAAGCTCGCGGCCAGCGCGAACCCCGCGAGCGGCCACCAGCGGTTGCGGCCCACCGGCCGCCCGCGCGCGCGCAGCGCCAGCGCGGCCCACACGGCGACGTGCGCGGCCGCGACGAACACGGCCGTCGCGTGCGTGTACGCGGCGAGCGCCATCCACGCCCCGTAGGCCGCCGCCAGGCCCGGGCCGCCGCCGCGGCGCGAGAGCAGGCGCACGAAGGCCGAGCTGCCGAGCAGCGTGAAGAGCAACAGCCCGGTGTAGCCGCGCGCGTTCTGGGAGAACCACACGTGGTGGTAGGAGACCGCGAGCAGCGCCGCGGCCAGCAGCGCCTCGCGCTCGGCCAGCAGCGCCTGGTGCCGTTCGGCGTCGCGCTCGTGCTG
>JAUIDW010000381.1 GCA_030428395.1 bacterium | reverse complement strand
CGCCGGCGACGGCGCCGCCGTAGGACACGCACTCCGCGTCCGCCAGGGGCGCCAGGTTCACGCCCAGGCCGTAGTCGGTGGGCGTGCCGTCGGCCAGGCGCTGCTCGGTCGTCAGCAGGTTCCAGCCGGCGTCGTCGAGCAGCTCGCGCTCGACCAGCGCGCGCTGGAACGCCAGCACGTCGAGCACCGTGGCGCACAGCAGGCGCGCGTCGTGCGGCGGGGCGGCGTGCTCGAAGTGCTCGTGGAACTCGCCGCCGACGTAGTGGCCCTCCTCGGCCAGCTCCTCGATCGGCGGTCCGTCCTCGCAGTACCGCAGGTCCTCGAGCCCGGCGAGGAGGCTGCGCTCGAGGTGCTCGCGGACCGAGCCCTCGACCAGCCCCGCGACCACCGCCCCGAGGACGAGGGTGTCGGCGTCGCTGTAGCGGAAGCACTCGCCGGGCGTCGACTCGAGCGCCAGGCTCGCGAGCGCGGCGAAGAAGGCGTCCGAGCCCGGCTCGGCGTCGGCGGCGCCGGGGACCGCCAGCACGTCCTCGAGCCGCGGCAGGCCCGAGGTGTGCGCCAGCAGGTGGCGCACGAGCACGACGTCGTCGCCGAGGTCGAGCGCGGGCAGGTGGTTCTTCACGGGGTCGTCGAGGTCCAGCTCGCCGGCCTCGACCAGGCGCAGCGCGGCGACCGCGAGCAGCGTCTCCGTCAGGGCGCCGACGCGGAACGAGCTCTCGACGCTCGCGGGCACGCGCGCCCCCACGTCGGCGTAGCCCCAGCCCTCGGCCAGCAGGAGCTCGCCGCCGACGTCCACGGCGAGCGCGAGACCGATCTCGTCCTGGGCCTCGACCTCCTCGGCCGCGACGGCGGCGAGGCGCGTCGCGAGGTCGTCGTCGGCCGGCGGGGTGGACGCGGCGAGGGCCACTACGGTGAGGAGAAACGCGGAGCGGATCATGGCGAGGGCCTCGGGGCTGGGAACGGGTGCGGCACGCGCGCGGGGCTCCGCGACGGAGCCCGCCAGGGCGATTGCAGACCCGCGGAGGAGCCCGGGCCATGCGCCACAGTGCGCAGCGGCGCGCGGGAAGCGGGGTACCCCGCCGGCGCGGCGCGCTCCGGGTCTAGACTGCGTCCCCGCGCCCGCGGAGGCCACCCGGCCCCGCGGCGGACCGCGCCCCCACGCCCCCGATCCCGGAGCCCGCTCGCATGCAGCCGCGCCACGCCGCCCGCCTCGTCCTGTCGCTCGTCGCCCTGACCTGCCCCGCCGCCGCGGGGTGCGCGGTCGCGCCCGCGTACTCCAGCCAGGAGTCGCTCGAGGCCGTGTTCGCGCGCGTGCACACCGCCGTGGTCACGCTGCGCACGACCTCGACCGGACCGGTGGCCGAGTGGGACGGCGCGGTCGTCACCGAGGAGGGTCTCGGCTCGGGCACGCTCGTCTCGCGCGACGGCCACGTGCTGACCGCCGCGCACGTCGTGCAGACCGCCGAGGCCGTCGGCGTCGAGTTCTTCGACGGCCGCGTCGTGCCCGCGCGCGTCGTCGCCTCCGACCCGGTCGCGGACCTGGCCATGGTGCGCCTGGAGGACCCCGCCGACGCCGACGGCGCCTTCGTGGCGTTCCTGGGCGACTCCAGCGCGCAGCCGGTCGGCAGCCAGGTGTTCGCCGTCGGCGCGCCGCTGGGCGTGACGCACACGCTGACCACCGGGATCCTGTCGGCTCGGCGCATGACGCGCTCGCTGGTGGGCACCGGCTCCGAGGTCGAGGTGCTGCAGACCGACGCCGCCATCAACCCGGGCAACTCGGGCGGCCCGCTGTTCAACCTGCGGGGCGAGGTCATCGGCGTCGTCAGCTTCATCATCGGCGGCACCGGCGGGAACCAGGGCCTCGGCTTCGCGGTCTCCGCGCGCACCGTGCAGGAGCGCATGATCGACCGCAGCCCGATCTGGAGCGGCATGAGCTACGTGTACGTCACCGGTCCGGTCGCGCGCGCGCTGAACCTGCCCCCCGCGCAGTCGGGGCTGCTGGTGCAGCGCGTGGTCGCGGACTCGCCCGCCGCCCGCCTGGGCCTGCGCGGGGGGCAGATCGCGGCCTCGATCGGCGGGGAGACCATGCTGCTCGGCGGCGACGTCATCCTCTCGGTGGCGGGCGTGCGAGTGTCGAGCCAGCGCGAGAAGCGCGTGCTGGAGGCCGTCTCGAACCTGGGAGACGCCGACGAGCTCGTGGTCGAGGTCCTGCGCGGCGGCAAGTCCCGCGAGCTGCGTGCGCCGATGAGCGAGCTGCGCGGCGACAGCGGGCGCTGAGCCCCGCGGTGCCAGGAGGCGGGCCGGCCCGCCCGGCGCGGTCCCTGCAAGGGCCGTGCAGGCCGTTGGATTCCTCCGCTCCCGGCGGGATCATGGGCGCAGACCCGCTCCGGCGAACGCGGATGGTCCGCGGCCGCGGCGTGGAGGAGTAACCATGAAGAACAGCCTGATCGCCGTCGCCCTGGTCCTCACCCTGGGCGTTTCCTCGAGCTCCTGCTACACGATGACCCACCAGGTCGGCACGGGCGCGAGCGCCGGCCAGACCGTCGAGAAGCGCCAGTGGTACGCCCTCTGGGGCCTGCTCCCCGTGGGCGAGGTGGACAGCCACGAGATGGCCGGGGGCGCCGCCAACTACACGGTCAAGACCGAGCAGAACGTGGTGGACGTGATCATCGGCTTCTTCACGTCCTGGGTCAGCTTCGTGCCCTTCACCGTCGAGGTGCAGAAGTAGCCGCGGCGTCGGCGGGCCCCCGTCCGGGCGACGAGGGCCCGCCGGGAATCGGCCGAGCTGGCGCCGGCCGGGCTGCCAAGCTGACAGGGCGGGCGGGTCCCGTCCGGGCCGGCTGCCAGTCTGACAGCTGAGCGTCCGGGGGCCGGTCTCCGGACCGCCCGCGAGTGCGGGCTCCAAGTTCCTGAATCCCAGGGACTTGGGTCGAGGGATGGACGGCCGGGGGGGCGGCCGGGCGCGGGCACGGCGTTTGCTTTTCGCGGGGCCACGGGCCGTTCGCCCGGGCTTCATGCTGTCCATGCGCCGCGTTCTCCTGGCCGACGACGACACCGAGGTGCGCCTCGGGATGGTCGACCTGCTCGACGACCTCGGGCTGGAGGTCCTCCAGGCGGAGTCCGGGCCGGAGGCGATCGAGCTGTTCCGGGCGCGCGTCGTCCGCCGGCCGATCGACCTGCTCGTGCTGGACGTGCACATGCCCGGCTGTACCGGCCTCGAGGTGTTCGACGTGCTCCGCCGCGAGCGCGACGGGCTCCCCTGCATCTTCTACTCCGGCGCCGCCACGCTCGACCTCGAGCAGCAGGCCCTGGAGGCGGGCGCGCGTGCCTTCCTGCGCAAGCCCGTCAAGCCCGACCAGTTCCGCGCGCAGGTTCGCCTGGCCCTGGGCGACCCCGCCGCGTGACCCGACCCACCGCGGCGTCCGCGCCCGCGGTTCCTGACCATTCCCATTCGACCGGCGGGACGACCGCCAACCCCAGAGCTCCACGGAGAAGAGTCCGAGATGGCCACCAAGACCCGTAGCAAGACCTCGATCCGCCCCCTCGCCGACCGCGTCCTCGTCCAGCGCCTCGAGGCCGAGGAGAAGACCGCCGGCGGCATCCTGCTGCCCGAGAGCGCCAAGGAGAAGCCGAAGGAGGGCAAGGTCGTCGCCACCGGCGAGGGCAAGACGCTCGACAGCGGCGAGCGCGCCAAGCTGGCCGTGAAGAAGGGCGACCGCGTGCTGTTCAGCTCGTACGCCGGCACCGAGGTCAAGGTCGACGGCACCGAGTACCTGATCATGCGCGAGGACGACATCCTCGCCGTCATCGACTAGCGCCCCCGCTCCCGAATCCCCAACGAGACCAGGAACCATGACCGCCAAGCAGATTTCCTACGACGCCGAGGCGCGCGACCACATCCGCACCGGCGTGCGCAAGCTGGCCCGGGCCGTGAAGGTCACGCTCGGCCCGCGCGGGCGCAACGTCATCATCCAGAAGTCCTTCGGCAGCCCCACCGTCACCAAGGACGGCGTGACGGTCTCGAAGGAGATCGAGCTCGAGGACGCCTACGAGAACATGGGCGCGCAGCTGGTGAAGGAGGTCGCCTCGCGCACCTCCGACCAGGCGGGCGACGGCACGACCACCGCCACGGTGCTGGCCGAGTCCATCTTCGAGGAGGGCCTCAAGAACGTGACGGCCGGGGCCAACCCGGTCGCGCTGAAGCGCGGCATCGACCGGGCGGTCGAGAGCTGCGTCGAGCAGCTCCGCAAGATCTCGAAGTCGGTCAAGAACCAGAACGAGATCGCCCAGGTCGGCTCGATCGCCTCCAACAACGACCCCGAGATCGGCGAGATGATCGCCAAGGCGATGGACAAGGTCGGCAAGGACGGCGTCATCACCGTCGAGGAGGGCAAGAGCCTCGACACCGAGGTCGAGTGGGTCGAGGGGATGCAGTTCGACAAGGGCTACCTGTCGCCGCACTTCATCACCGACGCGAAGACGATGGAGGCGGTGCTCGAGAAGCCGTACATCCTCGTCCACGAGAAGAAGGTCACGACCGTCAAGGACCTGATCCCGGTGCTCGAGCAGGTCGCCCAGAGCGGGCGCCCGCTGCTCATCATCGCCGAGGACATCGAGGGCGAGGCCCTCGCCACGCTCGTCGTGAACCGCCTGCGCGGCATGCTGCCGTGCTGCGCCGTGAAGGCGCCGGGCTTCGGCGACCGCCGCAAGGCCATGCTCGAGGACATCGCCGCGCTGACCGGCGCGACCCCGATCATGGAGGCGACCGGCGCGTCGCTCGAGAGCGTCACGGTCAAGGACCTCGGCACCGCCCGCAAGGTGATCGTGGCCAAGGACGCCACGACCGTCATCGAGGGCGCCGGCTCGAAGCAGGCCATCCAGGGCCGGATCCAGCAGATCCGCGCCGAGATGGACAACACCAAGTCGGACTACGACAAGGAGAAGCTCCAGGAGCGCCTGGCGAAGCTCTCCGGCGGTGTGGCGCAGATCAACGTCGGCGCCGCGACCGAGGCCGAGATGAAGGAGAAGAAGGCGCGCGTCGAGGACG
>JAUIDW010000380.1 GCA_030428395.1 bacterium | reverse complement strand
GGCGCCGGCGGGCAGCGCGACGCGCGCCGCCCGCGGACCGGCGAGCGCCAGCAGCGGCAGCAGCGCGGCCGACCACGTCGAGCGGTCGCCGTAGTCCGTGTCGAGGCGCTCGCGCAGCCGCGCCAGGGCGCGCTGGAGCCGCGTGTTCACGGTCGCGACCGGGCAGTCCATGCGGACGGCGATCTCGCGTTGCGGCAGGCCCTCGAAGAAGCGCAGCAGCACGGTGGTCCGGTACGGCTCGTCGAGGTCGACGACGCGGCCCACGACCTCGCGCTGGAGGTTGGCGCGCTCGACGAGCTCGGCGGCGGAGGGCCACGCCTCGCGCTCGGCCGCGCTCTCCTCGCGGCGTCGCCGCCGGTCCTCGCCCCGGCGCCACTGGCGCGCGGCGTTGCGGACGACGGCCCCCAGCCAGGCGCGCGGGTTGCGGATCTCGCCCGGCCGGCTCTTCAGGGCCTCGAGCCACGTCGTCTGGACGAGGTCGTCGGCCTGGGCCGGGTCGGAGACCAGCCGCGCCGCCAGGGCGGCGACCCAGTCGGCGTGCTCGAGCAGCGCCTCGGGCGTGGGGTCGGGGACCATCGCTTCCACGTACTCCCGGGGGTGCCGGGGCGCGAGGATCCGACTCGGGCTTTTCCGCCCCTTTCGCCGGCGGCCGGGCCGGCGGGGTCCGCCGCGGGCCTACAGCGGGTCCAGGCGGCGCACCGTGCGCCCGCCGTCGAGCGCCGGCAGGTCGTCGCCGATGCGGAAGAGCAGGATGGCCTGGCGCCGGCGGAGCTCGCCCAGGCGCTGGCGCGCCTCGCGCTCCATGTCCTCCTCCTGGGGAGTCCGCGGCTGGCCGCCCCAGTTCTCGAGGCGCCGCCGGGCGGCCACCTTCTCGCGCTCGACCGCGTCGAAGACCTCGGCCAGCTCGCGCTGCAGGTGCAGCAGCTCCTCCTCCCGGGAGATCCGCTTGCTCGACCAGCGCGACGCGCTGGAGGCCAGCAGCGACTCGATGCCCTCGAGCCGTCGCCCGATGGTCCGCAGCGCCCGCGCGATCTCGCGCAGGGAGCTCTCGGCCGAGTCCTCCGTCGGCGGCGCCGGCACGGGCCCTCCCGCCGCCGGGGCCCCCGCGGCCTCGGCGGGCAGCGCCGCGCCGACCGCCTCGAGGTCCGACCCCGCCGCGGGGTCCGCGGCCGCGTCGTCGGACGCGCCCGCGCCGTGCTTGTGGCGCCGGTGCGACGCCAGCCCCCGTGCGTGGAACGTCTGCCCGCAGTCCGGGCAGCGCACCGCGTCCCGCTCCTCGATGTCCCGGGTCCCCACCATGCCGTCCGAGCTATCGAGCGCCCGCCGGCCCCGCCTGAACCCCGGCGCGGAAACCGGGCCAGGCCTTACGGGTCCCCCGCGCGGAGTCCCCCGGGGCCCGGCCCGGCGGTCGCCCTCTCAGCGGGCCGGCCCCGTCCCCCAGGAGACGAAGGCCACCACGTCGGCCGCGTCGAGGTCGTCGTCGCCGTCGTGGTCCGACAGGCGCTCGGGGAAGGGCAGCGCGGCCGGCCCCGGACCGGTGAAGCCGACCTGGAGCCCGGCGAGGTCCGCCAGGTCGAGGTCCTGGTCCCCGTCGGTGTCCCCCGGCAGGTCGACGACCAGCGCGGGGACCTTCTCCGCCCGGTAGAGCAGGTTCGTCGGGAAGCCCACGTCGAGGGTCAGGCGCCAGATCAGGTTCCCCTGGGCGTCGACCTCGTCCACGATCGCCGCGCGGCCGGCGGTCACCAGCGTGTGGCCCCCCGGCAGCCGGTCGGCGTCGCCGACGAAGGCCGTGAAGAGCGGCTGGCCCTGGTCGTCCTCGAGCCGGTACTCCCACACGATGGACGCCGCGGTCGGCTGCAGCGGGTCGTCGAAGGCGAGCTCGATCGCGCGCGACTGGCGCGGGTCGGTCAGCGGCTCGCGCTCGTTGCCGTTGTCGTAGATCAGCAGGTTGCCGCCGGGCAGCGGCTGCGGCGCGTGCTGGAACGAGAACAGGTTGTCGCCGAACGCGACGTCCATGCCCGGCCAGTCCTGCTCGCCCATGTTGTAGAGCAGCGCGCCGCTCGCGTAGTCGAGGCAGCTGATGCGCGAGATGCTGCGCATCGACGTGTAGATCCGCCCGGTCGCGTCGTCGAACACCACGGCGTTGCCGTGCGTCCAGTCCGACGGCCCGATGTTCGGGTGGAAGTCGCGCAGCGAGTAGTCGTCGAACGTGCTCCACGTCCACACGACCTCGCTGGTGTGGTGGTCGAACTGCACGATCCGGTCGCCGGCGTAGTCGCGCGGCTGCCCCGCGATGATCAGGGTGCGGTCGTCCTGGACCAGCGCCAGGTAGTCGCCGTCGGGCATCGGGAACACCTCGTGGTGCACCGAGTACGCGTCCGCGCCACCCGGCAGCGTCACGTCCGGGGACGCCCAGACGATCCCGCCGTCCAGGGTCGTCTCGAAGGCGCGCCCGCCGCCGCCCAGCATCACGGGCGAGGGGCGCACCCACAGCAGGCGCCCGTCGCGGTGCCCGTCGCGCAGCTGCCGCAGGTCGCCGAAGCGCGGCGCGGGGTTCAGGAAGTGCAGCACGCGCCCCGCGGCGTCGACGGTCAGCAGCGCGCCGCCCGTGTGCGGGCCCGTGAGCCCGGTGTGGTTCAGCATCACGACGCCCGGCTCGACCGGGACCGCCCCGGGCGGGACGGTCACGACCATCGGGGGGACCTCCGGCGGCAGCGGCGCGACCTCGAAGCGGTACACGGCGCTGACGGTGCGCGCCGGCGGGTTGCCGACGAACGCCAGGACGCGCCAGGCGTAGGGCTTGCCGAACTCGAGCCCCGACTCGACCACCGTGCGCGGCTCGGCCGCGGGCACGTCGTGGAACCGGATCGGGAAGCCGCCCACGAACGGGTTGGCGCTGCCGTCGTCCTCGACGACCTGCAGCTCGTAGTCGCTGACGAGCGCCGGGAAGGCGGGCCAGCGGAACTGGGCGTGGACGCGGTTCAGCGTCGTCCCCGGACGCGGCAGGACGACCTCGACCTGGGCGGCGGCCGGCGCGGCCAGGGCGGCGGCGAGCAGCGCGACGGCGGGCGCGTGGCGCAGGAGGCGCGCGGCGCGCGCGAGGGGCAGCGGGGCGCTCATTGGACGGTGAACCCCACGGTGTCGAAGTTCATCTGCGCGCGCGCGTGCCGGACGGTCGACGCGCCGCCCGCCACGACCTGGTCGAGCACCGTCGCCACGGCGCCGTCGATCCGGAAGCCGTAGGTGCCCGGGGTGGCCGGCGCCGGGAAGCGCACGACCGCGAGCAGCTGGCCGTTCGGCCCCTGCCCGACGCCCGAGCGCACCACGGTGCCCTGGCCCTGGCAGACGTCGGCGGCCGGTCCGACGCAGGGCGGCGCGAAGCCGAACGTGTTCTGCGCCCCGCCGATCTGGACGAGGTCGCGCGCGCCGGCGGGCCCGACCTGGACGCCGCCGTAGCCGGAGCCCCACGGGTCGGCCGGGTCGGGGTTCGCGAAGCCCAGCGGGCGGTCGAACTCCGCCATCGCCGCGGGCGCGCGGCCCGGGGGCAGGTCGAACAGCTCCGGGTTGGTCGGGTCCTGGACGAGGTCGACCAGGCCCAGGGCCAGGCCGGCGTTGTCGCCGCTGACGAAGACCTTCAGGCGCAGGACGACGAGCTGTCCGGGGGACACGAACGCGCCGTCCTGCGGGGACTGCAGCCGGAACGTGACGACCGGCTGCGGCCCCACGGCGGGAGCGGTGCGCGCCGCGGGGGCGGCGAACAGGAAGCACGCGGCCGCGAGGGCGAGCGCGTGCAGGCGAGAGCGGCCCATGGAATCTCCTCGGGTCCGGGGGGGCAAGGCGGCTGGCCGGCCGGCCCCACTCTCGCACACTCGCGGCGACGGCGCCAAGGCGGGCGCCCGGCGCGCCGGGACGGACGCGTGCGGGCCCCCGGGGGGGCCCGCGGCGGCTCACTTGCCCGGGCGGAGGCTCTTCACCTGCGCGTCGTCGACCTCGACGTTGATGGCGTCCCCGGCGCGGAATCCGGAGAGCTGCGAGGACAGCGCCTCGGGCAGGTCGAGCGTGACCGTCTCGCCGTCGTCGGTGCGCACGACCATGGTGCGCTTGCGGACGTTCACCGACTCGACGGTGCCGGAGACCTCGCCGCTGCCGATGTTCTCGAGCAGGTCGGAGACCCTGGACTTCGCCCGCGAGAGGTCGTCCTTCATGCCCTCCTCGTTCACCTGGATGGAGAAGGAGCGGTCGCCGGCCTGCGTCTCGCTGGTGAACGAGATCCAGCCGCGGAAGTAGCCGACGACGCCGACGACGAGGAGCAGGAAGACGAGAAAGCCTAGGAGACGCACGTTGGGATCCTCTTCTGGGGACTTCGGGGAAGCGCGCAGCACCTCATACGGTACCAGAGCCCCCCGGGCCGGCGGACCCCCCCGCGGCCTCCCAGGATTCGAGGGCGTCCAGGAAGGCGTCGTCCAGCCCCGCCCGGCGCCGGGCGCCCCGCTCCAGGGGTCGGCCGCGCAGGACGCTCGGCGTCAGCGGCGCGGGCAGGGCCGCCCGCCAGGTCTCGAAGTCCGCCGCCCCGGCCAGGCGCCGGAACCAGACCCGGCCGAAGCGCACGTGGGCGACCTCCTCCTCCCCCACCTGCCGGAGGAGGGCCGCGCCGGCGGCGTCGCCGGCCGCCTCGAAGGCCTGCGCGAAGCGCGCCGTGTGGTCCAGGTTGCCGCCCTCCAGCCCCAGGCCGACCAGGGCGCAGAACTGCGCGGGCGACCGGCAGGTCGGGACCCGCTCCCAGAACCAGTCGCGCACGGGGTGCGCGTCCGGCGCCGCGCCCAGGGTCGCGAGGTGCGCGCGGTAGAGCTCCAGGTGCCGCAGCTCGTCGCCCGCGAGCCGCAGCAGGCCGCGGCGGAACGCGCGCGGCGCCGCCGGGAAGCGCAGCAGCGCCCAGGCGAACAGCTCGGCGGCCTGCAGCTCGTGGTGCAGGAATGTGTGCACGAGGCGCGCCCGCGCCGCGCGCTCGCGCAGCGCGCCGGGCCGGGGCGTGCGCGGCGCGCGGGTCGCCCGGCGCCAGCTCGGCGGGCGGCCG
>JAUIDW010000379.1 GCA_030428395.1 bacterium | reverse complement strand
GGGGGTGGAGGGCTGGGAGCGGAGCGGCACGGCGAGCTCGCGCGGACCGCGCGGCGCCGCAGAGCCTACCGCGCGCCGCGCCGGTCGCGCCACGACCAGCGCACGCGGACCGGCCCGGGCTCGACCCGAGGCAGCACGACGACCGCCGGCTCGATCACGACGTCGGCCCCGATCGTCTTGAAGCGCAGCACGCCCTCGCCGACGCCGCTGACGCGGGCCCGGCCGTCGGCGCCCAGGCGCACGGCGCGGCGGGCGGCGTCGTTCTCGTCGCGGCCGTCGAAGGTCGGCACGGGGCCGCCGGGGCGCGGGTCGAAGCGCAGCTCGGGCCAGCGCTCCTCCTCGACCAGGAACAGGAACGTGCCGCGCGGCAGGGGCGGTACGCCGTCGGCGAGCGCGACGTCGACCGTCGCCCAGCGCGCCAGGTCGACCTCGAGCTCGGGCGTGGCCCCGCGCCCGAACACGTCCACGTCGCGCAGCGTCGTCGCCAGGTAGCCGCGCGCCTCGACGCGCAGGTCCACGCGGCCGACCGGCAGGCCGGCGGTGGACCAGCCGTCGGTGTGCGGGCCGGTGACGCGCACGTCGCGCGGCGCGCCGAACCGGGCGGGCGAGCCCGCGTCGCCGGCGGGCGTCCAGGCGATGCGCAGCCCCTCGACCGCGACGCCGGTGCGCGCGTCGCGGGCGCGCACGCGGACGTCGGCGTACGTCGGGAACACGAAGTCGACGACCGCGCCCGGCGCCACGCCGGTGCGGCGCTCCTGCTGCGCGCCGGGGCGGCAGACCAGCGTCCACGGCTCGCCGAGGTCGGGCAGCTCGAGCCAGTACGTGCCGCTCGCGTCCGAGCGCGTCTCGTAGGCGGCGTCGCCCAGCGCGGCGACGACGCGCTCGCCGGCCAGCGCCTCGCCGCCCAGCGTGGCGACGCGTCCGCGCACCTCGCCCAGAGGAGAGACCAGCTCCAGGTCCAGGCGCGCCTCGCGGCCGGCCGCGAGCTCCAGCTCGCGCCGCAGGCCGCCCACGCGCTCGGCCGCGCCGCGCACGCGCCCGAAGGGCAGGAAGGTGAACGTCGCCGGACCGGGCGGCAGGTCGTCCAGCGCCAGCTCGCCGTGCGGCACCTGGACGCGGCCGCGCTCGCCGCCGGCCTTCCACTGCAGCGCGCCGGGGCAGGGCACGCCGTTCAGCGTCACCGTACCGCGCACCGACGCCGCCGCGGGCGCGCGCGCGAGCTCGACCTCGACCGCCACGGTCTCGTCGGTCGCCGGCACGCGGGCGGTCGCGTCGCCGCGGACGAACCCGGGCGCCTCGACGCGCAGGCGGCACTCGCCGGAGGCGGACTTCGCGCCGGCAGCGGTGCGAGGGCCCGCGCGGGGAATGGGCGGGCTGCGGAAGCGCCCGTCGGAGTCCGCGGTGACCGCCTCGAGCTCCGGCGTCGCGTAGCGCCACGGCCGCGGCCACGGCGCGTCGCCCTCGCGGGCGGGTGACACGGTCCCGGCGCGGCGCAGGCCCAGGAACGTGACCTTCGCGCCCGGCACCGGGGCGCCGCGCTCGTCGCGCACGACGCCCTCGATCCACCCCGGGCGCACGAGCGGCAGCGCGACGTCCGCGCGCGGCTCGTCGGGCAGGTGGACGACGAGCGAGCAGTGCCCGGGCGCGTCCACGCGGACCCACGGCGCGCCGGCGCGAGGGTCGGCGCGGTACTCGAGGTCGAAGGCGCCGCTGGCGTCGGCGGTGCGCACGTCCGACTCGATCCAGCCGCTCGTCAGCGTCGCGTCGGGGATCGGCGCGCCGGTGTCGCGGTCGACGACGCGGCCGCGGAAGCGCAGGCCGTGGACCAGCTCGAGGTCGCGCCGCGCCTCGGCGGCCCCGGCCTCGATCCGCAGGCGGAAGGCGCGCGCCGGGAAGCCGTCGGCGACGACCTCGACGCGCAGCGGCGCGCCGCGCGGGACGCCCTCGAGCGCGTAGGCGCCGCGCGCGTCGCTCGCGGACTCCGCGCGCGTCCCCGGCGAGCGGACGACGAGGCGCGCGCCGGCCACGGGCACGCCGGTGTCCGCCGCGAGCACGCGGCCGGAGAGCCGCGCCGGTGCGCGCAGCTGCAGCTCGAGCTCGCGCTCGACCTCGACGGTGCGCTCGAGCGCGACGTACCCCTGCGAGTCCACGCGCAGCTCGACGCGCGGGCCCAGCAGGTCGAGCGGCAGGCCCAGCGCGCCGTCGGCGTCGGTCGAGCCGGTTCCGGAGCGCTCGCCCTGCGACCAGGCGACGCGCGCGCCGCGGACCGGGTCGCCGGTCCCGGCGTCGACGACGCGCGCGCGGACCGCCGGCGCAGCGGACTTCGCGGCGGGCGCGCCCGGGGGCGACGCGGACACGGCCGGGGCCGCGGCGGGGGCGGCGGCGCGGACGCGGTCCGGCTCGTCGCGGACCGCCGCGCGCTCCGGCGCCGGCGCCGACGGATCCGCGGCCGCGGCGAGGTCCGCCGGCGGGGCCGCGAGCACGGTCGGGGGCCCGGGCGACACGCGGAGGGCGAGCAGGAGGGCGGCGACGACGAGCGCCGGGCTCAGCAGGAGCAGCTTGCGTGCGGGCATGGGGGCGCCGGGCGCGTCACCGGCCAGCCCGCCAGCGTAGCTCGATCCTCGGCTCCTTTACGGAGACTTGAACCCGGGCGGGCGTCCAGAGGGCCTCCAGCGGCTCCTCGCCGACCGCGGCGAAGGGCACGTAGGCGCCCGGCGCCAGCCCGCGCAGCTCGGCCCGCGCGCCGGCGGGCGCCACCAGGCGCCCGACGTCGAGGTCCACGTCGCGGAGCACGGTGCGCAGGGAGGCCGCCTCCGTTCCGGACGGGACGAGCTCGGCGGGGAGCAGCAGGAACTTCGTTCCCTCGGGCAGCGGCGGCTCGAACACGAGCTCGACCGTCGTCCCGCGCTCGAGCCCCGCGTCGAGCACCGTCTCCGCCCCGGGCGCCAGCACGACCGGCGCGTCGAGCGGCAGGTACTCGCCCGCGGCGTCCGCCACGCGCACGTCGACCGACCCCGCGGGCAGCCCGACGATGCGCCAGCCGTCGGGGTCGGGGTGTCCGAGGCTCCACGAGCGCCGGCGGTGCTCGCTCGCGTTCCTGCGGTACTCGACCGTGGCCTCGAGCGGCGCGCCGGTCGCGGCGTCGCGCACGCGCAGGCGCAGCTCGGCGGCGCGCGGCAGGACGATCACGACGTCCTCGCGGCCGGCAGCGACGCCCTCCACGATCGCGCGACGGCGCCCCTGGTGGCCCGTCACGGTGTACGGTCCGCCCGCGGCGGGGACCTCGATCTCGAACGAACCGTCGTCGGGCGTCGGCGCCGAGCGCCCGCAGAGCAGGTCCGGCAGCGTGGCGTAGGCGTAGACGCCCGGGACCGGCTCGCCCGCGTCGTCCACGATCCGGCCGCGGACGGTCGCGGGCTCGTAGCGCAGCGTCAGGTCGGCGCGGACCTCGCCCCGCTCGGGCACCTCGACGCTCCGCAGGTGCCCCTCGACCCCGGGGAGCAGCGGCGTGTCCCTGTCGTAGCCCAGGGGGCGAGCCTCGAGCTCCACCGGGCCCGGCTCCAGCTCCAGCCGGAACGGCCCCTGGATCACCAGCTCCGAGCCCGAGGATCCGCGCTGCCGCCAGTGAACGCGCCCGTGGACCGGGTTGCCGTTCACGGTCATGGTGCCGACGACGACGCTCTGCGCGGCGCGCACCAGGACGAGGTCCCGCCGCAGGGTCTCGCCGGCGGCCGGCGTGCCGTCCAGGTCGAGCTCGACGGTCTCGTATCCCTCGCGCCGCGCGCGCAAGGCGACGTGGGCGGTCCACGGCCGCAGGCCCTCGAGGACGTAGCGCCCCGACGCGTCGGTCTCGGTGATCCCGCGCGTGGCCGGGACCATCTCCCACCCCTCGGGCAGGTCGTCCAGCGGCGAAGGCGGTAGCGGCCCGGCGTCCTCGGGGACCTCCGGCTCCTCCTCCACGTACTCCACGTAGCCGAGCTCCACCAGGTGCCCCGAGCCGTCGCCTTCGAGCAGCTGGACGGACGCCGCGGCGACGGGCTCGCCGGCGTCGTCGCGCACGACGCCCTCGAGGCGCGCCGCGAGGACGAGCGGCAGCTCGAGCGGCGCGTCCAGGTCGGCGCCCGACCTCGTGAGGTCGGCGCGCAGGGTGCTGCAGCCGTCGCGCTCGACCTCGACCACGACCGGCGGCGATCCCTGCCCGCGGTGGCGTGTCGATGCCGGCACCGCTCGCAGCTCGAAGCGTCCGGCCGCGTCGGTCTCGACGCCGCCCAGCCGGCTGCCCGCGGCGGAGACCGCGGCGCCCTCGAGCGCGGTGCCCGTGACGAGGTCGACCACCGTGCCGCGCAGCAGCGTGCCGCGCTCGAGCACCAGGTCGTGCGCGTGCGGGCCCTCCTCCAGCGCCAGCCGCAGCCGCACCGCCTGCTCGCCGACGTCCGTCCCGCGCGCGCGGATCGTCAGGTCCACGTCCGCCGGGATGGCCGGGTACGCGTAGGCGCCGTCGGGCCCCGACGCCGCGTCGTGCCCGTCGCAGTCGCCGCACCCGGGGTGCTCGACGCGCAGCTCGACGCCCGCCAGCGGCCGCCGCGTCCCCGCCTCCAGCACGCGCCCCGTGAGCTGCGTCAGCGGCGCCAGCCGCAGCGTGAACGGCCGCGACCCCGACGCCCGCACGCTGGCCCGCGCGAACCCCTCGGCCTGGGCCCACACGCGCGTGCGCGGCAGCGGCGTCTCGAGCGGCAGCTCCGCCACGCCCTCGTCGTCCGCGGTCGTCTCGCCCTCGACCTCCGCTTCCTCGCGCCGCCACCCGACCGTCGCCCCGGCGATCCGCCGCCCGTGCACGTCGGTGACGAACAAGACCACGCCCTCCTCGGGAGGCGGCGCCGCCTCGGCCTCCACCTCCGGCTGCGCGGCCGCCAGCTCCGCGCGCGCCGGCCCGTCCGCGACGGACTTCGCCTCCGCGTCCACGCCGCGCAGCGCCGCCGCGTCCCGCGCGTCCGCCAGTCCCTCCGCGGGCGCGCGCCCCGCCGTCTCGACCGGCGGCGCGTCCCCGACGAGCCACCACGCGAGCGCGGCCAGCAGGACGAGCGGCAGGAGCAGCAGCA
>JAUIDW010000378.1 GCA_030428395.1 bacterium | reverse complement strand
GCCACTTCAAAGTGATGCCCGCCCTCTACGACAATGGCCACGCCGAATGCGGCGCCTACCGCAATGGTGTTGGGAAAGAGCGATACCACCTGCGCGACGGTCGCGTCCGTGGCGATGTCATAGTCCTTGGGCGTCACGCCCAGCAGGCGGTCGCGCAGGAACACGTCGAACTCGCCGTTGGCGTCGCCGGCCACCAGGTCGGTCGCGGCGCTCTCGAACGCGACGAAACGCCCGTCGGCGGACAGCGCGCAGCGCGAGCTCGGGCCGTTGCCGGGGGTGCCGCCGACGTTCACCGAGACCAGCTCGACGTCCCCGGTCGCGCGGTCCTTAACGAACACGTCGAACGTCCCGTTGGCGTCGCCGGGCGCGAAGTCCGAAGCGCGGCTGGAGAAGGCGACGAAGCGGCCGTCCGCGGACACGTCGCGCGGCACCGAGTCGTCGTTGCCGGGCAGGCCGGTCGCCGGCAGGGCGCTGATCAGCTCGACCTCGCCGGTGGCGCGGTCGTGCAGGAAGGCGTCGAAGGCGAGGTTCGCGTCGCCCGGCACCACGCCGTCGACGGTCGCGACGAACAGGACGTGGCGTCCGTCCCGCGAGAGGGCCGGCAGGCCGGAGTTGCCGGCCAGCTCGGCGCCCGTGGCGGAGAGGCTGACGCGGCTCGTGTCCTGCGCGGCGAGGGGAGCCGCGGCCGCGGCGGCGAGGAGCGCCGTCCGCGCGAGGCGGCGGGGGGTGCGATGGCGGTGCTGCATGGTGGTGGACGTTCCGGTGTGTCGGGGTCGGTGTCGGGGGTGTGGGGGGCGCGTCCGTGCGCTGCCCACGGCGCCGGGACCCGCGGCCGGCGGGAGCGCCCGCCCCGATCCCGGTTTTCTCGCGCCCACCTCGCGGCCATCCGCGCGCCCTCCGGACGCGAAGCGGCGGCCCGGCCCCGTCCGGGAGGGGGGCCGGACCGCCGGAGGGGCCGCGGGGCCGGCGGTCGCATCGCCGCCGGGCCGCCGCGGGGTCGGAGCGAGCTCAGTTGCCGATCGTGAACTCGAGCCCGTCGGCCAGCGCGTCGCCGAACGGGTCGCCCGGGTCGCGCGCGACCCATTGGGCCTGCACCACCTGGCCGGCGGTCAGCACGGGGTCGGTCCCCGAGCGGATGCGCGCGTTGAAGTTGCGGCTCAGCGTGCCCGAGCAGAGCGTGACGCCGATCAGGCTCGCCTGCTTGACCGGCAGCCAGCGCTGGAACGGCGCCTTGACGCACAGCTTCCCGCCGTGGAAGTCCAGGTTTCCGCGGCCGTTCGTGCCGTAGACCAGGAGGCCGTGCTCGCCCTGGGCGAAGTTGTGGCCGAGGACGTGGAAGGGCTCGCTGCCGCTGACGCGCGGGACGCCCGCGAAGGACATCTCCGGCACGCAGCCGTTCGACGCGACCTTGCCCTGGCAGAAGATCGCGGGGAAGTCGGGGCCCAGGTTGCGCACGAACACGTCCTGGAAGCCGACGTCGCCGGAGATCAGGTCGTTCGCGAACGACTGGAACGCGACCTGCTGGCCCGCCTCCGTGATCGCGGGCTTCGTCGAGCCGCCGAAGGTCTCGCTGCCGTCGCTCGCGACGCTCATGCGCCGCGTCCCGAGGGCGACCGCGCTGACCCGGGCCCGGAACACGTCGGTGCCGCCGTTCGTGTCCAGCGCGACCAGGTCGTCCGCCGTGCTGTCGTAGGCCACGTAGCGGCCGTCGCCCGAGAGCGCCGGACGGCCGCAGGGGCCGTTCCCCGTGGTCCCGCCGGGCGTAAGGCTGATCGGGATCAGCGTCGCCGACGCGCGGTCGCGGACCGCGATGTCGAAGGTGCCGTTGAAGTCGATCCCGAGCCCGAGCGACGCCGTGGTCGAGAAGGCCACGCGCTGCCCGTCGCCGGAGATCGAGGGTTCGTGGGAGCCGCCGCCGAGCTGGATGCCGGCGCCGAACACGCTGACGCGCTCCGTCCCGCCCAGCTCGGCGTCGTGGACGAACACGTCCATCTGTCCGTTCGTGTCGGCGGCGACCAGGTTGGTCGCGGCGCTCTGGAACGCGACGAAGCGTCCGTTCGCGGAGATCGACGGGGCGCTGGACCCGCCGTTCGCGTCGCCGCCGATGCCGTTGAGGCTCACGCGCACGGTCGTCCCGGCGATGCGGTCGTGCAGGAAGACGTCCTGGGTGGCGTTCGCGTCGCCCACGACCAGGTTGCTGGCCAGGCTCGTGTACGCCACGAAGCGCCCGTCGGCCGAGATCACCGGCTGGTAGCTCGAGCCGTTCGCCGCCAGGTCGAGGCCCAGGGCGTCGGTGATCCGCTCGGTGGTCCCGGTCCAGCGGTCGTGGACGAAGATGTCGGACGTGCCGTTGAAGTCGAGCGGCGCCAGGTTCGACGCCATGCTCGAGAACGCGACGTGACGCCCGTTGGCCGAGATCGACGGCGTCGAGGAGCCCGCGTTGCCCGCGCCGCCGTCGGCCGCGCGGCTGATCCACTCGACCGCGCCGGTGGCTCGGTCCTTCACGAACACGTCGTACTCGCCGTTCGCGTCGGCGAGGGCGAAGCCGTCCCAGGCGCTGTTGAAGGCGACGTGGCGCCCGTCGGCCGACAGCGAGGCCCAGCTCGACTCGTCCCAGGCCTGGCCGCCCAGGGCCGTCTCGCTGATGCGCGCCGTCTCCTGGGCCAGCGCGGGCGCCGCCAGCAGCAGGGCCGCCCCCGCCGCCAGGGCCCGGGGGCGCCGTTTCCCGCGGTTCCGCCGGCGCCCGTCCGCGCCCGCCGTGGGGCCGCCGGCCCCCGTGCTCGGTCGTTCCATCCGTTCCGTCCTCGCCGCCTCGCGGCGCTCTGCGGTCCTCGTTCGCGCGCCGCCGCTCCGTCGCGGCGGTCGCCTTCCGGAGGTCCGGGAGCGGCGGGCGGCGCGGCTGCCCGCACCGATCCGCGGATTTCGTCCCGCCGCGGCGGACGGCCTAGCGGGCGCGGACGGCGCCCAGTCCGCCGTCCACCCCGAGCACCTGGCCGGTGACCCAGGACTGCGCGGGGTCCAGCAGCCAGGCGATGGCGGCGGCGACGTCGTCGGGCTCGCCCAGGCGTCCGAGGACGTGCATGGACTCCGAGGCCCTGGCCGCGGCCGGGGCGGCCAGCAGCGGCTCGGTCAGCGGCGTCCGCACCAGGCCCGGGGCCACCGCGTTCACGCGGACGCCGCGCGGGCCGTACGAGGCGGCCGCCGACAGCGTCAGCCCGATCACCCCGGCCTTGGCCGCGGCGATGGCCTCGTGGTTCGCGAGCCCGGTGCGCGCCGCGGCCGACGAGCACAGCACGATCGAGCCGCCGGTGCGCATCATCGCCGCGGCCCCGGCGCGCACCGTCGCGAAGGCGGTGTCGAGGTTGGCGGCGAGCGTCTCGCGCCACTCCGCCGGCGACGTGCGGTGCGCGGGCTTCAGCAGCAGCGAGCCGGCGCAGCAGACGACGCCGTCGAGGCGTCCGCGGGCCTCCGCGAAGCGCTTCACCGCGTCCTCGACGGCCGCGACGTCGGTGGCGTCGAGGGGGAAGGCGTCGGCGCCGAGCTCGGCCGCCAGAGGCGCCAGGCGCTCCTCGCCGCGGGCCGCTAGGCCCAGCTCGGCGCCGGACGTGCGCAGGCGCCGCGCGAGCGCGGAGCCGATGCCGCCGGTGGCTCCGACGACGAAGTGAGTGGGCGCGGTCACGGTCGGTTCCTCCGGGGGTGGCGGGAAAAGGGCGGAGGGGCCGCCGGACCTGCCGGCGACCCCTCCGGGCGAGACCGTCAGGGTGCGGTCACTCGGGCAGGATCACCGAGTCGATCACGTGGATGACGCCGTTCGAGGTCTCGAGGTCGGCCGACACCACCTTGGCGCCGTTGACGTAGACGCCGCCGTCGCTGCCTTTCGTCCGGAGCTTGCCGCCCTGCAGCGTGGTCACCTCGGCGCCCTTCGCGGCGGCGTCGGAGTACACGCGGCCCGGGACGACGTGGTAGGTGAGGATCGCGGTCAGCTTGGCCTTGTTCTCGGGCTTCAGCAGCGACTCGACGGTGCCGGCGGGCAGCTTGGCGAAGGCCTCGTCGGTCGGGGCGAAGACGGTGAAGGGACCGTCGCCCTGCAGAGCCTCGACCAGGCCGGCGGCCTGCAGCGCGGCGGCGAGGGTCTTGAAGCTGCCGGCCTCCACGGCCGTCGCGACGATGTCGTCGGTGCTGGGCAGGATCACCGAGTCGATGACGTGGATGATGCCGTTCGAGCAGCGGATGTCGGTCGTCGAGACGCGCGCGCCGTCGATCATCACGCCCTGGTCGGTGACCTCGATGTCGACGCGCTGGCCGTTCAGCGTGGTCGCGAACGGGCTCTTCACCACCTTCGAGGCCGGCAGCTCGCCCGCGACGACGTGGTACTTCAGGATGGCCTGCAGCGTGCCCTTGTTCTCGGGCTTCAGCAGCGACTCGAGCGTGCCCGCCGGCAGGTTGGCGAAGGCCTCGTCGGTGGGCGCGAAGACGGTGAAGGGGCCGTCGCCCTGCAGGGCGCCGACCAGCTCGCCGGCCTTCAGCGCGGCGGCCAGCGTATTGAAGGAGCCGGCCGCGACGGCGGTCTCGACGATGTTCCTGGACTCGTTCGCGACCGCGTAGGCGGCCTGCGTCTTCGGCTTCGAGCAGCAGCCGTCGCCGATCGGAGCGGCGAGGGAGGCGGCGAGGAGGGTGGTCAGCAGCATGGAATGCACCTCGGTAGGGAATCCGGGATCGGGGGGTCGGGACGGGCGAGACGTTCGCCTTCCCGCTGTGGCCTGGGCTTCGCCCTCCGCCTCCGCGCGGATGCAGCCGTACGGCGGCGCCCTCGCCGGGACCCGTTCGCGGGCCCCGTCGCCGCCCCGGTGTCGAGGTTCCGGGGGAGCGCGACCGGCGCCGGGGTCAGCTGCGACCGGGGGTCCCGGCGGGGTCGATCGCGCGCTCGAGCCGCTCGTACAGGTCGCGGCGGCGCGCGGTGCGGGCGGCCGAGACGTGTCCCAGCAGGGCCAGCGCCACGCCGCCCCCCGCCAGGCGCCGCGTCCAGGGGGACAGCGGCCCCGGCACGAGCTCCGCCAGCGTCGGCGGCGCGTCGAGGCCGAGCCGCGGCAGCAGCAGCGCGAGCACCGCGGCGCACGAAACGAGC